>JBEVLC010000030.1:0-7736 GCA_040509415.1 Baekduia sp. | reverse complement strand
CCGCCGGCCCAGCCGCGATCGGCTGATGTCGCTCTCGCCACTTGCGGCCATCGCGATGGCCGCGGGTGCCACCGGCGGCCTCGCCGCGCTCTGCTGGACGGCGCTGAAGGTCGGCGCCCTCTCGTATGGCGGTGGCTTCGTGATCATCCCGCTGATGCACGCCGACGCGGTCGACACGCACCACTGGATGACCGACACGCAGTTCCTCAACGCGGTCGCGCTGGGGCAGGTCACGCCGGGGCCGGTGGTGCACACGGTCGCCGCGGTCGGCTACGCGGTCGCGGGCGTCGGTGGCGGGCTGCTCGCAGCGCTGATCGCGTTCTCACCGTCCTTCGCGTTCGTCATCGGCGGCGCTGCGCGCTTTGACACGCTGCTGCGGGATCCTCGCGCGCGGGCGTTCATCGACGGCGCGGCGCCGGCGGCGCTCGGCGCGATCCTCGGCGCGGCGATCCCGCTGGCCGGCGCGCTGCAGGAGGCCTGGCAGTTCGCGCTGCTTGGCGCCGCGGCCGTTGCGCTCCTGACCGGGCGGCTCGGGGTCGTCGCCACGCTCGTCGGCGCCGGCGTCGTCGGGATCGTCTCCGCGCTCGGCGGGGCGCCACTGCCGTAGGTCTCCGTGCAGCGGCCCGCGCAACGCCGACAGCTCTCGGATCTCATCCAGGGACAGCCCAGCCTCTCGCGCGGTAGCGATCGCGCGCAACCGCTCCAGCACCGCCGCGGGGTAGAGGACGTGGCGCCCGACGCGGGCGGGCACGGGCAAGAGCCCGGCCCGCTGGTAGTAGCGCACGTGGGATGGGGCGATCCTCGCGTGCTGCGCGATCTCCGCGACGGTGAGCTTGTCGTCCATGATTCCGCTCAGCTGAACCTGATCTAATGCGACAGCTGACCATGGTACGCCGGCTGAACGGCCTGTCCAGGGGATATGGACAGCCAGGCGGCAAGCCTGGCCCCGGTTGACCGCGTTCAGCGCGCCCGCGCGCCGACGTCTTCCTGCGGTGGGGCGTCGGGATCCGCGCGGTAAGCGCGAAACGCCAACCGCGTCAGATCGTCCTCGAGCTCGGGCAGCGTGGCGGTCTCGCCCCGGCGAACGGCCCAGTAGATGACCTCCAGGATCCCGCCGGTGACGAACACCGGCGTCAGCGGCGCGAGCCACTGCTCCGAGCCGGGCTGCGAGCGTGGGATGTGGTCGACGATGGGGAAGAACGCCTCGATCGCGGCGTCGCGGCGGGCCAGGCCTTCCGGGCCGGAGCCGAGCACCTCGATGATGCACATGCGCGCGAAGGCCGGCTCGCCGGCGAGGAAGCGCAGGAACTCGCCGAGCAGCGCACGCACTTGCATGCGCCAGTTGCCATCGGAGAGGTCCTTCAGCGCCTCGGCCATCCGATCCATCAGCAGCTTGGTGATCGCGTCGAACGCGGCGAGGAAGCACTCCTCCTTGTCGGTGAAGAGCTCGTAGAACGTCTTGCGCGAGACCCCGGCGTAGGTGGTGATGTCGGCGACGCGGGTGCCCGCGTAGCCCTTCTCGGCGACGACGTTGGCGATCGCGTCCAGCAGCCGTTCGCGCTGGTTGGATGCGATGAAGGCGCGCGACAGGCCATGGCGGCCCTTCGGGAGCTGTTGGGCCCCGGCTGCGCCGCCCGCGGGCGGCGGTTCAGTGGCGGGATCGTCTTCGCGGTCGCTCATCGCATCTCCATCAGTCGGTGCCGAAGAGGCGATCACCGGCATCGCCGAGGCCGGGGCGGATGAAGCCGCGCTCATCGAGCCCGCGATCCAGGACGGCGGTGAGGATTGGGACATCGGGGTGGGCGCCACGCACCGCGGTGACGCCCTCGGGCGCGGCGATCAGGCAGACCAGTCGGAGGTCGTGCGCGCCGGCCGCGCGCATGCGGGTCAGCGCCGCCGTGGCGCTGCCGCCGGTGGCAAGCATCGGGTCGACGACGAAGACGGTCGAGCTGTCGATGCCCTCGGGCAGCGACTCGTAGTAATCCTCAGGCTGGAGCGTCACCTCGTTGCGCCGCATGCCCAGGTGCGCGACCGAGGCGCCGGGCACGTAGCGCAGGAAGCCGTCGACCATGCCGAGGCCGGCGCGCAGCACCGCGACGACCATGATCGGCGTCGGATGCGAGCCGGTGGTGGACTCCAGCGGGGTCTGGACCTCGACGGCTCGCGTCGGCACGTCGCGCAGCGCCTCGTAGGCGAGCATCGACGAGGCATCCGCCATCGCGGCACGGAACGCGGCGCGCGATGTGCTCGCGGCACGGAGCTCGGTGACAGCTCTCGCCATCACTGGGTGGTCGACGACGCGTAACCCTTCCAACACGATCGTGACGTTATTGGATGCGGGTGTCACAACGGCGAGGTCGTACACATCCCTGGAGCTTGGCCCGGCGATGCACCCACTTCGCCGGAGTGGGCGACTCACCCTGTAGCTTGGCCCGGCGATGCACCCACTTCGCAATGTCGAGCTCAAGGCACGCGATCACGATCCGGAGGCGACGCTCGCCGCCGCGCTGGGGCATGGAGCCGACGATCAGGGCGTCCTGACGCAGACCGACACCTACTTCGCCGCGCGCGAGGGGCGGTTGAAGCTCCGCGAGGAAGATGGCGCCGGCACGCTGATCGCCTACGCGCGCGCCGACGAGGCGGCTGCGCGGACCAGCGCCTATCACTTGGTCGCGGTGCTCGACCCGGCCGCGCTGAAAGCCGCGCTCGACGACAGTTTGGGGACAGTCGTGGTGGTTGAGAAGGTTCGCCGCCTGCTGTTGTGGCAGGACGTGCGGATCCACCTCGACACGGTCGAAGGGCTCGGGACGTGGCTGGAGCTGGAGGCGGTTGCACCGGCGGACTCCGATCTGGCCGCCGAGCACCGCAAGGTTGCCGAGCTGCGCGCCGTGCTCGCGTTGCTCGACGAGGACGTGGTCGCCACCGGCTACGCGGCGATGCTGCTGGAGCGCGGTGCCGCGACGCCGCGGCTCGTCGACCTCGCGCGCGGCGCGATGGCGCGGGCCTACGCGCCCTACTCGCGCTTCCAGGTCGGCGTGGCGCTGCGCGACGAGGTCGGTGCCCTACACGCCGGCGCCAACGTCGAGAACAGCTCCTACCCGCAGGGCACCTGCGCCGAGGCGGCGGCGATCGGCGCCCTGGTCACCGCCGGCGGCCGGCAGATCCGCGAGGCCGTCGTGATGGCCGACACCGAGCTGATCGTGCCGTGCGGCGGCTGCCGTCAGCGGCTCTCGGAGCTGGCCGGCCCCGAGACGCCGATCCACCTGGCTGGACCGGAGGGCATCCGCCGGACCGTCACCCTCGGCGAGCTGCTGCCGCTCGCGTTCGACCTAAAGGAGTCGCACTGATGACCGACGCGGCGACCGTGATCCGCACCGCTGCCGGAGCCGACGCGCCGACGCCGCGCCTCGGCCTCGTGCTCGGCTCGGGCCTCGGCGGCCTCGCCGACGCCGTGCAGGACGCGACCGCGATCCCCTACGCCGAGCTGCCCGGCTTTCCCGTCGGCTCGGTCGCCGGTCACGCCGGAAGGCTGGTGCTCGGCACGCTGGCCGGCACGCCGGTCGTCGTGCTGCAGGGACGCGCGCACCTCTACGAGGGCATCCCGGTCTCCGATCTTGCGGTCCCCGTGCGGACCGTCCGCGCGCTCGGCGCCGAGGCGATCGTGCTGACCAACGCCGCGGGCTCGTTGCGCGCCGAGGTCGGCCCCGGGCGCCTGATGGCGCTCACCGACCACATCAACCTGATGGGCGTCAACCCGCTGACCGGGATCAACGATGACGCAATCGGCCCGCGCTTCGTCGGTCTTGGCGATGCCTATGACTTGCCGCTGCGGCGCGCGCTGAAGGCTGCTGCCGTGGCCGAGGGTGTCGACCTCAGCGAGGGCGTCTACCTCGCCGTCGGCGGCCCCTCGTTCGAGACGCCGGCCGAGATCCGCGCCTTCAAGGTGCTCGGCGCCGATGCCGTCGGGATGTCCACGGTTCCCGAGGTCATCGTCGCGCGCCATTGCGGCCTGCGCGTCGCGGCCGTCTCGGCGATCACCAACCTGGCCGAGGGTCTCGGCGACGAGGTCCTCACCCACGAGCACACGCTTGCCAGCGCCGCGGTCGCCGCGCAAGATCTCCAACGGGTGCTGACCCGCTTCGTCAGGGACTACAACTAGATGGTCCGTCCCACCAAGGAGCTGCTGCGCGATAAGCGCGACGGCAAGGCACTGACGCCCGACGAGCTGCGGGCAATCGCGGCGGGCATCGCCGATGGCGGCCTCAGCGATGCGCAGGTCGCGGCGTTCGCGATGGCGGTCTACTTCCGCGGCCTCGACGCGACCGAGCTGCCTGCCTTCACGCTCGGCATGCGCGACAGCGGCACGGTCCTGGACTGGTCGGACATCGACAGGCCCGTGCTCGACAAGCACTCCACCGGCGGCGTAGGCGACAAGGTGTCGCTGATCCTCGCTCCGCTGGTCGCCGCGTGCGGCGGCGCGGTGCCGATGATCTCTGGCCGTGGCCTCGGCCACACCGGCGGCACGCTTGACAAGCTGGAGGCGATCCCGGGCTACAACGCGACGCCCGACGCGGCGCTGATGGGCAAGGTCGTCCGTGAGGTCGGCTGCGTCATCGGCGGCCAGACCGACGATCTGGCCCCGGCCGATCGCAAGTTGTACGCCATCCGTGACGCGACGGGCAGCGTCGAGGCGATCCCCTTGATCGTCTCCTCGATCCTGTCCAAGAAGCTCGCCGCCGGGCTCGGCGGGCTGGTGATGGACGTCAAGCACGGCAGCGGCGCCTTCATGAGCGAGCGCGACGATGCGCGCGCGCTGGCGCGGGCGCTGGTGGACGTCGCCGTCGCCGCCGGCCTCCCGACGGTCGCGCTGCTCACCGACATGGACCGCGTCCTGGGGACGACGGCCGGCAACGCGCTGGAGGTGCGGGAGTCGATCGAGCTGCTGCGCGACCCGTCGAGCGCCGACCCGCGGCTGCTCGCGGTGACGCTGGAGCTGACGCGCGCGCTGCTGGAGCTCGGTGGGCTGGGCGATGCCGACCCGGAGGCCGCACTGGCCTCGGGCGATGCGGCGCAGCGCTTCGGCGCGATGGTAGGCGCCCTCGGCGGGCCGAGCGACATGGTGGAGAACTTCGAGCGCCACCTCGACCGCGCGCCGGTGATCCGCGAGGTCCTCCCGCAGGCCGATGGCGTGGTGACCGCCCACGACACGCGCGCGCTGGGCATCGCGGTGATGAGCCTCGGCGGCGGTCGCGCGGTCGAGCGCGACGTGATCGACCCGGCCGTCGGGCTGGACGCGGTCGCCGGGCCGGGAACGGCGGTGGCACGGAGCGGACGGCCGCTGGCGGTGGTCCACGCGCGCGACGAGGCGGGCGCCGATGCGGCCGAAGCCGCGGTGCGCGCGGCGATCGCGGTGGGGGAGACGGCGGGTGGGTGGGCCGACATCCCCGTCGTTGCGGAGGTCCTGCGATGAGCGCCGCGGTCGCGGCCGTGCCGAAGGCCGAGTTGCACGTCCACCTGGAGGGCACCGCGACGCCCGACCTCGTCCGGCGCCTCGCGCGACGCAACGCCATCAGCCTGCCCGACGGCCTCTTCCGGTCTGACGGTGCGTTCGCGTGGTCGGGCTTCCTGGACTTCCTGCGCGCCTACGACGACGCTGCCAGCACCATCCGCACCGCGCAGGACTACCGCGACATCACCTATGAGTACCTCGCCGCCTGCGCGGCGGAGGGTGCGGTCTACGTCGAGCTGATCGCGTCGCTGGACCACGGTCGCAAGGTTGGTCTCGACGACGCCGAGCACCTTGCCGGCATCGCCCAGGGCATCGACGACGCCTACGCCGACCATGGCATCGTCGGCCGGATCATCTCCTCGATCGTCCGCAACTTCGGCGTGGCCGACTGCGAGGACGTCGCCCGGCGGACCGTCGCGCTGGCCCATCCCTATGTCGTGGGCTTCAACATGGCCGGCGACGAGGCCGGCTTCCCGGCCGGCGACTTCGTCCGCGCGTTCGCGATCGCGGCTGACGGTGGCCTGGGCTGCTCGGTCCACGCGGGCGAGCACGCGGGCCCGGAGTCGGTTCGCGCCGCGCTCGCGCTGCCCGGCGTCGTGCGAATTTCTCACGGTGTTCGGGCGATCGAGGACCCGGCGCTGGTCAGGGAGCTTGCCGAGCGCCGGATCGTCCTCGAGGTCTGCCCGACGTCGAACGTCGCCCTCGGCGTCTTTGCCACCTACGAGGACCATCCGCTGGGCACGCTGCGGGCCGCGGGCGTCCCAGTGACCCTGGGATCAGACGATCCTCCGTACTTCGGCACGACCATCGGGCGCGAGTACGAGTTGGCGCACGAGCGCTTGGGGTGCAGCTTGGAGGATCTTCAAGCGATCACCGAAACCGCGCTGGATGCGGCGTTCGCGGACATTGAAGGTCTGGTAAACCAACCACACCGCCCAATGGACCTGTAGGTTTGCGCCGCGGCGCAGGGTTTGGCCGCGCTGTCCCTCAGTCCTGTTCAAAATTCAGAGGGAGTACCTCGCAAGTGCGCGCACGTTCCACCCGCCGTGCCATCGCCGCTCTCGGCGTCGCCGGCATCCTGCTCGTCGCCGCCGGTTGCGGCTCTGACGACGACAACAGCTCCTCGTCCGCAGGCGACACGACGTCGACCGCGGCAGCTCCCGCCAAGAAGGCGGTCAAGGTCGGTCTCGTCACGGACATCGGCGGCCTCAACGACCGCTCGTTCAACTCGCTGGCCAACAAGGGCCTGCAGGACTCCAAGGCGACGCTCGGGGCCACCGGCCGCGTGCTGACCTCGAAGTCCAACGCCGACTATGTCCCGAACCTGTCGACGCTGGCCCAGCAGGACTACGACCTCGTCATCGGCGTCGGCTTCCTGATGGCCGACGCGGTCGGCACCGTCGCCAAGAAGTTCCCGGACACCAAGTTCGCGATCATCGACGTCGACGCGACCGGGCTGAAGGGCAAGCCCACCAACGTCGAGGGCCTGCTCTTCAAGGAGCAGCAGTCCGGCTACCTGGCGGGTTACCTCGCGGGCTTGTACGCCAAGGACAACAACATCACGACGATCTCCTCGGTCGGCGGTCAGAAGATCCCGCCGGTCGACCACTACATCGCCGGCTACCAGGCGGGCGCCAAGGCGGCCAACCCGGACATCAAGACGCTCAACGCCTACTCCCAGGACTTCGTCGACCAGGCGAAGTGCAAGGAGATCGCGCTGAGCCAGATCGCCCGCGGCTCGGGCATCGTCTTCCAGGTGGCCGGCCAGTGCGGCCTCGGCGCGCTGGATGCGGCCAAGGAGAAGGGCAAGCAGGGCATCGGCGTCGACGCCGACCAGTCCTACCTCGGCCCGTTCATCCTGACCTCGGCCATCAAGAAGGTCGACGTCGCGGTCGTGGACACGGTCAAGCAGGTCCAGGACGACAAGTTCACCGGCGGAACCAACACCACGTTCGAGGTTGCCAACGACGGCGCGGGCCTCGGCAAGATCAGCGCGGCGGGTGCCAAGTACCAGCCGCAGATCGACGAGGTCACGGCGAAGTTGAAGGACAACTCGATCACACCGCCGGACACGGTGAAGGCGAGCTCCTGAAGCTCTGCCGTGGCGCACGTGCCGCCACCTGACGCATCCGATGCCGCGGGGCACGCGCTCGAGCTCCGCGGCAACACCAAGCGCTTCGGCGCGCTGACGGCCAACGACGCCGTCGACTTCCAACTGCGGCGCGGG
>JBEVLC010000029.1:0-7708 GCA_040509415.1 Baekduia sp. | reverse complement strand
GGCCGTGTCGACCGTCCCGGCCGCCGACTCCACGATGGCGCTCGTCTGCGGGGTGCTGGGAAGGTCAGGCATTTCGTGTCCTCGCGTGGCTGGGAGAAGTTGTCGCGACCTCCTCAGCGTCTCCAGTGGAGATTTCGCACAACCTCCGCAGCACGACCGACCTTTTCCGGGTACGACCTAGGTGTTCACGGACAGCGACTGAACGAGGAGGGACGGAAATCTCCGACGTGGTGCTCATCGCAGACCCGGATGTCGAGGCGAGAAAGCCACTCGTTCGCGTGCTCGTGGACGCCGGCTTCCGGGTCGTAGAAGCCTCAGATGGCTCAGAGGCGCTGACCATGGCGCGCGAGATCTGGCCGATTGCCGTCATCCTCGAGATCCCGCTTGGCACGCTTTGCGGCTACGAAGTCTGCCGCACGCTGAAGGCCGACCTCGGGCCAGAGCTCGTCGTCATCTTCCTCTCGGGCGCGCGCACCGAGTCCTACGATCGCATCGCCGGACTGATGATGGGCGCTGATGACTACGTCACCAAGCCCTCGGCACCCGACGAGGTCCTCGCTCGCCTGCGGAGCGCGACACGCCGCGCCACGCCGTCGCCCGCCTACGCGACGAGCGGCCGCTTGACCCGGCGCGAGCACGAGGTCCTGAACCTGCTCGCTGAGGGGTTGAAATGGGTCCAGATCGCCGAGCGCCTCGTGATCAGCCCGAAAACCGTGGCGACCCACGTCGGCAACATCCGCCGCAAGCTCGGCGTCACCAGCCGCGCCGAGGCAATCGCGGTCGCCTACCGCGACCAGCTCCTGATCCCGCCGAGTCCCCCGCCGCCGGCTTCCTCCCGCTGAACTGGACCGCTGTGCGCGCCGATCAGCCGCGCACGCGGAACGCGCGGGTGACCTTCGCGACCTGCCGGCCAGCCTGGCGCAGCGTCACGGCCGCGGTATAACGACCAACCTGCAGGCGCCCGCGACGCACGCGGACGTCCACGAGCCCGCCGGGCAGGATCCGTGAGGCGGCGATCGTCGCGCGCAGCGTCCCGGTCGCTCCCACGATGCGCACCGACCCCGTCAGCGGCTCGACGGTGTTACCGGTGTTGCGAACCGGGATCACGACGCCCTTGCCATCTGCCCGTGCCGCCCCCACCCGCACCTGCAGCCGGCGCTGTGCCGCAGCCGGGTTGAGCCGCAGCCCGCCGAGCAAGCGGTAGCGGGCCAGGATGCCGTTGCGGGGGCGCGCGCCCTGGGGCGTGCCGAGCACGTCCAACGTGCCGTACAACGAGCCCGCCCCCGGCCGCGACAGCAGCGTCGCCGAGACCGTGCGCGCCTCACCGGGCGCCAGCGTGAAGGTCGTCGCGCTCAGCCGCACCTGCGTGAGCGTCCGGCGCCCGTCGGGCCGCACCGCGCCACCGCGCTCCTGGATCCACGGACGAGCACGGACGGTGACGGCCAGCGCCTTCGCCGAGCCGTTGGCCACGCGGATCTGCCCCACCGGGCCCGGCTGAGCCTCGTGCTCAAGGAACGCCGGCGCGAGCGACAGGCCACCGGCCGCGGTCGTGCTCGCGGCGGCCGTCGCGCCCGAGGCGATGAGCACGGCGGCGACCGCCGTGACGCGGATGCGCTTCATGGTGATGCTCCCTGCGCTCATGGGCCTTGCGGTCCGAAGGTGATGGTCTGCTCGGTCACGCCGGCGCCGCGCTTGGTCGTGCTGACGGTCACCCGCTCGCCGGCCAGCGGCTTCGGGAAGGCGCGCAGCACACGCGGGCTTCGCCCCGACTCGGCGACGCTCAGCTGCGTACCGCCGACGGTCGCGGTGACCGTCGCCTGCACGCGATCGGGCGCCGACCGCGCCAACGACAGCTCGATCGTGCTCTCGACCTGCCCGCTGATGCCGGTCTCCTCCGCCCCGGTCGGCGCCGAGGCGGTGGCAAGCACGCCCACCAGGAGCGCCACGACTACCGCGCGACGCCTCATCGGCCCGCCCGCCGGGGCACAACAGTGATCGGGATCCGCACCTGGCTGGTGCCGCTGGTCGAGCGATGGCGGAAGATCAGCGTGCGCGAGGACCGGTAGGACAAGATGATGGTCAACCGCCCGCCCGTGGTCGTCGTCGCGCCGGTCACGCCGAACGTGCGGCGCCCGACGCGGTTGAGCACCTCGACCGGCACGCCGCGCGCGGCGTTGCGCCGCGCCTTCCCCACGCGGCAGGTGAGCCGGCCGCGAAAGCGGTATCGCCCCTTGGCGCGCAGCACCGGACGGCCGCGTGCGACACGCAACGGCCGCTGGTCGAGCGCCATCGACAGCTGTGGCCGCAGACATTGCGGGACCGTGCCCGGCGCCGACGGTGAGCCGGCGCCCTGCGAGGAACCACCTGGCGCCGCCGGGCGCGGATCGCCGACCTTCAGCGTGACGGTCGGGGTGAAGACCGGGTCGGGGCCCGCGACGGCAAGCTCGCCGTCATAGACGTCGGCCTCGTTGCCAGCCGCGTCGGCGACGCGCACCTGCAGCCGATGGGTGCCAACCGGCTGGCCGCTGAGATCCAGCGCCAACGCCACGCGCGTGGCCTGGTGGGCGCAGCCGCGCAGCGGGGCGTCGGGCATCGGCGTGGCAGGGTCAAGATCGGCGGCGCAGCCGGCGTCCAGCGCGGTCTGGGCCAGCGGCACGCCGTCGAGGATCGCCCGTGCGGTGGCGAGCCCGGCGCCGTCGTCGGCCGCATCGACCTCCAGCGTGAGGCCTCCGCGCACCGGGCTGCGCAGCCCGCCGACCGATCCGCGCGGCGGCGCCTGATCGTCGACTTCGAGCACGAGCGCGCCGATCGTCAGCGATCCGGGCGCGGCGGCCGTGCAACGCTCACCGGCGGGTCGTGGGCAGTCGACGCCGGCGGTGGCCGACCCGCCGCTCGCGGCGCCGGTGACGGTCCCGGGCGGCGTGGCCCAGACGTCGAGCAAGGTGATGGCCTCGATGGGCGGCGCGTCGCCAGCGCTGAAGCGGTAGCGCTGCGCCGTCCCGCTGCCATAGGGCGCGGCCGTCATGGTGACCGTGCGCACCAGGCGCGCGCCCTGCAAGGTGGTGTGGTTGGGCGTGTCGGCACGCCAGCTCGCGACCGAGTCGCCCGCCGGGTCGGCCCGCGCGAACGAGGCGACCAGGCCGGCGGCGCTCTCACACGCGCCGGCAGCCGCGAAGGCCATGCCGTCGCCGGCCTGCGTGGCGACCAGCCCAGCGGTGCCAAGCGGCTGACCGAGCGGGCCGTGACAGCCCCACAAGGCAACCGGACGTGCCGAGGCGGCGCCCGCGCTGAGCGCGAGCACCGCCCCGGTGAGCCCGACGATCCGGGTCAACCGTGTGATCCGGATCGCCACCGGCTACGGCGTCGCGGCCGACAGGGTGAACGTCAGCGACTTGCCGTACGTGCCCGCCGTCAGCGCATCCCCGGCGCCGATCGACTGGCGCAGACCGACGGTCAGCGGCGTGGCGGCGGTGCTCGACCCGAAGGCCAACAGCTGCTGCGAGGCACCGCTGAGCGACGAGTACGAGCAGGCGGGCGACGTGCTGCTTGTCGCGCAGACCTTCAGCGCCGAGGCCAGCGGCGTGCTGCCGTTGAGCAGGAAGCCCGGGTTGGCACCCGTGTCCTTGACCGTCAGCACCGACGGGCCGGTCGAGGTCGCCGTGCCGGTCACTGACCCGTCGTAGTTGGCGGCCACGCCCGGGACGAAGCTGCCGAGGTTGGTGCTCGTCGCGTTGAGCGTCAGGCTCAGCGCATCGGAGACCGAGCCGTTGACGGTCAGGCTCTGGTCAGAGCCGACCGGCTCCGGCTCGGGCTCCGGCTCGACCGTCTTGGGCGCGAACGTCACCGAGAACAGCTGGTTGGCGCGCTCGATCGTGAACCAGGGCCGGACGCCATCGAACGGGCCCGAGGTGCTCAGGTAGCCGGTCGGAGCCGCCTGCGGCGTGCCCGACGGAGCGAGGTTGCTGATGGTGTACGAGCCATTCGGGTTCTCGGTCGTGACCGCCGCCGAGCCGTTGAGGGCGAAGACCGTCTGGCGCGCCGCCGTGGTGCCGTAGTCGGCCGGCGGATCGCTGGAGCCGACCGTGCCCGCGGCCACCTGGCCGTTGGCGATCAGCCGGATCGACTGGGGCGCGTCGAACTGCAGGCGCGGGTTGACGACGCTGAAGAACGTGCCGTCGTGGGCGGTGAACGTCAGCGTGCCCGCGAAGTTGATCGCGCCGGTCTTGGCGACCGGGTCATAGGTGCCGCTCGCACCGGCCGGCGTAGCCGGGGTCCCGCTCGTCGTGCCCGGGAAGCCGAAGGCGTACTTGGCCCCCGTGGCCGCCAGCGGGAGGCTCGTCGCGGTGATCGTCGTGCCGGTGGCCGGCGCGCCCGCGCTAACGCTGCCGTGCCCGATCGTGGTGGCGTAGTTGGACAACGTGCCAGTGCCCGGGGAGGGCTCGTGCGGCACGTTCCAAGTGAGGTTCGCCGTTCCGACGTCAAACGGCGCGGCAAGCGCCGAGGCCGATCCGGCGAGGGCGGTGACGGCAACCGCGCCGGCGACCGCCAGCGCGCTCGTCCGGCGGCGCGCACCTCTCGTCTTCGTCCGTGTCATGTCCTGCTCCTGTCATGGAATGCGTTCCCGCGCATTGTCGTTAGGTCGCCCTAACGACCGCGGCAACATAACGGATTTCCAGGAGCTGGGTAGGGCACCCTAATTTTGCGTAGGGTTCCCTAACTCATGACAGCAGCCGCGTGCTCCTCGCCGCGGCGGTCGCCCTCGCCGTCTCCGTTCCCGCGGGCGGCGGGGGCGGCCAGCGCGGCGAGGACGATGAAGCCGATGCCGCTGAGCAGCAGCGCGATGCCCATGACGATGGCGAAGAGGCCGACGCTCGAGGCGAAGAACGAGGTGTTGAGCGCCGTGGTCAGCGCGGTCTCGCTGATCCAGACCTGACGAGCGGAGTTGCTCTGCGGCTGGCCGGTCTTCGGATCCTTGGCGGCCTCGGCCGGAACGTTGGTGCCCTTGCCATCGGCGGTCGCGTACTGCGGCATCTGCGCGTAGGTCTTGCCGCCCGTGGCCTCGAGGGCGTGGATGCGCATGTAGCTGGCAAAGCACTTGGCGTCGCTGCCGTTGGTGATGGCCTTGCCGGCGACGTCGCAGGTCGGCAGCTCAACGTTCTTCAGCCCGGCCTCCTTGACCGCGGCGGCGATCAGCGACGGCTTCATGTCAGGCGTGCCGACGATCTGCTCGCGCTTGATGTCGTTGCTGACCTCATGACGGCCGGAGATGCCGATGACGATGGCTCCGATGCCGAAGGCGACGAGGACCATGCCGGCGATGACGCCGGCGAGGCGGAAGGGACGTGGCATGCGATGGGCTCCTCTGAATGGACGGATGGGGCTGCGCATCAGCATGCGCGTCCATGGGCAGCGAAACATCGGCAGGGTTCCGCACAAGGTCTGCGGGTTCCCCGCAGTTCGCCGCAGTCCGACTAGGCCACGCGCAGCGTGATGCCCGTGCCGTCCTTCAGCACGGCCGTGAAGACCTCGACGACCCAGGGGTCGAACTGCGTGCCCGAGCAGCGGTGCAGCTCGGCCAGCGCCTCGTCTTCTGACAGCGAGGCCGCGTACGGGCGGGCCTGGCGCATCGCGTCGAAGGCGTCGCAGACGGCGATGATGCGGGCGCCGAGCGGAATGCGCTCGCCGGTGAGCCCGTCCGGGTAGCCGCCGCCGTCCCAGCGCTCGTGGCTGGAGCGCACGAGGCGGCCGACCGGTCGCAGCGAGGGCGCCGCGGCGAGGATGCGCTCGCCGACGATCGTGTGCTGACGCATCACCTCCCACTCGGCCTCGTCGAGCGGCCCCGGCTTGCGCAGGATCGCCTCGGGGACCGCGATCTTGCCGACGTCGTGCAGCTCGGCGGCACGCGCGATCTCGTCGAGCGCCTCGACGTCGAGCCCGAGCCGGCGACCAACGGCCAGCGCCAGCAGGCCGACGTCGTCGACGTGCTCTTCGAGCTCGGGCTCACGCTCGCGCAGCACCTGCATCAGCAGATCGCGACCCTGGCTGCCGGGTGAGCCGCGCTGCGAGCTCTTGTGCCCGTACATGCGGTCATCGGCCAGTCGCAGGGCGGCGCTCGGCGTCGAGGCCTCCCGCGGCAGCGAGACCAACCCGTAGGAGCTGGTGATCGAGAAGCCCTCACCGATCTCGACAAGGGCCGCCGCAGCGCGCGCGACCGCCTCGTCCTCGCGCGTCACCTCACCGCGGTACAGCACGCAGAACTCGTCGCCGCCCAGGCGGTAGGCCGTGCCGGTACCCGCGACGCTGTCGGTCAGCGCGGAGGCCAGCCGCGCGAGCAGGGTGTCGCCCGCGCCGTGGCCGAAGTTGTCGTTGTAGCCCTTGAAGCCGTCGAGGTCGAAGAACACCAACGTCGTGGGCTCCTCCATCCCCCGGTGCAGCACCCGGGTGAGGTCGAGCATCAGCCGCCGGCGGTTGGCCAGGCCGGTGAGCCCGTCTTCGAGCGCTTCGCGACGGCTGTGACGCAGCAGCGCGACGTTCTCGCGATGGGTCAGCCAGGCGCGCAGGCCGACGGCAACCAGCGACGCGACCGCGGCGACCACGGCGAGCCCGCCGAGGTTGTGAAACTGCGACCAGACGAGGAGGCCGAGCGACACGGCAGCAAACAGCGCGGGGACAGCGAACGCGCCGTCGACCAGGCGCGTCTCGCGCCGGCGGCCCTCGGGCAGCCAGGCTGCGGTGGCCAGCAGCGCCAGCGCGGTCGGCCACGTGCCGTTGACCCAGGACAGCGCGCTGTAGTCGCCGATTGCGTGCTGCCAGCTGTAGGCCGCGTCGCCCACGGCACAGACCGCTAGCGAGAGCCCGAGCGCGATCCACAGCGGCCCGGGCCGCCAGTTGCCGACCCCGAACGCGACGCCGACGACGCACAGCAGCGCGACGTCGAGCACCGGGTAGGCGAGCGTGACGGCGACCGCTGCAACCGAGCCGGCGGCGGAGCCGAGCACGGGCTCGAGGAACACCGCGGCGCACACCGCGCCCAGCGCGAAGCCACCGACGAGCCCGTCGAGCCACACCGACGTCCGGATCCCGTGCGCGCGGGCGCGCAGCAGCAGCACCATCCCCACGTACGCGAACCCGTAGGCAGCGACGTAGAGCGCGTCGGTCCAGTTGGGAAACGGCGGATCGGCCTGTCCATCGAGCGACAGCGTCCAGCCCAGGTCGCCCACGGTCCACAGCGTCGCAAAGCCCGCCAACGCGGCCCAGGCGCCGCGATCCTTGCCGCAACTCGCCACCCGCCACCAGACCAACGCGGTCGCGAGGACCTCGATCGCGCTGTAGAGCCAGTCGTCAGCGGCGCCCGCGGCCAGCCCGAGCCGCAGGCCAGCGACCGTCCGCACGAGGTAGACGGCGAGGCACAGACCTAGAACGCCGAGCGCAAGTCGCACCGGCTGCGCACGGCTACAGCTCACGTCCGTGTGTTCGGATGAACGGCCCGGGGCTGAAGCCGGACTCGTCAAGTTGGCTCTTGAACCGCAGATCCGAGCACTGCACGCGCAGCTAGGACGGAGGCGGCTCGCGCGGTCGGAGGACCTCATCGAGCACGCTGAGCGCGCGCCCGCGATGGGCGTCGAGCTCGGCCACCAGGCGATCGGCATCGCGGTCGCCGATCGCGGCCAGGATGCTGTCGTGCGCGGCGATCGACGCCGCGCGCTCG
>JBEVLC010000028.1:0-18716 GCA_040509415.1 Baekduia sp. | reverse complement strand
GGAGATCGACGAGGAGCTGCCCGACGACGAGGAGCCCCAGGACTGGGACGAGCCGGCGGCCGAGGACGAGGAGCAGCTGGCCGAGGCGCCCGAGGACCCCAACGCCGACAAGCGCTTCTGGTTCGAGCACGCGACGGGCGCCGGCAAGACCGTCGCCGCGATGGGCTTCGTGGAGGCCACGCGCACCGGCGGCGTCCTGATCCTCACCCACCGCCGCAACCTCGTCGACCAGTTCCTCGGCGAGCTCCATACGCGCGGCTACGGCAAGCGCGAGTCACCGCCGCTGCTGGACGGCGAAGGCACGGGTCGCGTCGACGGGCCGGTGACGGTCGAGACCTATCAGTGGTTCGTCCGCAACGCCGGTCGCATCTCCGACGCCTACACGATCGTCATCTGCGACGAGGCGCACACCGCGCTGGGCGAGAAGACCTCCGCCGCGATCCGCGCGTGGACGGGCCCGATCTTCGTCGGCATGACCGCCACGGGCGCGCTGATCGCCCGCCACGTCACAGATCTCTTCCCGACACAGACCTCGCGCTTCGACCTCGCGCAGGCCGCGCGGCGCGGCGTCATCGCGCCGCTGCGCTCGATCCGGATCCCGCCGGGCCCGGGCGTGCGCACGATCGCCAAGGTGCCGCTGCGCAAGGGCGAGGTCGACGTCGAGTTCGACCAGGAGATGCTGGCCGAGTTGCTGGACCAGGCGCCCTTCAACCTGGCCATCGCCGACCTCTACAAGACGCGCTTCAACGGCGTGCCGGGCGTCGTCTACGCCGCGGGCGTCAAGCACGCGATGAACGTCGCCGAGGCCTTCCGCCAGTTCGGCATCAAGGCGATGGGCGTCTCGGGCGAAACGCCCAAGCGCGAGCTGGCCGAGATCCTCGCGCGCTACGAGCGCGGCGAGATCGACGTGCTGGTCAACGCGCAGCTGCTGGCCGAGGGCTGGAACTCGCCGCGCGCGACCATCTGCATGCACTTGGCGCCGACGGCGTCCAAGCGCATCTACCAGCAGCGCGTCGGCCGCGTGACGCGCCGCCACCCCGGCAAGGAGTCGGGCATCGTGGTGGACTTCGTCCATCCCGCGACGCGCCACGACGACCCGGTCGTCACGCTGCACTCGCTGCTGGATCGCGAGGTCTATCGCGGCGGCGCGATCGTCGTCGGGCCCGTGCGGCGTGGGCGGGGCCGGCGCGTGCGCGTCGAGCGCCGCGTCATCCCGGTCACGGCCGACATGGACAAGCGCATCGAGGTCTTCGAGCGCGAGCTGTGGCGGATCGCGGTCGAGTTCCTCGACTACGGCGAGCAGGTCCAGTGGGCCGCGCTGGCCGGCGCGCGCGTCGCGCCGAGCGGCTGGCGCCGGGCGCGGGCGATGCTGCACTTCGACAAGTCGGGCGAGCTGAAGCGCTCGTTCCTGCTGACCGCGGTCGAGCGCAACAAGAACACCCAGCTGCGCCTGCGCGCGCTGCAGGAGATCGCGCAGTCACGCGACGCAGACGCCTTCGAGCGCGCGGTCGACGTGGTCCGTTTGTGGACGCGCGACGAGCGGCGCGAGGGCGTCAAGATCCTGCTCCAGGCGCTGGCCGAGCGGCGGATCGGCCGTCGCGACCAGGCCTCGCACTGGATCTGGGATCTCGCGGACATGACGCGCGAGGTCCACGAGGAGTACGCGGTCCAGCGCTGGCCCGAGACGAAGCGGTTGTTGGGGCTGTTGGTGAACTCGAGCGGTGGTGCGCATGCGCGCAACGCGCGACGGCTCGTCCACGCCGCCCGCAAGCAGGACCGGCGCTTGAGCGCCGCGCTGCTTGCCGCCGCGGTCGCCCACACGCCCGAGGCGATGGAGGTCGTCCGCGGCGCCCGGACGCGCATGGCCCGCAAGCCCAGCGCGCTCTCCCGGGAGCTGCTGCGCAACTTCCCCAAGCGCAAGAACCGCTCGCGTCGCCGCCGTGGCAAGAAGGGCGATGAGGGCAAGGCGCCGCAGGTCGAGGTCGCGGTCGGCGCGGTCGAGACGGCAGAGGGCGTCGTGGACGGCGGGTCGTCCAACGGGGATGGCAATGGCAATGCCAACGGGGAGCAGGCCTCGCCGCGTAAGAAGCGCCGCCGCTCGCGCCGTCGGAACGCGGCCGCGCGGGCTGCCGCTGCTGAGGCCGCGGCGAACGGCGAGGGCGTTGGCGAGGCGGAGGGCTCCACCGACGCCGAGCGTGAGGAGGCTCCGGCCGAGAGCGAGACCCGCTCGCCTTCGCGTGCGGAGCGTGCAGCTGCTCGTCGGCAGCGCGCGTCCGCGCCGGTACCGGTCGACGGCGAGCATGCCGCGCGCGAGATCGAGGCGGTCGCCGCGCTGTTGTCAGGCCGTGGGGCCGCCGAGCCGTCCAACGGGGCGGCGGAGGCTGCGCCGACCGAGGGCGAGGTGCCGGCCAAGGCTCAGCCGCGCCGTCGCCGCTCGCCGGTAGCTGCCGCGTCGGCAGCCGATGCCAACGGCGCCGCGCCTGCGGCTGAGCCGGTCGCAGAGACCGAGGCACCTAAGCCGCGCCGGCGGCGCACGGCGGCGAAGGCCGCCGAGGTGGCTGAGGCGCCGGCCGCTGCTGAGGAGGCGCCGAAGCCCACGCGCCGTCGCACGGCTGCTGATGAGGGCGAGGCGCCCAAGCCACGGGCGCGTCGCACGGCTGCCGCAAAGGCCGCTGATGAGGGCGAGGCGCCGAAGCCGCGCGCGCGTCGGACCGCTGCCGCGAAGGCCGCTGATGCCGACACCGCCGCTGAGGAGGCGCCCAAGCCCAAGCCGCGGACGCGTCGCACGGCCGCCGCCAAGGCGCAGGACGAGGCTGCTGCGAGCGCGGCGACCGAGGAGAAGCCCAAGCGCAAGCGGGCGCCGGCCAAACCCAAGGCATCGGCCGCCACCACCGCCGAGGAGAAGCCCAAGCCCGCACGCCGCACGCGCGCGAAGGCCGCTGCCGCCGAGCCCGAGCAGCTCTCCCTCGACGCACCCGCCGAAGACGCGCCGAAGCCCAAGCGCCGCACCACCCGCCGCAAGGCCAGCGGCGACGAGCTCGACGACGCCGCCTGAGGCGAGCGTGGACGAGCGGCCTGAGCCGGATGGAAGGCTCGCGCCGGCGGCGCGCGCTTTGTGGACGCTGGAGATCTTGGGCGGCGGGCTGATCGCGATCCTCGTCGCCTTCGTCGTCGCCGGGCCGCTGCGCGACCAGGACGGACTGCTCCACACGCTGGGCGTGATCGGCCCGTGGCTGGTCCTGCTCGGTGTCATCGTCGCGGCTGTCGTGGTCCCGGCGCTGCGGCTCTCGCGCTGGCGCTGGCGGCTGGACGACGACGAGCTCGATCTGCGCCACGGCACGATCACCGAGATCCGCACGATCGTCCCGGTCGCGCGCATCCAGCACGTCGACCTGCGCCGTTCACTCTGGGCGCAGCTCGTCGGCACCGTTGCCGTCGTCGTCCACACGGCGGCGGGCACGACCGAGATCCCGGCGCTCACCGATGGCGAGGCGACGCTGGTCCGCGACCGGCTCGCCGGGCTGATTCGCACGCCTGATGAGCTCTGAGGGATCGCAGCGGCTGCACATCGCGGCGGCGGTCAGCCACGCGCTGCGCGGGCTCAGCGACATCGCGCTGCCGCTGATCATCGGCCTGGTGGCCGGCGGTCGCAGCAGCTCGTTGCACGCGATCGGCTTCGGGCTGCTCGGCGTGGTCGCGGCGGCGGCGATCGGCATCGCGCGCTGGCAGGCGACGACCTACCGCGTCGACGATCGCGCGCTGCACTTCCGCTCCGGCGTCTTCTCGCCGGACGAGACCGTCGTGCCGCTCGAGCGCATCCAGGCCGTCGACACGATCGCCGGACCGGTCCAGCGCCTCTTCGGGGTCACCGGCCTGCACGTGCAGACGCCCGGCGGCGGCGAGGACGGCGACGTCGTGCTCAGCGCGCTCTCGGCCCGTGCCGCCGCCGACCTGCGCGCCGCGCTCGGCCACGCCGACCAGCACGTCGCCACCGTGCGGCGGCGCCTGTCGCTGCCGGGGCTGCTGGTGACCGCGCTCACCGCGCCCCAGCTCGGCATCGTGCTGCCGGTCGTGGGCGGCATCTTCGGCGCGCTGCAGAACGGGCTGCTCGGCGCAGGTGAGAGCGAGGTCAAGAACATCAACTCGACCCACGAGGTCGTGATCGTCGCCCTCGTGCTACTGCTCGCGGCGTGGATGCTGTCGTTCCTGGGCGCCGTCGTCGCCTTCTCGGGCTTCGAGGTCCAGCACGCCGAGGGCCGGCTGCGGATCCGCCGCGGCCTGTTACAGCGACGGGCCGTCAGCGTTCCGGCCGGGCGGATCGACGGCGTCGAGATCGTGGAGAGCCCGCTGCGGCGTCCGCTGGGCCTCGTCACCCTGCGGCTGGAGGTCACGAGTCTCGGTGGGCGTGAGGCCGCGGCGCGCACGCTGTTTCCGCTGATGCACCGCGCCGAGGTCGAGCCGTTCCTGGAGACGTTCCTCCCGGACTTCGCCGGCCCGCTGACCGTCGACGAGCGCCCGCCACAACGCGCCCGGCGGCGCTATCTGACGGTCCCGCTCGTGATCGCCGTCGTGGCGAGCGTGGCGCTCGTCCTCGCGCTTCCTGTCGCGTGGCCCGCCGTGCCCGTGCTGCTGGCGATCGCCGTGTTCAGCGGGATGGACGCGTTCGCCGCCGGCGGCGTGCGGTTGCATCTCGACGATGCGCGTGTCGTCGTTCGCGCCCGCCGCCGCGGGTCGCGCGTCACGCTCGTGGCGCGCCGTCGGCGGCTGCAGGAGCTGGGCGTCTCGCGGTCGGTCTTCCAGCGCCGCGCCGGCCTGGCGACGGTCTCGGTCGCCGTAGCGCGCGGGACGCGGCTCGGCGTCCGCCAAGTCGAGCGGACGCTGGCCGCGAGCGTCCTCGCGCGCCTGACGGCGACCAAGTCCTACACGTAGGTGCCGCCGGTGAGGATGCCACCGACGGTGCCGCTCGCGGCGGTCAGCGAGCCGCTGAGGCGGTAGCTCTTGGTGGGGGAGCGGAGGCTCAGCACGCCGGGCTTGAGCTTGATCGTGACGCCCTGCGCCTTGGCCGGCAGGCCCGACACCTTCAGGAACCGCTTCGCGCCCGGCGCAAAGGACACCTTCAGCTTGCCGCGCGAGAGTGCCGTCCTCGAACCCTTCAAGGTGTAGGACTTCGGGCCAACCTGCAGCGTGCCGATCGCCCGGCCGCGCAGCGAGGCGGGCAGCGATGCCGTGACGTTCTTGGTCGCGGTGGCGGCGACGCCGGTCAGCGGCTCGCCGCTGGACTCGAAGGCCGAGGCCCAGACGAGGGTCGCGGGTCCACGCCGCTTGGCGACCTCGGCGTTGAAGGTCGCGGGTTGGCAGTCGGTCGCCGTCAGCGCGAACTCGGTGCTCGCGGGCGTGCCGGAGGCCGGGACGACCGTGACGGTGATCGTGTGCTCGCCGAGGGGCATCCGCTTCGAGGAGCCCGACAGGCCCTTCCACTCGAACGGCGCTCTCGGGTCCTCGCGGACAACCTTGCCGTCCATTGCCCACGTCACCTTGGCGACATCCGCCGCGTTGCCGCGCACGGAGAAGTCGAAGAACAAGCGGTTCCGTGGAAGTAGCCCGCCGTAGGGATCACGAGCGACGAGCGTCGTCCCCGCGATCGGATGCTCGACCGCGGTGCGCGGCGCCTGCAGCTGGCAGTCAGCGGCCGACGCGGCGGCGGGCAGCGCCAGGGCGCCGGCGGCGACCGCGAGGAGGGAGAGTCGGGACAGACGAAGCATGCGAACCCAACGTAGCGGCCACCGCGAACGTCACGGTCCAGGTCGTCTGGTGTCCCGCATGGGGACAGCAGACGACCCGGACCGCGGCTACGTCGCCGGCAGCCGGCCGAGGTGGACCTCGCCGGCGTTGAGCGCGGTGCGCCCGCCGTCGGCCAGCTCGACGACCAACCGCCCCTCGCCGTCGATGCCGCGCGCGATCCCGCTCCCGCCGGTCCACGAGATCTCGGAGCCCAGGAGCGCGTCGCGCGCCCGCCACGCGCCGAGGAGCTCGTCGACGGGCAGCGCGAGCGCGCGCTCCAGCGCGCCGAGCAAGGACGACAAGAACGGCTCGACGTCGGCCCGCGCGCGGCCCAGGGACCCCGCCTTCTCGCGCAGCTCCTCGGGGAGATCGTCCACCTCGACGGCGACGTTGACCCCGATGCCCAGCACCGCCCAGCCCTCGTGCGGCCGGCCCTCGGCCAGGATCCCCGCGACCTTGCGCCCACCGACGAGCACGTCGTTGGGCCACTTGATCCGCGAGTCCTCACCGCAGCTCTCGGCGACCGCCACCGCGGCGATCAGCGGCAGCAGCGGCGGCGGGTCGCGCAAGACCACGGACATGGTCACCGCGGCGCCCGGCTGGGTCGTCCACACGCGTCCTTGCCGCCCGCGCCCCGCGGTCTGCCCGGCCGCCGTCACCAGCGCGCCGTGCGGCGCGCCGGCCAACGCCAGCTCCCGCGCACGGTCGCTGGTGGAGTCGATCTCGCGCAGGTGCAGGCGCGGCGTGCCGAGCATCCGGACCGCTCCTCAGCCGCGCGCGCGGATCCGCAGCTCGCCGTCGCGCTCGACGCCCAGCAGCTCTCGCGCCGAGCCGCGGTTGACCGCCAGCGCCAGCGTCCGGTAGGCGTCCTCGTAGAGGATCAGCTGGCCGGCTGGGACGTCGGCGAACGTCGTCGCGTAGACGCCGCGGTGTCCGTTGACGTCGACGCCGTGGCCGAGCTTGAAGCCCGAGTCAGCCAGCTCGGCGTGCTCGACGTCGAGCATCACGTTGCCGAAGCGGTCGAAGCCGACCGCGTGCGCGAGCAGCTCGCCGTCTTCCAGGAAGGCGAGCGGCATGTCCAGGCGCGTGATCTCGTCGGCGTCGATCGGGTCGCCGGCGTCGCCCAGCGGCGCGCCGAGCGCGAGGTGCGCCGCGACCGGCGCGAAGATGTCGCGGCCGTGGAAGGTCGCCGAGACCGGCTCCAGGCGATGCGGCGAGCGGGCGACGTCAACGACCTCCGCGATGCCGCCGAAGCGCTGCGCGGCAAGGGAGAGCAGCCCGTTGTCGGGTCCGACGAGGATGCGGTCCTCCTCGGTCGTGCGCAAGGCGATCGCGCGCCGCTCGGCGCCGACGCCCGGGTCGACGACCGCCAGGTGCACGCCCGGCGCGGTGAACGGCAGCGCGCGGCGCAGCACGAGCGCCGCGGTCCGGATGTCGTGGCGATCGAGCCCGTGGGTGAGGTCGACGATCCGCGCCTCGGGCGCGATCCGGGCGATCACCGCGTGGCAGACGCCGACGAAGTCGTCCTCGAGGCCGTAGTCGGAGAGGAAGGTGAGCGGGTGTGCCATGCCGGTCGCAGGCTAGCGGCGCAGCGCCGCCACGAGCGCGTCGACGAGGCCCGCGGGCGTGTGCTCAGCGGCCTCGACGTCGGGCTCGATGCCCTGGGCTCGGAGCGCCTCGGAGGTGATCGGCCCGATCGACGCCAGCCGCAGGCCGCTGTCGCGCACGGCCTCCGGCCCGCCGACGGCCTCAAGGAAGAACCGCACTGAGGAGGCCGAGGTGAAGGTCGCCCAGTCGGCGGCCAGCGCGCGGTCGCGGGTCCGAGGGTCCAGCGGCTCGGCGACCGTCTCGTAGGGCTCGATCAGGTCGACCACCGGCGTGTCGCCGTCCAGCAGCGCCTGGCGCACGACGTCCCGCCCGCCGCGGGCGCGGACGACCATCGCGTGGCGGACCTCGAAGCCGGAGACGAGATCGGCCAGCGACTCGCCGACGGCGCGCGAGGGGATCAGGTCGGGTTCGATGCCGTTGGCACGCACCGCGTCGGCGGTGCCGGGGCCGATCACGGCGACCGCGATGCCATAGAGCGAGCGGACGTCGCGGAACGTCGCGCGCAGCTCGGCAAAGAAGGCCTTGACGCCGTTGGGCGAGGAGAAGACGAGCAGGTCGACGTCGCCAAGCTCGGGGATCGAGAACTCCAACGACTTGGGCACGATGACCGCCGCCTCGACGACGCGCGCGCCGAGGTCGCGCAGGGTCCCGGCCAGCCCGGACGCCTGCGCCTTGGGGCGCGTGACGACGACCGTCGTGTCGCCCAGCGGCCCGTGGCCCAGCCAGGCGAGCTCCTCGCTCAGCGCCGCGACGGGGCCGACGATGGTCACCGACGGCGCCTTGACCGCGGCGGCCGCCGCCAGCTCGGCGATGGTTTGCAGCGTGCCGTTGACGGTGCGCTGGTCGGGCAGCGTGCCGCGCTCGACGATCGCGACCGGCTCGTCGGCGGCGCGGCCGCCGAGCATCAGCTGCTCGGTGATGCGCGGCAGCGCGCGGACACCCATGTAGAACACCAACGTGCCTGGGAAGGCGGCGAGCGCCGGCCAGTCGATCTGCGTCTCCGGCTTGTCGGGGTTCTCGTGGCCGGTGACGAACGCGACCGCGGCGGCCATGTTGCGCTGCGTCACCGGGATGCCGGCGTAGGCGGGCCCGGCGATGCCCGCGGTCACGCCGGGGACGACCTCGAAGGCGATGCCGTGCTCGCGGCAGAGCTGCGCCTCCTCGCCACCGCGGCCGAAGACGAACGGATCGCCGCCCTTGACGCGCGCGACGGTCTTGCCCTCCTGGGCATGCGTCAGCAGGAGCCGATGCGTCTCATCTTGGGGTACTTGCTCCCCGCCGCCGACCTTGCCGACGTCGAGCAGCAGTGCGTCGGGGCGCGCGCCGTCCAGCGCGGTCGGCGGGATCAGCTTGTCATACAGGATGACATCGGCTTGTGCGATGACTTGTAGCGCGCGCACGGTCATGAGGCCCGGGTCGCCAGGGCCGGCGCCGACGAGGATGACGCGGCCGTCGCTCATGTGGTCGCCATTTCGGCCGCGCGCGCCAAGAGCTCGCGCGCGCCCATCGACTCCAGGCGCGTGACCATCAGCGGTGCCGGATCATCGGCCACGACGCTGTCGCGCAGCCAGGCGCTGCCGTCGGGCAGGCCGACGAACGCATGCAGCGCCGTGCCATCGTGGTGGACGCCGACCGGCGTGTCGCACGACGCCGCCAGCGCCTCGACGACGAAGCGCTCGGCGCGCAACTGCGCGTCGGCCTCGGCGTCGACCAACCCCGCAGGGATCGTGCGCCCTTCGACCGCCAGCGTGCCTTGGCCCGGGGCGGGGACGAAGATCGACGGATCCAGCAGCGCGCCGATCTCCTCCGCTCGGCCCAATCGGCGCAGGCCGGCGGCGGCGAGGATCAGCGCGTCGCAGGCGCCCTCGCGCAGCTTGCGCAGCCGGGTGTCGACGTTGCCGCGCAGGTCGACGATGTCGAGGTCGTCGCGCACGGCCAGCAGCTGCGCGCGGCGGCGCAGCGAAGCGGTGCCAACGCGCGCGCCCGGCGGCAGCACGTCCAGCGAGGCGGCGCCGACCAGCGCGTCCCGCGCGTCCTCGCGCGCGAGCACCGCGGCGAGCTGCATGCCCTCGCGCAGCAGCGAGGCGGCGGGGACGTCCTTGGCCGAGTGCACCGCCAGATCGATCGCGCCAGATACCAGCGCGTCCTCGATCGTGTCGATCCAGCGCGCCTTGTCGCCGGCGATCCCACGGTCGCCGCTGGTCGTGATCTCCACGATCTCGGTGCCGTCGCCGAGCGCGTCGGCAACCGCGTGCGCCTGGACGAGCGCCAGCGCGCTGCCGCGCGTGCCGAGCTTCACTGCCCGGCGCCGCGGCGGCGCAGGGGACGCACGTCGGCCTGCCCGGCATCATCGCCGGTGACGTCAGGCGCATCGGCGATGCCCTCGGCCAGCCCGAAGAGCTCGCGCGCGAACTGGACGCGGCCATGGCCGCCGTCGCGGTCGACGGACTTCAGGCGGATCGTCGGCTCGTGCAGCAGCCGTGCCATCAGCGCGCGTGCCATCGCCTCGATCCGGGCGCGGTCGCGCGGCGACGCGCTCTCCCAGCGGCCCTCGTTCTCGGCAAGCACCTGCTCGACGATCGCGTCGCCGCGCTCGCGCAGCGCGGTGATCGTCGGCATGACGTCGAGCGTGCCCATCCAGCGCGCGAAGCGCTGGATCTCGTCCTCGACGACCGCCTCGGCCTGCACGCGCTCGTCCTCGCGAACCTGGCGGTTGCGGGCGACGACCGCCTGCAGGTCGTCGATGTCGTAGAGCGTCACGCCCTCCAGCTCGCCGCAGGCGGCCTCGACGTCGCGCGGGACGGCGATGTCGATCAGCAGCAGCGGCGCGCCCTCGCGCTCGCGCATGACCAGCGCCAGCTCGTCGACGCCGATGATCGGATGCGGCGAGGAGGTCGAGGCGACGACGATGTCGGCCTCGATCAGGCGATCCGGCAGGTCGTGCAGCGAGGAGACCGAGCCGCCGAAGCGCTCGGCGATCGAGCGGGCGCGGTCGGCGCGGCGGTTGGCGACGAAGATCGTGCGAACGCCCTCGTGCGCCAGCGCCTGCGCCGTCAGCTCGCTGGTCTCGCCGGCGCCGATGATGACGACGTCGCGGGCCGCGAGCTCGGGGCCGATCAACTCGCGCGCAAGGCCGACGGCGACGCTCGAGACGCTCGCCCGGCCCTGGCCGAGCGTGGTCTCCGAGCGCACGCGCTTGCCGGTCTGCAGCGCGGCGGTGAAGAGGCGGTTGGTCAGCGGCCCGGTCGTGCCGGCCTCCAGCGCGGCCTCGTAGGCGCGCTTGGCCTGGCCCTGGATCTCGGCCTCACCGACGATCATCGACTCCAGGCCCGAGACGACGCGGTAGAGCTGGCGCGCGGCGTCGCAGTTGCGCGGCGCGTACATCGCGTCGGTCAGCTCGGTCGGGCGCGTGCCAGCGCGCTGGGCCAGCCGCGAGAGCAGCTCGGTCTCGGCGCCGACCGGGTCGCCGACGAGGTAGATCTCGGTGCGGTTGCAGGTCGAGATGGCGACGGCCTCGCGGATCGCGTCGGTCGCGACGAGCTCCTGGCAGAGGCGCTGCGCCTCGGGCATCGTCAGCGCGAGGCGCTCGCGCACCGCGACCGGCGCGGTCTTGTGCGAGATGCCGAGGCAGAGCAGCTCGCTGCTCATACGGTCGTTTCCTCGCGGGCGCGCTCGGGCGGCGCGTCGGCCTCGGCCAGCTCGTTGATCTCGGCGACCAAGCGCTGGACCTTGATCAACTTGTAGGCCATGATCCCGACGTAGATCACCAACAGCGCCAAGAACACCAAGTAGGCGGCGGCGACGTAGCCGGCGTTGTCAGGAAGGGTGTTCGAGGCGGCGAGCATCTAGCGGACCTGCAGTTCGGGAGCGGCGGAGCGACGGGCACGGACGCCGTCGTCATCACCGAGCTTGCGCTTCAGCGCGCGCAGCTGGGCGACGGTGTTCTTGTGGAGCATCTCGTACTGCCAGAGCAGCACGTACAACAACGCCATGCCGAGCAGGCAGACCAGGAACGCGCTGCGCATGCCCCCGGGCAGGTTGTCGGCCGAATCGAACGTGCGCGGGTGCACCAGCGAGGTGGCGGCGCGCACGGCCATGAAGTTCAGCGGGACGAACGCGCCCGCGGTGATCGCGAAGACCGACGCGTAGCGCGACTGGCGCTCGCGATCCTCGATCGAGAAGCGCAGCGGCGTGTAGGTCGCGTACAGCAGGAAGATGATCAGGAAGCTGACGAGCGTCGGCTCGTCCCACACCCACCAGTGACCCCACGAGGCCTTGGCCCAGATCGCGCCCGTCAGCAGGACGCCGACGCCGAGGATGACCGAGACGTGGATCGCGACATACGAGCGCAGGTCCCACTTCGAGTCGCTGGTGCGCAGGTGCATCACCGCGCAGATGCCGCCGAAGACGAAGCCGCACAGCGCCACGATCGCCATCGGCACGTGCAGGTAGAAGATCTTCTGCATGAAGCCCTGGTCGGCGTCCATGGGCGCGGAGAACGCGGCCAGGGAATAGCCGGTGATCAGGGTGACCACGGTCGCGACGGACAGCGTAAGAAGGCGGTTGCCGGACATCTGCGTTACCTGGCGCTCGAGCTCTCAGTCTTCGAGCAGGAAGTCGAAGACGGCATAGGCGAGGAGCCCGAAGACCAGATCATAGAGGCCGAGGATCGCCAGCCAGCGTCCGGGGAGCGCCCCGGCGCCCGCCAGGGCGAAGGTCGGCGCGAGGCTCTTGGCCATCCCGATGACCACCGGCAGCAGCAGCGGCAGCGCGATCAGCGGCACGATCAGGTCTCGCGCGCGGGTCTGGATCGCGAGCGCGCCAACCAGCGTGCCGACCACCGCGATCGCCACGTCGGCGAGGACCAGCACCAGCACGGTCTGGCCCAGGGCGGCGCCGGTGAGGTCGGGATCCAGCAGCATGAACGCGAACGCGGGGACCGCGATTAGCTCCAAGACCACCAGGAACGCGCCGAGTGCGAGCGCCTTGGCGACGAGCATCGCGGTCCGGTCCACCGGCGCCAGCAGAAAGCCGTCAAAGCCGCTCTCCTCGTAGTCGGCGACGAACAGGCGGTTGATGCCAAGGATCGCGCTGAACAGCAGCGTCACCGTGAGGACCCCGGCGGCCAGCGGGCCGTCAACGGCGTTCTCCTGCAACGAGAAGTGAAAGACGACGAGCGTCGTGACGCTGAAGAGCGCCATCGCGGGGATGACCTGGAAGGTCCGCAGCTCCAGGCGCAGCTCCTTGCGCAGCAGCGCGCCGACGGCGGCGCGGGTCGCGGGCGGCTTGGGCGCCGTCATCGATACAACGTCCCGATCGCGTCGCGCTCGACGGCCCTCGCGGGCGCCAGCAGCTCGGTGCGCCCGGCGCGCAGCCCCAGCGCGAGGTCGGCGCCCTGCAGGCCGCCGACCGGGTCGTGGCTGGTGACCACGCGCGTGCGTCCCGACGCCGCGCCGATCAGCGGCTCGACCAGCTCGGCGGCGTGCGGGTCGAGGTTGGCGGTCGGCTCGTCGAGCAGCAGCAGCTCGGGGTCGTGCAGGACGCAGCGGGCGACCGCGGCGCGCTGGACCATCCCGCGCGAGTAGGTGTGGACCGGGTCGTCGGCGCGGTTGCGCAGGCCGACGGCGTCCAGCAGCTCCTCGACGCGCTCGTGCGGCGCGCCATGCAGGCGGGCGTGGAAGCGCAGGTTCTCGCGCGCGGTGAGGTCGCGGTAGAGGAGGCTGGCGTGGCCGAGGAAGCCGATCCGGCCGCGCACGGACCAGCCTTGGTCCGGGAGCTCGGAGCCCAGGACGGTCGCGCTGCCGCTGTGCGGGCGCAGCAGCGTTGCCAGCACGCGCAGCAGCGTCGTCTTGCCGGCGCCGTTGGGCCCGAAGACCACGAGCGTGTGCCCCGTCTCCAGCGTCAGCGAGACATCGGCGAGGGCCTCGCGGTCGCCGTAGCGCCGCGTGAGCCCCACCAGCTCAATGGCTGCGCTCACCGTCGTCCCGCTGAAGTGTCCCCACGGCGTGCTTGAGCACCGGGGCGATCACGGGGAAGAGTTGGCCGATGGCCTTCGGGCTGCCGGGGAAGTTGACGATCAGCGTGCGGTGCGCGATGCCCGACACGCCGCGCGAGAGCATGCCCATCGGGGTGTGCTTGGCCGACTCGGCGCGCAGCGCCTCGGCGATGCCGGGCGCGTCGCGCTCGATCACCGCCCGCGTCGCCTCGGGCGTGATGTCGTCGGGCGTGAAGCCGGTGCCGCCGGTGGTGAAGATCAGCGCGAAGCCGTCGTCGACGTAGTGGTGCAGCCGGTCCTCGATCAGGCTGAAGTCGTCGGGGACGACCTCCATCGCCTCGACGTCGGCGCCGGCCTCCTCGGCCAACTGCGCCAGCAGCGGCCCGGACTCGTCCTCGCTCGCGCGGCGCGAGACGGAGGTCGAGACGGTCAGCACGCAGGTGCGCATCGCCTCGGAGACTAGTGTGCTGAATCAGAAATTCGCGGGCAGCCTGCGGGCGCTCGCCGCCGTCTGGCGCCCACCTCTGACTTCGATGAACGGCCGTTCACCTTCAGTCATCGTCGGCCGCCAGCCGGGCCGAGCATCCCGCAGCCTGCGCCCGAATTTCCGATTCAGCACACCAGAACTGCGCGGCGTTCAGCGCCGCCACGTGCCGCTGGCGCCGCCGGACTTCTCCAGCAGGACGACCTCTTCGATGGCCACGCCACGCTCGACGCCCTTGACCATGTCGTAGACCGTGAGCGCCGCGACCGACGCCGCCGTCATGGCCTCCATCTCGACGCCCGTGCGGGCGGTGACGCTCGCCGACGCCGTGATCGTGACCGTTCCGGCCTCGACGTTCACGACACCGTCGACATCGACGTGATCGAGCCCCATCGGATGGCAGAGCGGGATCAGCTCGCCGGTCTTCTTGGCGGCCATGATTCCGGCCAGCCGCGCGACGCCCAGCACATCGCCTTTCGGCGCATCCCCAGCCGCGACGATCCGCGCCGTCTCCGGCGTCATCCGCACGATCGCCCGCGCCACCGCCCGCCGCGCGGTGACCGGCTTGCCACCCACGTCGACCATCCGCGCATCGCCGTGCTCGTCGAGGTGCGTCAGGCGGTCGGGCATCGACTGCGACTCTAGTCCTCGTCGATCCGGGTCCACACGGCGGACCTGCCCCTGCCGACTTGCAGGACGCCTTCGTCCTTCAGTGCGTCGGCTGCGTCGCGGATCGTGGCGGGCGAGATGTCGGGCAGCGCGTCGAAGACCTGGGCAAGCCGGAAGGTCCGCGGCGCTTGGGTCAAGATGTAGTTGCGAGCCTGTTCGTGCTTGGTCTGCCCGACCAACTCCGCGCCGGCAGCGACCTTTCGTTCGAAGTCGTCGTATGCGTCGGCGATCACCTGCAGCAGGTAACGCGTCCACGGCCAGACATCGTGCTCGCCGTCATGCCACTTCGCTTGGCTCATGCGCAGGGCTGCGTAGTACGTGTTCTTGCTCTCGAAGATCCGTTGCTCGAGGCTGACGTAGCGCGCGACCCCCCAACCGCCGCGCAGCAATTCGTGGGTCGTGAGCAGGCGTGCAATGCGGCCGTTGCCGTCTTGGAACGGGTGGACGGCGAGAAAGTCGAGGACCAGAGCACAGACGGCAAGCAGATCCGGAACCGCTGAGTCAGCGATCGCCTCCTCGTAGCGGGTGACGAGCTCGTTGAGGTGCCATTCGGTCTGACCGCCGGCAGCGACGGTCTTGAAGATCACGTGGACTCGTCCGTCAGCGCGCTCGCCGATGAGGTTGTCGCTCGTTTTGAGGTTCCCCGCGAGCGGATCGTCGGTGTGATGCATGAGCAGGCGATGCAGATGCAAAAGCAGGGGGACGGTGAGCGGCTCCGGCTCCTTAGCCATCAGGTAGTCGGAGGCGTCGCGATACCCCGCGAACTCCAACTCAGAGCGGTCCCGATAGGCGCCGGCTCCATCGGGGTCGCGCAGGATCTTGATCGCGCGGTCGTCATCGACGAACACGTCTTCGATGGCGCTCGACGCGGTGATCGAGTCAAAGCGCGTCTGGGCGGCTAGACGCTCGAGGACCTGCCGTGACTGGCTGCGGTAGAGCCCTTCGCGCCCACGGCCCAACTCGATCCGCCCGAGCAGGGTGACGACGTCGAGCGGCGGTGCGTCGAGAGCAGCGCGAATGTCGGAGAACGAGCGCAAATCAGGTAACCGTGGCTCATCTTGCCACTTTTAGCCAATTCTTTGTCACATTCGTTTGGCCAACATCCCGTTGGCCAAATGCTGAGGTTCAAGCCGTCGCCGGCGCGTACTGCGTCTTGGCACGCTCGATGATGTCGAGCAGCTGTGCCTCGTCGCCGGCGCGGATCAACGCGATCGGGTCGGGTGAGCCGTTGACGATGGACTCGAAGAAGTCCTTGCGGTCCTGGTAGGTGGGCAGCGTGCCCTTGGCCCAGCCGCGGACGTCGTTGAGCATGATCGCGAGGCGGGCATAGTCCTCGCCGAACTGGGCGCTGATCTCGCGCTTCATGCGCTTGGCCAGGGCGGGGGAAGCGCCGGCGGTGGAGATCGCGATGGCCAGCGGGCCGGTGCGGACGATCGCCGGGAGGATGAAGTTGCACAGCGGCGGGACGTCGACGATGTTGACCAACATGGCGCGGCGCTCGGCGTCCTCGTAGATCGCGATGTTGGTGTCGGTGTCGTCGGTGCAGGCGATCACCATGAAGATGCCTTCGAGGTCCTGCGGCCCGGCGTAGGACCGCTGCTCCCAGCGAATCGAGCCCTCGCGCGCCAGCTCCTCGAGCTCCGGCCCGATCTCGGGCGAGATCACGGTGACGTCGCCGTCGCAGGCGAGCAGGCCCTCGGCCTTCTCCAAGCCCAGCGCGCCGCCGCCGATCACCAGGCAGCGCCGCCCGCGCAGCTTCAGGCAGGCGATGTAGAAGGGCGTGTCCAGCATGTCGCGCACGCAGGTCTGGTCGCAGACCCCGCGCTTGAACTGGCAGACGCACTCCTTCCCTTCATATGCGGCAGCAGGCATCTCAGACAGGGTAGACGGCCGTACCCTGTGATCGAGCTCACGATGGCGGCCTCCTACTTCACCGACGACTCCCTGCTGCGGCGCGTGCACCGCGAGAAGGTCGTCGCGCTGTCGGGCCCGCGCGCGCTGCTGATGATGGCCGCCCATCCGGTCGCGTTCGAGGGGTTCTTCATGGCGACGGGCTCGCTGGACGACCCCTACAAGCGGCTGCGGCGCACGGCCGAGGTCATGGATGCCGTGGCCTGGGGCTCGAAGGCCGACGCCGACCGCAAGACCCGGCGCGTGCGCACCATGCACGCGCGTGCCAGCGGCGTCCTGCCGCATGAGGCGGGGCGCTTCCCGGCCGGCACGCCGTGGGCAGCCGACGATCCCGAGTTGCTGCTGTGGATCATCGCCTGCCTGGTCGACTCGGCCGTGACTGTCTACGAGCGCTATGTCACCGGGCTCAGCCGCGCCGAGCGCGACGCCTACTGGCAGGACTACCGGACCATCGGCCGACTCTTCGGCTTGGCCGACGCCGACATGCCCGCGACCTGGGACGACTTCGAGGCCTACATGTCGGACATGCTGGGGTCGGGCGACCTGCTCGTCACGCCGACGGCGCGCGCGGTCGGCATCGAGGTCGTGCTGCGCCCGCCGGTGCCGCTGAAGGTCCGGCCGCTGGTCGAGCTGGCGAACTTCATCACGGTCGGCCTGCTGCCCGGCGGCATCCGCCGCGGCTACGGCTTCTCGTGGGACCCGGCGCGCGCGATCGTCCTGCGCGGCGGTGCCGAGTACGTCAAGCGCGTGCTCGTGCCACTGCTGCCGTCGAGCCTGCGCTACGTGCCGGCCGCGGCCTGAGGCACGCCCGGCGCCCACTGCATCAACAACAACGCGCGGGTGCCGGCGCGCGCCTCGTAGAGGTGGGGCTCGTCGGCGGCGAAGGTGGCGTAGTCGCCGCCTGACAGACCGACCTCGCGACCGAGCGGGCCGACCTTGAGTCCACCGCGAGTTACGAAGACGTGCTCGCGCGTGCCGGGGCCGTGGCCACCGGCGTTGCGGGTCGAGCGCTTGGGCCATTGGGCCTCATAGACCTCGACCGTGCCGCCGGGCGTGAAGCGCGCGATCAGGCGCAGGTCGTTGGCCGTCCCCGGGACGTTCGTCCCCTCATCGCTGCGCACGATCGTGACCGGGGGAGGATCCGCGGCGGTGATCAGGTCGCCCATCGGGATCTCCAGCGCGGCGGCCAGCGCCGAGAGCGTCTCGAGCGTCGGGTTGCCGCGGCCGCTCTCCAGCGCCGACAGCGTCGCCTTGGCGACGCCCGAGCTGCGGGAGAGGTCCGACAGCGACAGGCTCTGATCTGTCCGTAGGCGGCGCAGGTGGGTCCCGACGACCTTGACAATTTCGTTCGGCATAGCGAACGTAGATACTAATGCAGCGAACGACCTACTTGGACGGCGCCCGTCGCGCCTGGCCGCTGGCGGTGGCCGTCGGCGGCTTCGGGCTGACCTACGGCGTGCTCGCCCGGCAGGCCGGATTCAGCGCCCTGGCGGTCGTCGTCTTCTCGCTGACGACGTTTGCCGGATCGGCGCAGTTCGCGGCCGTGTCGATCGTCGACGACGGCGGCACGGTGGTCGCGGCGATCGTCGCGGCGCTGCTGCTCAACGCGCGCTACCTGCCGATCGGGCTCTCGCTCGCGCCGTGGCTGCCGGGCGGGCCGCTGACGCGTGCGGCGCAGGGCCAGGTGGCCGTCGACGAGTCCTGGGCGGTTAGCCACCAGGGCGGCGGGCGCTATGACCCACGCCTGCTGGTCGGGGCGGGCGTGGCGATCTACCTGGCCTGGGTCGCCTGCTCGATCGTCGGCGTCGCGGCCGGCTCGGTGCTGGGAGATCCCGAGACGCTGGGGCTCGACGCGGCCTTCCCGGCGCTCTTTCTCGCCCTGCTGGCGGGGCAAATCCGCGAGCGGCGGCTGTTGCTCGCCGCGCTGGGCGGCGGCGCGGTCGCGCTGGCGATGGTCCCGCTCACCCCGCCGGGCGTGCCGATCGTCGCCGCGTCGGTCGTCTGCCTCGCCGGGCTGGGCCGGCGCGGCGCGTGAGCGCCGACTGGATCGTCGTCCTCGGGGCCGGCGCCGGGACGCTCCTGCTCAAGGGCCTGGCGCCCGCGACGCTCGGCGGCCGCGAGCTGCCGGCGCGCCTGGTCGGCGCTATGGCGCTGCTCGGCCCGGCGCTGCTGGCGGCGCTGATCGTCACCAACACGTTCGCCGACGGTCGCGCGCTCGTGCTCGACGCGCGCGCCGCGGGCCTGGCCGCCGCGCTCGTCGCCGTGGCG
>JBEVLC010000027.1:0-8564 GCA_040509415.1 Baekduia sp. | reverse complement strand
GAGGTCGTCGCCATCGACTACCGGCGCGCGCCCGAGCATCCGTGGCCGGCGGCGGTCGATGACGCGACCGCCGCGATCTGCTGGGCCGCGGGCGGCCTCGGTGGCGCGCGGACGCCGGGCCCCGTGGCCGTCGGTGGCGACAGCGCGGGCGGCTGCATCGCCGCGCTCGCGGCGCTGGCGCTGCGCGACGATGGCGACGTGGCGCTCACCGCGCAGCTGCTGATCTGCCCGAACACCGACCTGACGACGATCGAGGACCCCGTGATCCGCGCTGCCGCGCACGCATGGGTGCCCAAGGCGGCGCGCCTCGCCGACGGCGACGTCTCCCCGCTGCACGCACGCGACCTGCGCGGCGTGGCACCGGCGATCGTCATCACCGCGGGCGGCGACGCGCTGCGCGCCGAGGGCGACGCCTACGCCGAGCGGCTGCGCGACGCGGGCGTGGCGGTCACCCACCGCTGCGAGCCCGACCTGCCACACGGCTTCGTCCAGGGCACCGACCCCGACGACGTCGCGGCGACCGACCGGACCATCGCGGATGTCGCCCGCGCGCTACTCCGCAGCCACGACCGGCGCGGTGCTGGCGACGAACAGCTCGCGTAGCTGCCGCTCGTCGACCGGAGCCGGCGCGCCGGTCAGCGGGTCGCCGCCCGAGGCGGTCTTCGGGAACGCGATGACGTCGCGGATCGAGTCGCGGCCCGCGAGGATCGCCACGATCCGGTCGATGCCCATCGCGATCCCGCCGTGCGGCGGCGCGCCCTGCTTGAGCGCGTCGAGCAGGAAGCCGAAGCGGCGGTTGGCCTCCTCCTCGCCCATGCCCAGGACGGCGAAGACCTGCTCCTGCACCGCCTGATCGTGGATGCGGATCGAACCACCGCCGATTTCGACGCCGTCGAGGACGAGGTCGTAGCCGCGCGAGCCGAGCGCGCCAGGGTCGCTGAAGTCGGTGCCGGTCGGCGCCGTGAACGGATGGTGGATCGCCGTCCACGGCAGCTCGGCGTCGCCGGTCGCCTCGAACATCGGCGGCTCGGTGATCCAGAGGACGTCGTGGCGACCTTCGGGGATCAGGCCGAAGCGCTCGCCCAGCTCCAGGCGCAGCGCGCCGATCGCCGCGGCGGCCGTCGGCTCGGTGTCGGCGACGAAGAGCAGCAGGTCGCCGTCCGAAGCCTCCAGCTCCGCGTTGATCGCGCTGATCTGCTCAGCCGTGAAGAACTTCGCGAGGTTGCCCTGCCAGCCGGCCTCACCGCCGGCGACGATCGGGGCAACCGCCTTGGCCCCATAGCGCTGGACGACCTCGTTGAGGCCGTCGAGCTCGGAGCGCGACATCTCCCGCACGCCCGCGTTGAACGCGCGGATCACGCCGCCACGCCCCAGCACGCCCTCGAAGACCTTGAACTCCGAGCCGCGCAACAGCTCGCCGACGTCGTGGATCTCCAAGCCGAAGCGCGTGTCGGGCTTGTCGTTGCCGTACTTGAGCATCGACTCGGCGTAGGTCATGTGCGGCCACGGCGCGGGCGCCACCTCGAAGCCATCGACCAAGGCGAAGATCTTGGTCATGACCTCCTCCATCACCTCGATGACGTCGGACTCCTCGACGAAGGACATCTCGAGGTCGAGCTGGGTGAACTCGGGCTGGCGGAAGCCGCGCAGATCCTCGTCGCGGAAGCAGCGCGCGATCTGGAAGTAGCGCTCGTAGCCGGCGATCATGAGCAGCTGCTTGAACAGCTGCGGGGACTGCGGCAGCGCGTACCAGCCGCCGGGCTGCAGGCGCGAGGGCACCAGGAAGTCACGGGCGCCCTCGGGCGTGGAGCGCGTGAGGATCGGCGTCTCGATCTCGAGGAAGTCGCGCTCGTCGAGCGCGTCGCGCATCGTCTTGACGATCGCGTGGCGCAGCTCCAGCGTGCGCTGCATGACGTCGCGGCGCAGGTCGACGGCACGGTTGGTCAGCCGCAGCGTCTCGTCGACCTCGACATCCTCGTCGACGGGGAACGGCGGCGTCTGCGCCTCGGCGAGCGTCTCCATCGCGGTGACGGAGAGCTCGATGTCGCCGGTCGGGATGTTGGGGTTCTTGTTCTGCGGCTCGCGCTCGACGACCGTGCCCAGCGCGGAGATCACGTGCTCGGAGCGCAGCCGCTCGGCGGCGGAGAATGCCTCCCCGGAGGTGTCCGGGTGGAAGACCAGCTGGACGATCCCGCTGCGGTCGCGCACATCGATGAAGATCAGCCCACCGTGGTCACGGCGGCGGTGGACCCAGCCGGCGACGCGGACCTCGCGGCCGGCGTCAGCGCCACGGAGATCACCGGTCCACGTGTCGCGGAACCCGTTGGCCTTCGGTGGCTGCCTCATCCGATGTGCCTCCCGCGCAGGACGCGAGCGACGATCGCCTCGGCCGCCAGCTCCTCCTGCTCTCCGCTCTCCAAGTCCTTCAAGATGGTCCCTTCGTCTTCGCTGAAGATGGCGACGTGGCGCGCACCGGATCGGTCGGCCTGCTTGAGCTGGCCCTTGCGCGAGCGGCCCGCGAGCTCGAGCTGCACGTTGAGCCCGGCACGGCGCGCCTCGGCCGCCAGGGTGAACGCGGCCACGCTCGTGCCGGCCACGTAGAGATCGCATACGGCCTCGGGGTGGGGCTTGTGATCGCCCGCCAGCAGCAGCCGCTCGACGCCCGCGGCCCAGCCGATGCCCGGCGTGGGGTTGAGACCGAGCGCCTCGGCCAGCCCGTCGTAGCGCCCGCCGCCGCCGACGCCCGACTGCGCGCCGAGCGCGTCGGAGGTGAACTCGAACAGCGTGCGCGTGTAGTAGTCCAGGCCGCGCACAAGCGTCGGGTCGATCACGTACTCGACACCGGCGGCGTCCAGGCGTGCGCGCACCTCGGCGAAGTGCTCGGCATCCTCGGCCGTCAGGTGGTCAAGCAGCAGCGGCGCCGACTCCATCACCTTGCGCGTGCCCGGATGGTCGGCATCGAACGCGCGTAGCGGGTTGAGGTCGATCCGCGCGCGGACGTCCTCCGACAGCTCGCCCTCGTGGGCGCGCAGGTGCGCGATCAACTTGTCGCGGTACTCCGCGCGCGTCTCTGGCGTGCCGAGCGAGCCGAGCCGCAGCGTGACGCTCTCGATGCCCAACTCGTAGATGAGCGTCTGCAGCAGCAGGATCGTCTCGGCGTCGACCGCCGGGTCGTCGGAGCCGATCGCCTCGGCGCCGACCTGCCAGAACTGACGGAAGCGCCCCGCCTGCGGCTTCTCCTGGCGAAAGAACGGGCCGAAGTACCACAGCTTCACCGGCTGGGGCAGCTTGTGCATGCCGTGCTCGGCATAGGCACGCATGACCGGCGCGGTGCCCTCCGGGCGCAGCGTCAGCGACCGGTCGCCGGCGTCGGTGAAGGTGGACATCTCCTTCTGCACGATGTCGGTCGACGCGCCGACGCCACGGGCGAACAGCTCGGTGTGCTCGAAGACCGGCGTCTCGATCCGGCGGTAGCCCGAGCCGCCGAGGATGTCACGTGCCGCGTGCTCGACCGCCGCGCGAGCGGCGTCCTGCTCGGGCAGCACGTCGTACGTGCCGCGCGGCGCCTGGGGCTTCTCGGCCATCAGGGTCGCGACAACTCGGCGAGGAACGGGTTGTGCGCGCGCTCGGCGCCGAGCGTCGTCAGGCCCATGTGACCGGGATGCACGACCGCATCGTCGTCGAAGCGCTCCAGCAGCGTGGCGATCGACGCCAGCAGCGTCGCGTGGTCGCCGCCGGGCAGGTCGGTGCGGCCGATCGAGGACTGAAACAGGACATCTCCAGAGAACAGCGCGGTCGGCGCGCCCTCGGTCTCGCCAGCGATCGCGTAGGTGACGTGGCCCGGGCTGTGGCCGGGCGTGAAGAGGACGTCGATGTCATAGCCCGCCAGCTGGAGGCGCTCGCCGCCGGCGACCGTGTGCTCCGGATCCCAGGACTCGAACGGGCCGAAGCCCGGCCACGGCACGTAGGCCATGATGTCCTGCAGGAGCGGCACCTCGATCTCAGGGCAGTAGACGGGTGCGCCCGTCGCCTTGGCCACGGGCGCGACCGCGCCCGTGTGGTCGAAGTGGCAATGCGTGAGCAGGATCGCGTCGAGCGTGACGCCGAGCGCCTCGATGGCGCCCAGCAGCTTGGGCGCCTCCTCACCGGGGTCGACCAGCAGCGCCCGGTCACTGCCGTCGCGCCGCAGCAGGAAGGCGTTCTCCTGGACCGGCCCCACGGTGAACATGCGGACGTCCATGGCCTACAGCTTCCCCGCGGCCTTCTTGGCTTGGCGCTTCTCGTAGATGCGCTTGTCGGTGTAGAACCCGAGCGCGGTGTAGAGCGGGAACATCAACAGGCCGATGAGCAGCGCCGCCGGGAAGTTCTTCTGCAGCAGCGTGATGACCACGACGAACAGCACCGTCGCGATCGCCGACCGGTTGGCGGCCGAGCGCCACGTCGGCGGCCGGTCGAGGCGGTCGAGCCGCACCGCCTTGCCGCCCTTGGCGGGCGCGACCTGCCTGCCTGTCCGCCCACGCACCTCGACCGACCCCGCGGCGTTGCCGCGATGCTTGGACCGGCGCTTGCGCTTCGTCTGGGCCATGAGCTTGGACGATAGCTCCTAGCGCCTGGGTCAGCCGTCTTCGCCGAGGGCCTCTTCGACGGTGCGACGGCCCTTGACCGGCATGGCGTCGGGGAAGCCGTCGAAGGCGGCGGCCGGCGCCAGGCCGACCAGCTCGCACGCGGCCACCGGCGCGTGGCGCCCAACAGCGGCGACGAGCCGCGCCAGCGGCACCGCACGGTGGTCCTCGACGTTGGTGGAGACCTGCGCGATCGCGCCTTGGGCGGTCAGCTCGAGGCCGAGCGCGCGGACGCCCGGCAGTCCTTCGGAGCCGCCCTCGCGAACGAGCGCCGCGATCGCCCGCGCGTCGGCCAGCGTGGCCGACGGCGCCAGCTCCAGGTTGAAGGCGACCAGCGGCGGGCGCGCGGCGACGAGGACCGCGCCGGCGGTCGGATGGAGTCGCGGCGGCCCGAAGTCCGGCGTGAGCTCGCCGTCGGCGATCCGGCGGCGCAGCTCGGCGAGGCCGCCGCGGCGCAGGAACGCCCGCGTCCGGCCACCGGCGAGCAACCCGTACAAGAACACCGGGAGCCCGACCTCCTCCCCCAGCCGCTCGGCCACGGCCAGCGCTTCGGCGCACGCGACGCCGCGGCGCGCCTCGTCGAGGAAGACGACCGGCGCGACATCCAGCGCGCCGACGTGCGGGTGGATGCCGCGCTCGGTGCTGAGGTCGATCCGCGCCACCGCGGTCTGCGCGCCCTGGACCACCGCATCGGCCAGGACGCCCGGCTGGGCGGCGAGCGTGTGGACCGAGCGATGGTGGTCGCGGTCGGCGTGCGTGTCGAGCAGCCGCGCCCCGCCGCGCAGGTAGGCGGCGCCGATGGCGGCGACCGCTGCGAGGTCACGACCCTCGGAGACGTTGGGAATGGCGAGCAGCACGACGTGGGCGCGAACGCTATCGCCCGCGTTTGATGCTACGTCGCCGCCCCGAAGGACGCGCTGAGCGCTACGACACGAACCGCTTGACGAACGCCAGCGCGGTGTCGCAGACCTCGCGCCAGCCGGCGTCGATCGTCAACGCGTGGCCACGGCCTTCGATCTCGACGATCTCGGTCACGCTCTCGTTGCGCTTCTGCTTCTTGTAGGACGCGTTGGCGATCGCCCACGGCACCGTGTGGTCCTTCTCGCCGGAGATGATCAGCAGCGGCCCGCGCTCGGGGTTCTTGCTATTGACCTTGACCTCGGTCCACGGGTTGAAGTTCGCCGTCGCCGCCTGGAAGAGCGGGATGCCGGCGGCCGGGACGGCGTAGGTGGTGTACAGCTCCTTGGCCTCGTCCTCGCTGACGGCGTTGGCGAAGGCATAGCGGAACTGCTCGTAGGTCAGCGGCACCGCGCGGCTGCGGTTGGTCGGGTTGCCCAGGACGGGGCTGGCGGACTTCAGCGCCGAGACCGGCAGCGGCAGCACACCGCGAAACGGCGCGGGGTCGATCGCGACCGAGGCGGCCGACAGACCGCGGCCGGCGATGATCTGGGTCAGCAGGCCGCCGAAGGAGTGCCCGATCACGACGGGCTTCTTGTCCAACTTGCCGATCAGGCCGCCGAGGTGATCGGCGACCTGGCCGACCGTCTTACCGGCGAAGACCTCGGGGTGCGCGTTGGCCTCGTCGACGGTCTCAGGGTCGTCGGGCCACCCGGGCAGCACGGGCGTGTAGCCGGCCTGCGCGAAGACCTCGGCCCAGCGGTCCCAACTGCTGGGCAGCAGCCAGAGCCCGTGGATGAACACGGCCGGCGTGAGGCCCGTGGCGTTGGCCTGCTCGATCTGCTGCTCGTCGTGGGCGAGGGTGGTGGCGGCCATGGCGGCGACCTTACGCCGAAAGGACGCGTTCGTCACGCGACATGCCGACGAAGGACCGCGTGCGACGAAACCTCGGACCAAGTGTCGATCGCGGCGGACCGCGCAGCTGCGTACGGTGGGGTCCTCTTGGACGACGACCTCCGGCCGCTGGCCCTCGCCGTGGGATGCACCTTCGGCTTCTCGACGCCCCAGCCCGTGCCGTCGGTGTTGCAGGTCGCCCCGATCGACGGCCCCGTCCAGATCGACGGCGAGCGCTGGGAGACCGGCGTTGCGACGCACCACACCTACCGCGACTTCTACGGCAACCGCTGCGAGCGACTGACGATCCCCGCGGGCGAGTCACGGGTGGTCTACGACGCCGAGGTCGTGGTCGCCGCGCCGCACGACCGCCGCGCCCCCGGCACACCCGAGACCCCGGTCGTCGCGCTGGGCGACGAGCACCTGCACTTCCTGATGCCGAGCCGCTTCTGCCTGCCCGACGAGCTGGGTCACGAGGCGTGGCAGCGCTTCGGGAGCCTGGAGCCGGGCTGGGAGCGCGTTCAGGCGATCGTCGACTTCGTCCACGGCCATTTGGAGTGGGTCGAGGGCGCGTCGAACCCGTGGACGACAGCGGTCGACGCCTATCGCGCCGGCCAGGGCGTCTGCCGCGACTTCGCCCATCTCGCCATCACCTTCTGCCGCGCGCTGAACATCCCGGCCCGCTACGTCTTCGGCTACATCCCGGCGATCGACGTGCCGCCGCCGGCCGAGCCGATGGACTTCGCCGCCTGGTTCGAGGTCTATCTCGACGGCGCCTGGCACACCTTCGACGCCCGCAACAACCGCAAGCGCGTCGGTCGCGTGGTCGTCGGCCGCGGTCGCGACGCGGTCGACGTGGCGCTGGTCACCTCCTTCGGCCCGGTGACGCTGACGGCGTTCGAGGTCCGGGCGGCGGAGCCCGCCTCGCCTCCCTTAAATTAGTACTTGCTTATATAAGTCATGACCGATAGAGTGCTCGGCATGCACGCGTTCGACATCCTGGGCGATCCCGTCCGGCGGCGCATCGTGGAGGTGCTCGCCGACGGCGAGCGGGCCGCGGGCGACGTCGGCGCGGTGATCCAGCGGGAGTTCGGCATCTCCCAGCCGGCGGTCTCCCAGCACCTCAAGGTGCTGAGAGAGAACGGCTTCGCGACGGTCCGCGCCGATGGCGTGCGACGGCTGTACGCGGTCGATGCCGCTCCGTTGCAGGAGGTCGACCGGTGGCTGGAGCCCTACCGGCGCTTCTGGAACCAGAAGCTCGACGCCCTCGCCACCGAGGTCGCGCGCGGCAAGCGCGCCCGGCGTGCAACCCCCACCCATCCCGAGCAGGAAGGCAGCGCCACATGACGATCGAGACCAGCACCTACACCGAGCCGGCACCCGAGCTGCGCCACCGGACGATCGACGCCGGCGAGGCCCGCGTCGCGGTGCTGACGCGCACCTACGAGACGAGCGTCGAGGATCTCTGGGACGCCTGCACCGACCCCGAGCGCCTCGCGCGCTGGTACACGACCGTCACCGGTGAGTTCCGTGTCGGCGGCATGTTCGACCAGGTCAACATGGGCGGCGGCGTCATCGCCGTCTGCGACGCGCCGCATCACCTCAAGGTCATCCTCGGCAAGGGCGGCGTGGACGAGATCGAGGTACGCATCTCCCCCGGCCCCCGCGACGGCACTGCGACGCTCGAGCTCCAGCACGCCACGACCCTGGACTCCCACGAGATCGGCGGGCAGATGTACGACGCCATCTTCTGCATGGGCGGTGGCTACTACCCGCGGCTGCTCGCCCTCGACCTGCACCTCCGCGGCACCCTGCCCAATGACTACGACGCCACCGCGTTTCACCTCAACCCGGAGATGCGGCCGGCGATCGACCGCGGCAGCGCGGCAATGGCCGCGCTCGTGGAGGCCGACAAGCAGTCCTAGCTCCTATCGTGGGTCGAGCGTGAGCGACGATCGACCGGACATCCAGACCCGCGAGGACTGCGAGCGGCTCGTGCGCACCTTCTACGGCCGCGCGCTGACCGACCCGCTGATCGGCTGGATCTTCACCGACGTCGCCAAGCTCGACCTCGAAGAGCACGTGCCGACCATCACCTCCTTCTGGGAGACGATGCTGCTCGGCGCCCGCAGCTACGGCGGCGGCGCCTTC
>JBEVLC010000026.1:0-9407 GCA_040509415.1 Baekduia sp. | reverse complement strand
GCCAGGGCCCGCCGCACGCCTGCGGGAACGGCAACGTGGACGACCGCCGACCGGCCCGGCTTGATCTTGTAGGAGATGCGGAGCTTCCTGCCCGCGACGGCAAACGTCACACGCCCACGACATTGGATCACGGCCGTGCAGCGGAGCTTGGCCTCAAGGCGCCGGCCGCCGCGCGTCAGGCGAATCGCGCTTACCTTGAGCGCGAGTTTCCTGACCGCCGGCTTGACCGGTGTACCCGATCCCGCCGTACCCGTCGACGGCGCTGGGCCGCCGCTTGGGGACGCTGCGCGCGTGCCGACGAACACGCCATCCTTGTCTGCCGTCGGGAAGCCGGGCGATGCGTCGCAGGAATTGCCCACGCCATCGCCGTCTTCGTCCTCCTGCCCGGGGTTCGCCACGTCGGGGCAGTTGTCGTCGCCTCGGGGCACCTCATCGCCGTCATCGGTCATCCGGACCGGCGCGGTTGCCAGGCCCGTCCGTCCGTCCACGTCGGTGACACGCAGAGACACCAACCCGTCGATCGCGGAGGTATAGGCGTGCTGCGCGGTGGGCTGGTTGGATCTGACGTCGTAGGTCCCGTCGCCGTCGACGTCCCACTCCCACTTGACGATGTCGGATCCGACGCCGTACGACCCTGATCCGTCGAGCGTGACCGAAGCGCCGATCTTTCCGACGTAGGGACCAGCGGCCCATGCATAAGGCTGATCCAGAGAGTGATCGACCACGTCGGCGATCTGCTGCGCGGCATCCGACGACGAGGAGTCGTAGACCCCACCGTTGGTCTGGGAGGCAAGGTCCTGCATCTCAGACGTACCCGCCGAGCCAACGTCGACGAGGTGAACCTCGGCCGGATCAATAGCCAGTGACTCATTGGTGATCTGGTCGATTGTCAGCCCACTGATCGGCTCGGGCGACAGCGGAGGAGCGTCGCTGAGCACGACAACGAGCTTCTTGACGCCTGGCCGCCACGTCAACCCATAAGCCATGTGCAGCGCCGAGAACATGGTCTCGGGCCCGTCGCCACCGTAGCCCAATGACAAGTCATTGATCGCGGAGCTGATCTGCCCCGTCTCCATGGTGAAGTCGGTATCAAGCTTCGCCGGATAGTCGCCACTGTCGCCGGTGCGCTCGGCGAAGTCGCGGTAGTCGATCAGCGCAAAGCGAGCACTGGAGGTCTGTGCCGAAATGTCGTTCACGAGATTGGACGCCGTCTGCTTCACCGCGTCGATCGAATTACCCATCGATCCGGTGGTGTCGATGGCGAAGACGACATCGATGCCCGCTGCGCGCGTCGCCGTCTGGTGGCCTGCCGCGAAGTCACCGTAACCGGAGAGGAGCTTGCCGATCTCCTCATGGCCCTTGGGGTTGAAGTGGTACCACTCGTACCTGGTCCAACTATCGGTGGGCTCGTTCAACCAGCGATCGGGATTCTTATGCGTTGCCCGACCGTCCGGCTCATGGCCAGCGAAGAGATCCTTGATGCCATCGAGGTATACCACCCGTGCACCCGGCTCGCCGTTGACAGCGTTGATCGCCCCACGCTGAGCCTTGTCGCCACTGCGCCCAAGCTCGCGCACACCATGCCCCACGTCGTAGACGGTCCCCACACCGAGGACGCTGCGACCAAGCGTCAGGTCCTCGTCCTTCTCAAGGAAGGGATAGGACAGCAACAGGATCTTGGCGTCATCGCGCATCCGACCCTTCAGCCGACGCATGAACGCTTCGATGCGCGCACCGAGACCTTCCAAGTCGCGGTTGGCCTGGTCGACGTGGTCCTTGCAGTCGTGCGGGTCGCGATAACCGACAACGAAGCATTGCTGGACGATGTCAGCGAAGCTGAGGTCGTTGCCGCCGATGGTCAGAACGACGAGATCCGTGCTCTTGTCGACGGCATCCCACTGCGGATTCATATAGCGACGGCACTTCGCATAGACCGTGGTCCCCCCAAGCTGGGGGATTGCGGCATACACCGAGAACTCATAAGACTCGTCGTCGCGATACGGCGAGGCGCAGCGCCCGCTCGACGAAATGGCCTGCCTGGCGCCCAGATCGCCCACATCTACGTCGTCGAGCGTGAACGCGGTCACGTCGGTCTCGTCCATGAGCCGTCGATGATCAAGGTTGTCGAGCACGCCGCCCGAGCAGGCTCGATTGACGAAGGTGACGTTATGTCCCGCCGTGAGCGTCTTGACCCAGCGCCGCGCGTAGCTCGTCGTGCTGCGATAGCAGTCCTTCGGCCCGTAGTAGTCGCCGGCCCCGTTGCCCGCGGAGTACGAGTCGCCGAGTTGGACGAGCTTCAACGGATGTGCTGCCGAAGCGGCATGCGCTACGGGGGCGGCAGCGGCCACCGTCGCAGCGACGAGCGCACACACAGCGACGTGACGGACGTCCCAAGCGTTCCTTAGCCAGAGCATCGGCGCAGTAGACAGAAATGCTGCGCGAGTTCATACTCCTCGAAGGTCTAGGCACTGAACAGATTCGAGCGGTGCCTATGCGTAGTCGTCGTGATCGGAGCCACCGTGCGCGACCGAAACCGCGAATGACCGCCCGGACGCTTAGAGCACGCGAAACGAGACGCCAAGACGCCGGTAGGTGTCCTGGGCGCGCTCATCGAGCGAAAGCAGTGTGCTGCCGTGGGCATGTGCTTCGAGCGCCACGAGGCCGTCGTAGATCGCTCCGCCGAAAACGCCGGCGGTCGCGAGCATCGTGAGCAGTCCCCGACGATCCCGGGCGCCGAGCCGCAGCGGCGGCCCATCGAACCGCGTTTCCAGCACCGCCGCGGCGGTCGTAGCCGGTACGGCGAGGCCACCCGGAAGTCGCGTCAGCACGGAGTAGGCCTCCAACATCACGTGCGCGGGAAGATCCGTGACAGGCGCCACTGCCGCGGCCGCGTCCTCATGACGCTCATGCCAGGCCGAGAGCGCAGCGACGACCACGCTCGTATCCGCGGTCAGCGCCGGCCCCGCTCGATGAGATCGCGAACCTGCGCGGCGGTCAAGCGATCCGGCGCGTCGTGAGCCGGAACGGCAGCAAAGCGCACGCCGTGCGGCCCCTCTTCCACGCCGACCCGCGAGGGCACAGCTACCTCAAGGCGGCCGTCAACAGCGGCGAGTTCCAGCTCCGTACCGGCCGCGAACCCCAGCTGCTCGCGGAGCGCCTTGGGGACGACGAGACGTCCGGCGCGATCAATAGTTGTCCGCATGGCACAAAAATACCATTCAGATGCCATTGGCTCCACTGCTACGCGATACGCCCCCAGCCGTCGTGGAGCACCCGCAGGACGTTGCCGTTGAGCAGCTTCTCGGCATCGTCGGCCGAGTAGCGCTCGCGGATCGCCGCCTCCAGGCGGGCGAGATCGCCGGCGCTCTCGATCCCCGTCGCCGTCGGCCGGATGAAGCCGTCGAGGTCGGAGCCGATTCCGAGGTGGTCGTAGCTGCCGGTCACCGATGCGATTTGGTCGAGATGGCGGAAGATGATGTCCTTGCTCTGGGAGAACGTCTTCGTGTGCCCTTTGACGAGCCCATCGTTGAGCTGATACTGCGCCATGATCAACCCGACGACGCCGTTACGCTGACGGATACGGTCCAGCGTGGCGTCGTCCAACATGTAGTCCTGCTCGCCGAAGCGGTAGCCGGCATGCGACGCGATGACCGGCACCGTCTGACTCGGATCGATCTGATCGAGCTGGTCCAGCGTCTCGGCGATCGCGTCGGAGCGCATGTGCGACAGGTCGATGAGGATCCCGTTGGCCACCATGGCCGCGACCGCGGCCTCCCCCAGCTCCGTGAGCCCGACGCCTGCCGGCTGCGGGAAGAGCTTGTCGTAGTTCTCGTCGGTCTCCAGGAACGGCAGCGCCGGCGCGTTGGCGGCGACGCCGCGGTAGAAGAGATGCGCGAGCGTGATGTAGGCGACACCGCGCCGCGCCAGCTCCGCGACGTTGGCGGTGACGTGCTCTGGCGTGTCGCCGAGATGGAAGCCACCCTCGACGCAGTGCACCACCGCGATCGCGCCCTCGGCGCGCGCCGCGTCGAGCTCGGCGAGGTCGTGGACCACCCGGATCAGCCCGGCGTCATGCGAGGCGACCTCCTGCTCGACGCGCTCAAGGTCACGCAGCAGCAGCGGGAAGTACCCCTCGTCGGGCGGCGACCCATAGGCCTTGGAGAGATCCATCTCCTCCAGCGGCCGGTAGAGCACCGAGAGCACGACGCCGACGTCGCCTTCCTCCAGACCTTTAACCGTGACGCGAGAGCCAGAGTCCGGGTCACGATCGTTCAGGAACTTGCCGAGCAACCCGATGAACAGCGCCTCGGCGCGCTCGCCGAAGCTCATATGGCCCGCCATCTTGCGGACCTGCTGGTCGGTCGTGGCCGGCGACAGGTCATGCACGACCCGCATCGGATAGTGCAGGTGCAAGTCGGCGATCATGGCGGTGGACTCTATGCCGGATGGCGCGACCTGTGTGGCTTTCTCAGCGCACTGAGAAGCGGAGTGGCGGCGTCGATGGCTAGTGTGCCCGGGCGATGAACTTCGCCGAAGAGGTGGTCGAGGCGGCGGACGCCGACGCGCTCGCGCTGGTCGAGCTCGACCGCGCGGGCAGTCGCCGTGAGCATCGTTTCGGCGCCGTCGCGCAGGCAGTGCGCACCATAGCCACCGAGTTGCATGGCCTCGGCGTGCGTCGCGGCGATGTCGTCCTGACCCTCGCCGGCAACCAGCCCGACTGGGTGGTGGCGATGGTCGCCTGCTTCCGCCAGGGCTACGTCGTGCTGCCGTGCACCGAGCAGCTGCGGGCCAAGGACCTGCGCCTGCGCCTCGACGTGACACGGCCCGCCGCGGTCGTCGCCGACCGCCGCAACGCCGACGTGCTGGCCGAAGCCGGCTGGGACGGGCCGACGATCTGGGGGCCGGGCATCATGGACCGGCCGGCGCCGCCGCCCGAGGCTGTGCCGCCCGCCGCCGACCTCGCGCCGCTGGACCCGTGCCTGATCACCTTCACGAGCGGGACCGCTGGCGAGCCGAAGGCGGTCCTCCACGGCCAGCGCTACCTCGACGGCCAACAGCTGCAAGCCGAGCACTGGCTCGCCGCCCGCCCCGGCGATCTCGTCTGGTGCACCGCCGCCAGCGGCTGGAGCAAGTCGGCGCGCAACGTCTTCATCGCGCCGTGGCTACGAGGCGCCACGGCGCTGCTGCACGACGCGCGCTTCGATCCCGCCGAGCGCCTCGACATCCTCGAACGCGAGCGGGTCGCGGTGCTCTGCATGGCGCCAACCGAGTACCGCGTGATTGCCAAGCGCGTGCCGCTGCGCCGCTTCCCCGAGCTACGCGCGCTGGTCGCCGCCGGGGAGGCGCTCAACCCCGAGGTGCTGGAGGTCTGGCGCGACGCGACCGGCCTGGAGATCCGCGACGGCTACGGCCAGACCGAGACCGGCCAGCTGACCGGCAACCTCGACGGCGAGCCGGCGCGCGCAGGCTCGATGGGCCGCGCCCTGCCCGGAGTAAAGCTGTGGATCGACGACGGCGAGCTGGTCGCTGACCCCGCCACGGTCCCGACGTTCTTCCTCAAGTACTTGGGCGACGACGGCACTCCTGATCCGAGCAGCGAGCCGTGGCACACCGGCGACCGCGTGATCGAAGACGACGACGGCTACCTCTTCTTCGAGGGCCGCACCGACGACGTCATCATCTCGGCCGGCTACCGCATCGGGCCGTTCGAGGTCGAGTCGGCCTTGGTCGCCCACCCCTCCGTCGCCGAGGCCGCCGTCGTCGCCGCACCCGACGAGGAGCGCGGCGCAATCGTCCGGGCGATCGTCGTGCTCCGCGACGGTCATGCGCCCAGCGACGAACTCGCCCGCGCATTGCAGGACCACGTCAAGGCCTCGACCGCGCCTTACAAGTACCCGCGCATCGTCGAGTTCGCCGATGACTTGCCCAAGACATCGAGCGGCAAGGTGCGCCGCGCGCTGCTGCGGGGCGAGTAGCGCGTCGCACTTCCCAGGTCGGCGTAGGCTGCGCTCATGGCGCTCGATCACCGCGCCGCGGGCGCTGTGTGCGACGACCGGGCTGCCCTCGGCTCTGTAGGTCCACAGCATCGGCGTCTGGCGCGCATCGCGCGTGCGAACGGCCTCGTAGACGTAGTCATACAACTCGGTGACCGTCACCATCCCGGGACATCAAGGACCGTCTCGACGTCGAAGCCGCCGACCGCCGCCTCCTCCAGGATCGCGGCGAGCTCCTCGGCGTCCTTGCCTGGGGGCGCGCAGGCCGGCTCTACCACAGCGAGCCAGATCGATCGATGATGCTTAGCCGTCGGAAGCGCCTACGCCGCCAGCTCTCGCGCCCGGCACGCGAGCTGGAGCAGTAGCCGATCATCCGGACTCTCCGGGTCGACCTCCAGCAGCGAGAAGATCTGGTTGACCCGATACGAAACCGCGTTGCGGTGCAAGTTGAGGACCTCCGCGGTCTTGGTCAGCGAGCCCTGCTGGTCGAGGTAGACGTGCAGCGTCCGAATGAGACGCTCGGCGCGCGCCCCGCCAAGCGCCACCAGCGGCGCCAGGATCGTCGCCACCGCGTCGCGCGCCGTGTCCGAGGTGTACCACTCGATCAGCCCGCGCCGCAGGCCCGCGCTGTCGAACGCCACGGCCGTCCACGGGCGCCGCGAGGTCCGGGCCATCGCGACCGCGGCCTTGGCCTCGGCCGCCGAGGCCAGCAGGCCGGCCGGGCCCTGGTGCGCGCTGCCGACGCCGCAGTGCACGAGCGTCGTCGGCAGCTCCTCGCGCAGCGGGCCCAGCGTCTGCTCGACGGCGTGCGCGACGTCGCTCGCGCTGGCCGGCCCCGGGTCGCTGGTGGCGATGCGGATCAGCAGCGCCCCGGCGCCGGCGCGCGCGCTGTACCAATCGGTGCCGCCAGCCCGCAGCGACTGGACAACCGTGCCAGCGAGCCGCAGCCGCGCGTGGTCAGCCGCGATCGGGTCGCGCTCGGTCCCGCCGGCGAGATCCTCGAAGTCCAGCCGCGCCGCGACGTGCCAGCCGTCGATCGGAACGCCGAGCGCGCGCGCACGGTGCGCGATCGCGTCGCGGGCGGCAGGCGGCGCGACGAGCAGCTCTCCAAGGACGGCGCCGCGGGACTCCAGCGGCACGCTCTCGGACAGCCGTCGGCGCTCCAGCGCCCGCCACGTGCTGGACGCGGCGATGGCCAACGTGAGGTCGAGCGCCAGGGCGAGGTCGCCCTCTTGCAGCGCAGCAGCAAGCCAGGCTTCAGTCTGGTCATGGCCGCGGACCGGGGCCATCGCGCCCGCCGACGGCCGGCGGGAGACCAAGGTGATGGGGATGCCTAGCGCAGCGCCGGCATGCTCGGCGATCGCCTCCGGACGCCCGTCGGCCGGGTGGGCCTGGATGGCGCGCAACGCGGTGTGGGCGCGCAGCAGCGCGGCTTCGGCGCCGCCGCTCAGCTCGCGGCCGATCGCGATCGCCAGCGCGGCGAGGTCGAGGTCGGCGCTCGCCCCGAGCAGGGCGACCCCGAGGCGGTCGGTCAGCGCGACGGCGGTCGGGGTGACGGCGGAGGCGGCGGGACCCGACAGGACGAGCGCGGAAACGCCAAGGCTGCCGGCGATGCGCAGCGCGACGTCCAAGCGATAGCTGTTGGCCAGCGCGGACGCCGCCCGGGTGAGCAGCACGATCGTCTGGCCTGGGACACGCTCCAGCTGCTCGAGGTCTTCCACGAGAGCGACGCTCGTCACCGGTGTGCCGTTCGGAGGCCGGGCAAGGTAATTGAGCGACGAGCCGAGCGTCGGAGACGCGACCAGCTGCTCAAGAGAAGCCACCGGCTTATGCTAGTCCTGGCAAGGACCGTCGATGCGTCTGGATGACCTCACGCTGCCCGACCTCGCCCGCGGTTGCGGGCTCCTCGGCGCTGGGGGCGGAGGCGACACCTACGTGCCCCTCACCATGGCGCGCCGCGCGGTCGCCGAGCACGGCCCGGTCACCGTCCTCGACGTCCACGAGCTGCCTGCCGACGGGCTCGTGATGCCCTGCGGGTTGATCGGCTCATCGTTGATCCTCTCCGAGCGCCTTCCCAGCGGCGACGAGGGCCGCGTGCTCCGCGACGAGGTCCAACGCCGTGAGGGCGCCGAGCTCGTCGCGCTGATGGCGCATTCGATCGGCGGCGCCAACGGCCTGGTCTGCGCGACCTGGGCGGCGCGGCTTGGCCTGCCGCTGCTCGACGCCGATGCCGTCGGCCGGACGTTCCCGTCGCTGGCGCAGACGACGACCGCGATGGCGGGCATCCCGACGACACCCCTGGTCCTCACCGACGGCCGCGGCAACATCGTGGCGCTCGACGCCGGCGACGACGCCTGGGCCGAGCGGCTGGCGCGCCGGATCGCGACGAGCATGGGCGGGGTCTGTGCTGCGGCCGTCGCCCCCATCTCGGTGCAAGACGCTCAGCGCTCTGCGATCCTCGGCTCGGTCTCGCGCGCGGTCACGTGCGGCGCCGATCCCGACGGACTGGGGCGTGTGCTCGCCGACGGCCACATCGGCGAGATCGAGCATCGCGCAGACGGCGAGGCGATCGGGGTCTCGTTGACGCTGCACGCCGGCCCGCGGCGGCTGCGGCTGGAGGCCCAGAGCGAGATCCTGCTGGCGCTGGAGGATGGCCTCCCCCGCGCCGCGGTGCCCGATATCCTCGCGCTCGTCGACGCTGCGACGGGCGCCCCGCTGCTGCTCGAGCACCTGCGCGCCGGCCAGCCGGTCCGCCTCCTGCTGCTCGACGGGCCGCCGGTCTGGCACGAGCCGGCCGGACAAGCGATCGCTGGGCTGGCGACCTTCGGGCTGGCGCTCACGCCGCCGGCACAGGGCGACGAGGCGCGCGATGGCGCCCGCTGACGCGACGGCCGGGCTCGTCGTCGGCGATGCCAGCGTCCAGACCGCCCTCCTGGACGGCCGCAACCGGGTGTGCGCCCGCGCGCGTCTGCCGGCCGCGGGATCGCTGCGCGCGAGCTGCTCAGCGGCGCTGAGCGCGCTAGCCGGCGAGCTGCGGCAGCCGCTGCCGGCCACGACGCGGGTGACGCTGGGCAGTGGGCGGATCACCTCGGCGCTCGTGCACCGGCGCGGCCTGGCTCGGGTCGCGACGTTGCGCATCGGCGGCCCGCTGACCGGCGCCGTCCCACCGCTGTGGACGTGGCCCGCTGGCCTGCGCACGGCGGTCTCCGCCGGCACGGCGATCGTCGGCGGCGGCGCCGAGTACGACGGTCGCCGGCAGGCGCCGCTGGACCGCGACGCGGTCCTGCGCTTCCTCGGCGAGGTGAGCGACGCCGCCGACGCCATCGCGATCGTCGGCGTGTTCTCCCCGATCTCATCGGAGGACGAGCTGGCCGTCGCCGAGCTCGTCGGCCGCGAGCTCGGGCCCGCCATCCC
>JBEVLC010000025.1:0-13718 GCA_040509415.1 Baekduia sp. | reverse complement strand
GTCAGGACGGGCAGGGGTACGTGCCATGAAGGGGCCGGGTTCGGCGGTTCGAGCGGCGGGAGGCGCCGATTCGATGCGGCTTCGCTCGGACCTATTGTCAGGAACGGCGGGCAAACGAGCCTGTTCGGCACGTACACCCGAGACCCGACGATCGCAGTATCCGGCGGGGCTCAAAGGGTCACAATCAGACACCCGTCCAGAAGTGTTCCGAGAAGTGGGGATGCAAGGTACAACCGCTCTGCGGCGAAACCGGGAGGTGGGGCAGCCATGCCCTGCTTGACCCCGTCGCTGTAGCGAGCGGGGCGGGCGTGTACCTCAGCCCTCGCCCGTCCCGCCGCGCCACAGTGCCGCGCCCCGCAGGATGTCGTGCTCGGAGACTTCGACCTCGGCGAGATCGAAGGTCCGCATCGCCTCGATGAGGAGGATGACGCCGGCGACGATCGCGGGCGCGCGGTCGGGATGCAGGCCGGTGACGCGGCGGCGCTGGGCGAGCGTCATGCCGGCCAGGCGTGCGAGCAGCATCTCGGTTTGTGCTCTGAGAAGCCGGAACCCGTGGACGCGGGCAGGGTCGTAGGGGTCCAGCTCCTGGAGGATCGCCGCGCACGAGGTGGCGGTGCCGGCGACGGCGATGCCTTGGGTGACGCGCGCGCGGATGGTCTCGGGGACGGCTTGGGTGAAGATCTCCTCCGCTTCGGCCTGGAGGAGTTGGAGCTCCTCGGGGCGGGGAGGGTCGGAGCGGATGAAGCGCTCGGTCTGGCGGACGACGCCGGCCTGGGTGGAGGCGTGGAAGTCGACGGTGGCACCGTGGCCGACGACGAGCTCGGTCGAGCCGCCGCCGACGTCGATGACGACGCGGGTTTGGGTGTTGTCGGTGGCGTCTGTTGCGGCGGTGCGGTCGCTCGTCGCGCCGAGGTAGGTGAGGCGGGCCTCCTCGTCGCCGGTGATCGTCCTGGCGTCGATGGCGTAGCGGTCGTTGACGGTGGCGGTGAAGACCGCGCCGTTGCGTGCGTCGCGCACGGCGGAGGTGAGGACGCCGGTCGTCGCGTCGACGTTGTTGTCGTCGATGATCTTCTTGTAGGTGTCGAGCGCGGCGTAGACGCGTGCGATGGCGTCGGGGTGCAGCTCGCCGCTGTGGTCGACGCCCTGGCCGAGGCGGGTGACGGTGGTACGGCGCTCGATTTCGGTGACGTGTTCGTTGTTGACGTCTGCGATGAGCAGGCGGGTCGAGTTGGTCCCGATGTCGACGACGGCGACGCGCATGAGGGGCGAGGCTACTTCGGCGGGGGCGGCGGCGGCGGGGCGGGCGCTGGGTGGGGGAGTGGCGTGCCGGCGAGGCCTGCGAGCAGGTTGTCGACGGCCATGTGCGCCATGCGGGTGCGCGCGGTGTGGGTGGCCGAGCCGATGTGCGGGACGACGAGCAGGTTGGGCGCAGCCAGCAGCGGGTCGTCGGACGGCAGCGGCTCGGGGTCGGTGACGTCGAGCGCGGCGGCGGCGAGGCGCCCGTCGTGGAGGGCGGCGGCGAGCGCTTGCTGGTCAACTAGGCCGCCGCGGCCGGTGTTGACGAGGATCGCGCCGGGCTTGATGGCGTGCAGGGCGGCGTCGTCGATGAGATGGTGGGTCTGTGCTGTGAGGGGCGTGTGGAGCGAGACGAAGTCGGCTTGTTGAAGGGCTTGATGGAGGTCGTCGTCGCGGCCGGTCGAGATGATGGACATGTCGAAGCCCGTCGCGCGCTTGGCCATGGCCTTGCCGATCCGCCCCTTGCCGCCGACGATCACGAGCGTCGCGCCGTAGACGTCGGCGCCGAGCCAGCCCTGGGGCTCGAAGGTCCGCCAGCGCCCCTCGCGCACCGCGTGTTCGGCCGGCACGAGGCGCCGTGCGGCGGCGAGCAGGAGGGCGAAGGCGAGGTCGGCGGTTGCGTCGGTGAGGACGTCGGGCGTGACGCCGACGAGGATCGAGCGCTTGTTGGTGGCCTCGATGTCGATGTTGTCGAAGCCGACGGCGTAGTTGGCGATGACCTTGAGGTTGGGCGCCGAGTCGAGGGTGGCGGTGTCGATGCGCTCGGTGAGCATTGCGAGCAGACCGTCGGCGTTGGTGAGGTGGTCTCGGAGTTCGGTGGGGTGGGGCGGCAGGTTGCCGGGCCAGACCTCGACGTCGTGGCCGGCGTCGGCGAGGCGATCGAGCGCGTCGCCTGGCAGCGCGCGGGAGACGAAGACATGGGCCATCGTCGACGGATCCTGGCAGGCTGCGCGGGAATGTTCGTGGGCACGGCACGCACCGGTGACGCAGAGGCGCCCGAGATCGTCCCGAGCGACCATTGCGTCGCGCGCTACCGCGAGCGCATGCCGATCCGCGTGCCGGGGTTGGAGGAGGTGGTGACCGCGCTGCTGGGGACGCTGGAGGACGCCGACATCACCCGTTGGCCGCCGGGTTGGGTGGTATCTGACCGGCCTGTTGCCTTGTGGGCGCTTGCGGGGGATTTGGCGTTTCCGCTGGCGCCGACGGGCACGCCGGGGCGCTGGTTGGCGGTCACGTGTTTGCGTCGCGGGCGCGACCGCGCGTAAGCCCACCAACATCGTTCGGAGAGGGGCGATCCGCTACACTTCTTTGTCCGCCGCGGGGTGGAGCAGTCTGGTAGCTCGTCGGGCTCATAACCCGAAGGTCGCAGGTTCGAATCCTGCCCCCGCTACTACGAAGACCCCCTCTCGCCAGGGGGTTTTCGTGCTTAACGGGACGGTGGCGCGGGCGGGTGTGGTCTCGTTTTGGGACTTGGTTGGTGGTGGGAACGCTATCGGCGTGTGGCGGGCGGCGTCTGGCTATCGGTCGCGCATCTCGGCCATGTGCTCGATCATCGCGACGAGTTCGCGGATGGGGTCGAGGTCGTCGAGCAGTTCTTGCCATTGCTCGGTGGTGTGGGGGCGGGCGTCGGGCATCCACCAGTCGATGGCCTCTTTGCCGAGTTCGATGAGCGTCTCGGCGGGGAGGTCGCCGCTGTCGAAGCCGTCGAGGTCGTGGACGGCGTCGCATACGGGGTCGATGTTCTGCGGCACGGTCACGGTCTTGCATGCGTTGACCACGCGCCATTCGGCTGCGACGCGCACTTTGCCTCGCAGATGCTCGGGGATCGCGGCGTCGGGGCTCAGGGACGGGGTAGCGTCCTTGTTGCTCATGGGAGTAGTGCTCCTTTGGGCCATGCCCCCGGCGGTGGCCGCCGCGCGGGGGCGCTTGAATTTGTGTCCTCCTACGGAGAGATCCTGGCGGCCGCTTTCTCGCCCCCGCTGGGTTCGCTGTCGGACGGCGTCGCGAATCGGGCGGCTGCGCCACGGTGGAGCGGGACCGCAGGCGGCGAGACCTGAGCTACCGCTGTCGAGCTGCGCGCACTTCGAGCCGTCGCTCAAGGCGCTTCACGAGTTCGGCCAGCTCGGCGTGCAACTCGTGCGCGCGCTCCAGGGCCTCCATCAGCTCCTGCTCGTCGGCCGAGCCCTCCCGCACGCGGCGGGCGCGATAGCGATCGACCTCGCGCGTGACGAGGTCACCTAGAGCGACCGAGATCGAGCTGTGGCGGGTGGCCGCGCGGAAGTCGGTCCACACGTCATCGCTGGCCTTCACCCGCGCCTGGTGATCCCTCATGAGGGCCGGCGTCCCGGTGCTGCTCCTGCGTCGGCTTCGTCTTCCCATGCCCCTCAGTCGATGAAGTTCGCCGAAGACCCCTCGGGCACGTACACACGTCGACGCTGCATCAAGGATGCAAGTGTGTGCCGGTCCTCGGGGATGGGCGCCCCGGAACCGTGAGGTCCTGTCTCAGCTGGGGGTAGTGGATGGCGTGCAAGTGGCCTCGGGCGCGGACGAGGCCCTTGTTGACGCGGCGCTGAGGTTCGCGGTCGGCAGCGCGCCTATGACATCTCGGGTTCGGCGTCAGGCGATCTGTAAGACCTCAGATGTCGGCGACGACCTACTGGGTGAAGGCCGACGCTCGGTTCGGCCGCTGAAAGGAGTCTTCCTATGGCCCGCTCTCGCAAGACCTCCGCGCGCGTCGCGCGGACGGCCTCGAAGGTGATGCGCGGTAACTACTCCAAGCCCGCCAAGCGCGTCGCCGCCTCCGCGTTGTCGCAGCGCGCGCCGCAGCGCGGGAAGCGGTAGCTCGTCGAAGCACGATGCGGGCGGCGGCCGCGCGTCGCCGCCGTCCGCTCGGTCATCAGGGCTGATACCTGCATGTGACCTACAAGCAAAAGGCCCACTGAACGGATGCTCTTGACCGAGGTAGTCAACAAATTCTGATCGAAGCTGTAAGAAAGGTGGCACGACCTGCGACTCAAGGGGTGAGGGTCTGCCGTGCACCAAAGGCTCAGATGAACAAAGACTCCCAACCCGACCTAGACCGAGACGACCGCAATCTCCGTACGGTCCGTGCCGCCCAGGCCGCCGGCGACCAGGCGGCGCTCCGCACCGCTCTCGGGCAGCTCGTTAGTCCCTACTGGGCGTTCGCGCGCTCGGTCGCGTACGCCCAACTCTCCGGTGCTGCCGATCGCGCCGGCACCGCGGACGTCATCGCTCAGGAGGTGACGGCAAAGCTGGCCGAGCTCGTGCTCAAGCAGCCCGAGGTCGGCGACGCGCCGATCCACATCCTCGCCCGCATCTGGATTGGTTTCTTCCTGAAGCGCCATTGGCGTGGAGTGGAGCGCTACCAGAAGAAGAAGCTGCGGGTGGCGGAGATGACGCCCGAAAGCGCCGACGTGGTCAGCGACGACGAGCAGTCGCTGCGGCGCCAGGCGATGGAGTTCGCCCCGTACATCGCCGGTCTCTCCGATGGCGATCGCGAGCTGCTGACCGAGCGGATGCTCGTTGGCCTGACGCCGGAGCAGTCCGCTGCACGACGCGGCATCAGCCGCGAGGCACTTAACACTCGCTACAGCCGGGCTCTTGGCCGTGCGCGCGAGCAACGCCGCAAGCTCGATGTAAGAGATCCCGACGAAGGAGCGGCCTAGTTTTCATGGAGCACTTCGATCGTCACGCCGACGAGCTTGCGCTGCGGCGCCTGGATGATCTCGCCTTGGAACAGGTTCGGGTTGAGATGAGCGCTGACGGCGACAGCCGCTTGGACCTCGTCATCCGGGAGCTCGTGTTGCGCGCCGTGTGCACAATCGAGTCCGTCTGCTGCACTCGTGGCGGCAACTGCGGCCTCTCGCGCGAGCAGGTCATGAGGGCCATCGACGACGCCTCGGTGCGCCTGCTGATGCGCCTCAAGCGCCCCGACCGCCAGTCGGCGGTCACGGCAGTGGCGGCCGAGATCGCGGCCGACTGCGTCGACGCGCAGACCCCGCAGGAACCCATCCCGGCCCGCCTCGCCCCGTCCCGTCCGCAGCTGCGCGTCGCCGAGCAACTGGGCGAGGCCCTGGAGAGCGGCCGCTTGCGCCGCCGCGACTGGAGGAGCTCATGACTCCCTGCGACCACGGCTTCGACCGCGCCTTCTGGGAGGCCGTCGATGACATGAACGCCGGCACCGCCAAGCCGATTGAGACCTACCTGAAGCTGGTCCCGACTCATCAGCAGGACGAGCTCGCCGGCATGCTGGCGGACGTCCTCATGGCCCGTGGCCCGGCGCCGACGGCGAGCGCCACCGAGAGCGAGGGCTACGCCCGCACGCTCGCGATCGTCGACGACGTTCTCGGCACGGCTACACCAGCGGGGATTCTGCCGACTGCGCTGAAGACGATGCGCGACGCGCGCGGCATCGAGCGTCGGCAGATCGTTGAGCAGCTTGCCGCCGACTTCGATATTACGGGTGCTGCCGGGCGCAAGGCACTGGAGCGCAACTACCACTACCTGGAGACCGGCAAGCTCATCGGCACCAAGCTCAAGAAGAGTCTTATGGACTCGCTGGCGCGGATCTTCGACATCGACGTCCGCGACCTGCTCGCCTCCGCCACGCCGACCGGCGAAGCAGAGCGATTGTCGGCGGTTTCCGCGATGGGCCGGGGGAGCGGGCACGCGACGTCGACGCGCGCCATGGTCGCGGACGACCTGATCCTGCCCGATCCCGAGGTCGAGCTCGTCGAGCGACTCTTCCACGGGGGACCCGACGACTGACCCGGCAACAGCCGCGCAAGCGCTGTTGCGCGAGTTCGAGGAGCACTATCGCCCCTCGGACGTCCTGCCTGTGCCCGTTGAGCAGATCGCCAACGACCTGCTCGGACTCTTGATCGAAGAACACGACGACATTCGCTCACTGCCCAACGCCCCCAAGGACCAGGGTCATCTGTCCGGGATGCTCGACCCGCGGCCGCAGGAGAAGACGATCTGGGTCGACGCGGCCGAGGCGCGGCGCAGCCCGCGGCGCAAGCGCTTCACCATCGCGCACGAGATCGGTCATTTCCGGCTGCACGTGCCCGGCGCGTCGGGTGTATTCGCCGATCGCGCTGCGGACATAAGCGAGATGCCCAGCAACGGCGCCGGCTCGATGACGCTGCCATCGCTCAAGCAACGCGAGCGCGAGGCCGACGCGTTCGCGCGCGAGTTGCTGATGCCCGAGATGCTCGTGGTGGAGCACGCCCGGAACACCGGATTCAACCTGTCCGCGCTCGCCGGGCGCTTCGACGTTTCCGTCCCTGCGATCCGCCTGCGGTTGCGGCTGCTCGGGGCGCTGCCCAAGTACCTCGCATGAAGCTCGCGCACCTTTCCGACACCCACCTCGGTTACCGCCGCTACCACTACACCGTCGAGGGTGGCCGCAACACGCGCGAACGCGATTTCTATAAGGCGTTCGAGCGCGCGATTGACGAGATCATCGAGCTGCAGCCCGACGCGATTGTGCACTCCGGCGACCTGTTCGACGGCTTCCACCCGTCTAACACCGCGATGCTCGTCGCCGTCAAGCAGTTCAAGCGCCTGCAGAAGGCCCAAATCCCGACCGTGGTTATCGCCGGCAATCACTCAACGCCGCGCGTGGCCGCGACCGACCACATCTTCGGACTGTTCAACCAGCTCGATTGCGTGACCGCCGTGCACGTGCAGCCGGAAGTCATCGAGATCGGCGAGTTGGCAGTTACGGCCATCCCTCACTGCAACGACCCAGCACAGCTGCGGGAGTGGATCAACGCCGCTCGGCCGTCGACCGCACATCGCTTCAACGTTCTCGTCGCGCATGTCGGCCTCGAAGGGCTGGGGCGCGTCGGCGCGTCCGAAGCCGGCAATGTCGAGGTATCCGGCGAAGCGCTGGAGGCCGTCGCAGGCGAGTTCACCTACGTCGCCCTCGGGCACCTGCACAAGTACGACCGCCGCGCCCGCATGAACGCCGTCTACGCCGGCTCGCTGGAGCGGGTGACGTGGGCGGACGACGCTCCCGAGAAAGGCTTTGTCGAGGTTGGCCTAGCGGCCGACCCGCTCGGCGACGAGTTCGTGAAACTCCATCCGATCGAGGGGCGACGCTTCCTGCGACTCCCGGAGGTCGTGGCGTCTCAGACCGACAACCTGACTGACGCGATCGTCGCCGCCGCCGAACGCGATGACCTCGACGGCACCGTCGTCCAGCTGCCGATCCGCGATGTCCCAGTAGAGGCGTTCGCGGCGATCGACCGCCGCGCCATTGCCAAAGCATTCGAGCACTGCCTGCACCTAGAGCTCGACGCTGACTTCGTCGACGCCACATCTGCCGGCCCGAGCCCCGGCGCTCCACAAGAGCTGCGCGACTTCCTCTCCACCCGCGTGCCACGCGGCGTGGATGCCGACATGTTCATCGCCCGCGCCGAGGCCTATATGACCAAGGCCGCCGAGGAAATCGGCGCATGAAGCTCAAGTACATCCACGCTTGGAATTTCCGCTCGTTCGCCGAGTTCGAGCTCGACTTCAACGCACCGGGGCTGTACTCGATCACCGGCCCAAACGGAGCTGGCAAGAGCTCGATCTTCGGCGCGGTTGAATGGGCGCTGTTCGGCGGCAAACGCGGCCCCCACTCGATCTCCGTTGCCCGCCACGGCGCCGACGGTCCCTGCAGAGTCGAGCTGGAGTTCGAGGTAGCTGACCGACTCCTCAAGGTCGTGCGTATCGACGGCTCGGACGCTTGGCTGACCGACGTCGCCACCGGCGCCGAACTAGCGCGCACACTGACCGACACCAGCCACGAGGTCGCGGTGCAGCTCGGCCTGACGCAACAGATGTTCTGTGGGACCTTCTACGCGCGCCAAAAGGAAGTCCACGCGCTGTCATCCTCCACGAAGCTGTCCGAGCGCCGCGACCAACTGGAGCAGCTTCTCGGCATCGAGCACCTGCGCGTCGCCGCCGATTTCGCCGGTCGCGAGGCCCGCGAGCAAAAGGGCATCGTCGAAGGCCTCACCGCCGAGGCACCGGACGTCGACGCGCTGCGCGTCGACGTTGAGCGCTGTGAGCGCGAGGCTCGCGAGGCGGCGCCGGTCAAAGAACTCGAAGCCAAGGTGGGCGAGCTAAGAGAGCAGGAGAGGGCGGCGGTCGCCCGCATCAAGGCGCTGACCAAGCAGGTTTCCGACTACGGTGCCCGCCAGCTTGCCGCCGAGCAGGCGGTGGGTGAGCTTGTCCGCGAGCAAACGGTCGTCGACAACCTGACCCAGCGTCTAGAGGTTGCCCGTGGCGCGTACGTCGAGCTGACTGAGCTCGCGCCTGTCGCGGCTCGCGTGGACGAGGTGACCGCGCTAGAGCGCGAGATGGACCAACGTCGGCGCAATCACGAGCTGATCGAAGGGCTGCGCGCGAAGGAGCGCACTGCCCTAGAAGAGCTGGCTAAGGCCACCGACGTGCTCGCGGAACTCGGCGACCCACCCGCCGACGGTGAGGATCTCGTCGCAAAGTTGTCATCTGCGCAGCAGGAGCTGACCGACATCGGGGAGCAGCTGCGCGTCGCTGCCGACAAGCGCCAGGAGGCCGACGAGGCCGCGCGGATCGTGCGCGAACGGCTCGCGCAAGCCGTTGCTCGGTCGAACGCCGAGCGTGAGCTGGCCGAGCTTGCGAGCTCGGAGGCGCAGGTCGTTAGTAGTCGGGATCGTTGGCAGGAGCTGCGCGATGAACGCGCCGACCTTCAGGCCCAACTCAACCACGACATTAAGCACCGCGATGCCTTGAGCGGCGTCGGCGACAGCGAGACCGGCACCTGTCCGACCTGCAAGCGCCCGCTGGAGGGCACGCTCGGTGACCTGCTCGCTGAGTTCGAAGTCGCGATCGCCGCGCGCGAGGCTGACATCCAGCGGATCTCCGACGAGATGGGCCAGGTCGTCGAGCTCGGCAAGAAGCACAAGGCCGGCGCTGAACGCGCCCAGCAGCTGCGCGCGCAGCTCGACGGGCTAGTCGACATCGGTAACCGCGAGCAACTGGAAGCGGCCGCCGAGCGAACGGCCGCCACCGCATGCAAAGCGGCCGAGCACGAACACCAGCTCGACACCAGCTACCGAACGCTTTCCGAGCAGATCCCAGCGATGCGCGTTGCGGCTGAGCAGGCCGCCGCTGCCGCCGTCAAACGCGCCGAGGCCGGCGAGCGCAGGCAGCGCGCCGAGTATCAGGCGGCCGAGTACGCCGAGCAGCGCAATGGCATCGGCTCGAACGGGTACGACGCGGCTGCCCACGTCGACCTCAAGGCGGACCTCGACCGCACCCAGAGGGCCGTACGCCGCATCGCCGCGTTGCGCGAGAACGCCGACGCCGTCCCGCTCTTGGAAGCACGCCTCACACAGCAGCAGCCCCTCGTCGTCGAGCTCAAGGAGAAGGTCGCCCATCTGCGCGCACAGGCCAACGAGGTCGCGCCCGAGCCCGACGCGCAGAGCACCGCTGACGCCGAGCAGCGCCGGCTTGCTGACGAGCTCGAACTCGCTCTCGCCCAACTTGACGAGGCGAAGGCCAGGGCGTCGGTGGAGTCTGCAGCGGTGAACACCGCGCGCACGCGGCTTGAGGACGGCCGCAAAGTGCTACGCCTTGTCGAGCGTGAGCGCAGGGAGCTCGAACTGCGCTCAGCCGTCGCCAAGGCGCTGGCCGACTACCGCGAGCACGCCTCCAAGCGGGCTCGTCCCGAACTGGAGCGCCAGGCGTCGCACCTGCTCAAACGGGTCACCAACGGCACCTATCCGATCATCCGCCTCACCGAGAGCTACCTACTCCAGGTCGCAGACGGCGGGCACCTGCATCCGGTGAAGCGGTTCTCCGGCGGGGAGCAAGACCTCGCAGCGCTGTGCCTGCGCCTCGCGCTCTCGCAGACGCTTGCCCGTAGGCGCGGCGTCGAGCACGGTTTCGTGATTCTCGACGAGGTGTTCGGGAGCCAAGACGCGGACCGCCGCGGGCTGCTGCTGCAACAGCTCGGCGAACTCGCCAAGTCGGAGTTCCAGCAGATCTTCGTGATCTCGCACACCGACGACGTCAGCGAGCATTGCCAGTTGCACATCAAGGTCAAGCGCGAAAACGGCGTCAGCGTAGCGGAGGGCCCGACGACGTGATGCCCATCTGCCCCCTAGCTGCTACCGATGTTCTCTCCGAGGTTGGAAACCGACCTCGCGTCCGCGATCGAGCGGAAGCTTGAACCCGCGACTTCTCGCGTGTGAAGCGAGGAGTCACCCATCGAGCGCGATCTGCCCCTCGCTGCCGCCAAGGCTTGGTGCGACCTAGCCCGATCTAACGCAGGCCGGGCCTGCTAGAGCCGGCTTCGGCGCGGGAGTGTCGACGAAGGCAGCAGCGGGCGTAGCCAGTCCGGAGCGGCTGCGGTGCTGGGCTGGGGGGCGGTCGGTTTATCGGCCATGCGGGGACACCTCAGATTGGATCTCAGTTGACGGCTGCACGAGCGACCACGTGAATACGTTGCTAAAGAGCTCCGCCTGCTCGACTGCATCGTCCAGGGCATTGTGCGTGTGGGGGCGTTTGGGCAGCAGGGCAGGCGGCATGTGGCGCTTCGACGATAGGTCAAACACTGTTCGTGCACGCGCTTGATACAGGGTTCGGATGTCCAGGCAAGAGGAGAACCCGAACGGCGAGCCTGCCGTCGCGTAGCGCACGAAGTACCAATACAGGAAAGCCCAGTCGAACGCCACGGGATAGGCAACCAGCACGGGTCGATAGTCCGCCGCAACATTTGCCACCCAGTTCGCGGCATCCTCCATTGCGGCTGGAGGGCGACGCCCCTCTCGCGCCAGCCGAGCGCGATCCAGCCCGTTGACCTCAAGCGCTTCAGATTCGAACCGATCTGAGATCGGTTGGAGTTCGGCGTAGAAGGTATGCGCAGATGGATCGATGCGCTCATAGCGCACACCGTCATAGGTGCCCGCGACACAAAGGCCTACGGAGAGCAACGAGAATGGGCCTGGGATGGGCCCGTCCGTCTCGACGTCAGCCGAGATATAGATGTCCGGGCGCCCTTCCACGCTTCGATCGTACCGCTCGCTCGTAGGCCGAACAAGTGTTCGCCGTTTGCGCCCATCAGCGTCGTACCGCTACGGTTCGCCTCAGTTATGAGTAGAGATGACAGAGATCGTGCTGCATATTCGCGAACGCGTCTCGCAGAGTTGCACGAGGGTGTCGCTGACCTCCATAGGCATCTGGATGAGGCGGCGATGTGCGTCTACGCAACCGGGTCCTACGGCCGTCTTGAGGCTTATGACCAGTCCGATATCGATCTATTCTTCCTTTTCGCGCCAACACCAGAGGAAAAGCCGCGGGTGTTCCTTCCGTTCCTTCGCCTCGCCGGTCGGCTGGTCGAAGTGACCGAACGGATGGGCTTTCCGCCTTTCTCCGGTGACGGTCGCTTCCTTGAGACGCTCGATGTGGTTGCGATGGAGCGTCAGCTCGGGAGCCCGGCAGACGACTCGACCAATACGTTTACGGCGCGAATGCTGCTCTTGCTGGAGAGCCAGCCGGTTACAGATCCGGAGCGTTACGCGGAATTCCTGCGGCGTGTTGTCGGGTTCTACTACCGCGACTACGCCGGTCACGAGGACGATTTTGTCCCGACCTTCTTGACCAACGACATCCTTCGGTTCTGGCGCACGTTGACGCTCAACTACGAGCACGACCGGTATCAGGCCGGGGCGCTGGCCGATGCCTCAGCGCGCGAGGCCGCGATGGTCAAGAGCGCTCTCAAGAACTACAAGCTGAAGGTGAGCCGGCTCTCGACGTGCTTCTCGATGATCGTACACCTCGCATGCAGTCAACCGCCAGTAACGCTCGACCAGGTCGTCGGGCTATGCAACCTGACGCCGCGCGAGCGCTTCGCGGCTTTGGTCGATCATCGGCCGCACGACCCCGATCGGGGCGATGAGGCCACCGTCGAGGCGCTCGTTGGCGAGCTCGAAGCGGTGTATGAGGCATTCTTAGAACGCGTGCAGCGTCCGGAGGAGGAGCTCTTGGAGGCATTTGCCGAGCGGGGGTACCGCAAGGATCGGCTGAGGGAGGCCGCTGCTTACGGCGACCGGATTTTCGATTTGTTGGATCTTCTGGTGCCGCCGCATCGCTTGCGCCATCTTGTGGTTTAGGTCCGCCGTGTATTGATGGCTACAAGCGGCCCTGCGATCGTCGGCCAGGTCGGTTCGAGACAGTGCTGGAAGCATCGTCGGTCGTCGGGCCGAAAGCGTCCTCTGCGGGCCAAGAGAAGGCTCGCTCTATCATCTGCCGCTCCTCCGCGCGCGGCGCGTAGTCGGCGTAGATCAGCGTCGTCTTGTAGTCCCGATGCCCCATCCACTCCTGCAGCGTTCGCAGCGGCACGCCCGACGCCGCGGCCTGGGTGCCGAACGTGTGGCGCAGGTCGTGGAAGCGCACAGGCCGGACTCCGGCTGCCGCGAGCGCGGCCTTGAAGCGCTTGCGCAGCTTGGACGCGTCGAGGACCGATCCCAGTTCTGGGTAGGCGAAGACGAGGTCGTCGTCTGCCTGGAACCGGGATGACTTGAAGAGACGGTCCAGCGCTCCCGCGGTCCGGGCGATCATGGGCACGGCGCGACTGGATCGGCGTGACTTGGGGGCACCCCAGTGCCCACGGGTGTAGTTGCGGCGGACTCGGATGACGCCTGCGGTCCAGTCGATGTCGCGCCAGCGCAGCGCGACGAGTTCGCCCTGTCGCAGGCCGCAGGTGGCGGCGACGAGGAACAGCGGGTAGTCGACCTGACTGAACTCGGGATCGTCGACGGCACGTAGTAGGGCTTCGAGTTCCTCGTGGGTGAGGAATCGGATGTCGGGGTCGCTCTCGGGGTCGCGCGGTCGGTCGACGGCGGCGACGGGGTTGGCGGTGGCCCAGCCCTTCTTCATTGCGTGGCGGAAGATGCCGTGGAGGAAGGTGAGCTGCTTGCCGACCGTCTTGCTCTTCAGGCCCTCGCGCTGCTTGGCGATGAGGTAGTCGGCGACGAGTTGGGTGTCGATGCGTTGCAGTGATCGCCCGGAGAAGAACGGGGCGAGGTGCTTGTACAACATGATGGTGTAGTCCTGGAGCGTCGTCGGACGGCGGTGCATCACCTGGTCGAGGTGGACGAGGTAGCGCTCTCCGGCGGTCTTCAGGTCGATGCGCTCACCCATCGGGACGACGCGCACCTCGGCGTCGATGAGCTTCTGCAACGCGCGCTCGGCGCCGGTCTTCGTCAACCCGGTCGACTCGCCCGCACGGCGCTTGACGCCAAGCTTGCGCTTGACCTGACGCCCCGCGACGTAGAACCGTCCGTAGTAGATCTCCCGCCCGTACTTGTCGGTCCGCGTCTCCAGCGAGCCGGTGCCGTGGGCCCGGCGGGGGCCGGCGCTCA
>JBEVLC010000024.1:0-9474 GCA_040509415.1 Baekduia sp. | reverse complement strand
TCCAAGACGCTCGCGTTCGAGATCGTCGAGCAGCTCGGCTGGGAGACCCCGGACCGGATCGTCGGCCCGATCGCCTCCGGCTCGCTGTTCACCAAGGTCGCGCGCGGCTTCCGCGAGTTCGCCGACGCCGGCCTGATCACCGACGACGCGCCGATCATGAACGGCGCCCAGGCCGAGGGCTGCTCCCCGGTCGCGCAGGCCTTCGAGGCCGGCGTGGACTTCTGCCGCCCGGTCAAGCCGGACACGATCGCCAAGTCGCTGGCCATCGGCAACCCGGCCGACGGCCCGTACGCCGTCGAGCTGGCCAACCGCACCGGCGGCTCGATCGTGTGCGACTCGAAGGTGTCGCGCACCGCGTCGAGGGTCTTGAGGCCGTCGCCGGTGATGACGAGCACGACGCGCTCCTCCGGGTCGATGTCGCCGCGATCGGCGAGCTTGGCGAGCGTCGCCGTGGTGACGCCGCCGGCGGTCTCGGTGAAGATGCCCGTCGTCTCGGCCAGCAGGCGGATACCCGCCTTGATCTCCTCGTCGGTGACGCTGTCGACACTGCCGCCCGTGCGGTTGGCCAGCTCGATCGCGTACGGGCCGTCGGCCGGGTTGCCGATGGCCAGCGACTTGGCGATCGTGTCCGGCTTGACCGGACGGCAGACGTCGGTGCCCGCGGCGAACGCCGTGGCGACCGGCGAGCAGCCGGTGGCCTGGGCGCCGTTCATCGTGGGCGTGTCGCCCTCGATGAGGCCCAGCTCACGCCACTCGTCAAAGCCCTTGGCGAGCTTGGTGAACAGCGAGCCCGAGGCGATCGGCGCGACCACGCGGTCCGGCGTCGAGAAACCGAGCTGCTCGGAGATCTCATACGCCAGGGTCTTGGAGCCCTCGGCGTAGTACGGGCGCATGTTGACGTTGACGAACGCCCAGCCCTCCTGCTCACCGCTGATCTCGGTGCACAGGCTGTTGACGTCGTCGTAGTTGCCGTTGATCTTCACCAAGTTGGTGCCGTAGACGCCGGTCGCGAGGATCTTCTGCTCCTCGAGGTCGGCCGGGATGAAGACGTAGGACGGCATCCCCAGCGCTGCGGCCGTGGCGGCCACGGCGTTGGCGAGGTTGCCGGTCGAGGCGCAGGCGAGCGTGTCGAAGCCGAGCTCCCGCGCGCGGGCGGCGGCGACCGAGACGACGCGGTCCTTGAAGGAGTGCGTGGGGTTGTGCGCGTCGTTCTTGACCCAGACCTCCTTGAGGCCCAGGCGCTCGGCGAGCCGGTCGGCGCGCACCAGCGGCGTGCAGCCGGCGGGCAAGCCGACGCGCGAGAGGATCTTCGCGCTCGGGCCGGGCTGGCCGTCGACGAGCGGCAGGAAGTCCACGTAGCGCCAGATGTTCTGGGGGCCGGAGGTGATCCGGCGGCGCAGCGAGGCGACATCACCCGCGAGCGCGCTGTGGTCGTACTTGACCTCCAGCGGCCCGAAGCACTTGGTGCAGACGTACTGCGCCGTGAGCTCGTACTCAGCGCCGCACTCGCGGCAAGAGAGGTTGGTGACAGCCATCGTGGGAAACTCCTTGTTCGTCGCCGATGATTTCGGTGTGTGACGAAGAAGTGGCTTCCTACGCCACACGTCTCCAGGAATTGGCACCTTCCCGCCTAAGCGGGGGTTGCCGGGGTTTCATCGGGCCAGTCCCTCCACCCCTCTGGACGTGTACAGCTATGTGGTCGGAACGATAGCAAGCGACCTTGATGCTGCAAAACGACATGTCGGCGTCGTGGTCTGCGTGCCCGGACGGTAGACTTCCCAGCGTCGTGATCCCGTCCGTCGACGAGCCCTTCAGTCGCCATGCCGAGGCTGCCCCGCCCGCCTCTGCCGCGTCGCGCTGCCCGCTCTCGGACGGACGGCATCCCGCACGTCGCGGAGCCTGACACCCCCAACGTCGAGGTCGTCGAGGCCGAGGGCCTGCGCTGGATCAACATCGAGCGCCCCCGCCAGATCGACCGCGCGTGGCTCGAGGAGCACTTCGACTTCCACCCGCTGGACTACGAGGACGTCTTCTCGCGCAACCAGCGTCCGAAGGTCGACGAGTACGAGGGCTACCTCTTCGTGGTCCTCCACTTCCCGGTCTTCGACAAGCGCGTCAACCGGCTCAACGGCGCCGAGGTCGACATCTTCGTCGGGCCCGACTTCATCATCACCCTGCCCAACGAGGGGCTGCAGCCGCTGCAGTACCTCTTTGACCGCTGCCGCACCAACGAGGACATCCGCGAGGACATGTTCTCCAAGGGCGCAGGCTACTTGTTGTACAAGATCGTCGACGCGTGCGTGGACGCGTCGTTCCCGATGCTGCGCAAGATGGGGTTGAAGCTCGAGCGTCTGGAGCAGGCGATCTTCGAGGAGGAGGCCAACCGCGAGATCGTGCGCGACCTCTCCAACGCCAAGCAGGAGATCATCAACTTCCGCAAGATCGTCCGGCCGCAGCGCGTCGCGCTGAAGGACCTGGAGCGCACCAAGCGCTACGTGACGGGCGAGCTCGACATCTACTTCGACGACATCAACGACGCGTCGGAGCGGGTGTGGGACATGTTGGAGAACTTCAAAGAGGTCATCGAGGGGTTGGAGAACACCAACGAGGCGGTGCTCTCCCATCGCCTGAACGACTCGATCCGCGTGCTCACGGCGTTCAGCGTGATCATGCTGCCGCTGACGCTGATCGCCTCCGTGCTGGGCATGAACGTCGGCGTGCCGGGCGAAGGCTCACTCCACGCGTTCTGGATCACGATCGCGGTCATGCTGTCGGTGCTGACCGGCATGGTGCTGTGGTTCCGGCGCCGCGGCTGGCTGTAAGGGCGCGGAGTGGATACAGCGCGCTGCTGGGAGCTGCTCGGGTCCGCCCGCGTGGCGCGCTTGGCGACGGTCGCGCCGGACGGTCGGCCGTCGGTGATCCCGGTCTGCTTCGCGATCGGCGGCGAGACGATCTACCACGCGGTCGACCACAAGCCCAAGACGACGCGGGCGCTGGCGCGGCTGGACCACGTGCGCGCCGAGCCGCGTGCCGCGCTGCTGGCCGACCACTACGCCGAGGACTGGAGCGCGCTGTGGTGGGTCAGGGCCGACGGGACCGCACGCGTGCTGGAAGACGGCACCGAGGCGCAGCAGGCCCTCGATCTCCTGGTGGCGCGCTACGCGCAGTACCGCGAGCGGCGTCCGGAAGGTCCCGTGGTGGCGCTCGACGTGGAGCGGATCAGCGGCTGGAGCGCCACAGCAACGTAGTGCGATGGCCGCGCGAAGGAGCCTCTGGCGAGTTCGCGCCCGGAACTGCGAGCCCCCTGGGCGAGCACGTTCCGCCCGCGCGCGCCAGTCGCGCTCGCCCGCTCCAGCGAACCGGAGGAGCGAGCGCGACCGGCCCTAGGGCACGGACTGGATGCTGATGCCTGCCTCGCCGCTGGTCTGCGGCGGTGTCGTCTGAACGGCGGCGTCAGCGTGCCCCGCGGCCACAAGAATGGAACCCGTCACCAGGAGGAGTGCAACGAGCTCTCGGTGGTTGATCCGCGGGGAGGTCACTGCGAGCAGTCTCCCGTCGGCGAGGCGTCATAACAGTCGTGGTCGCCCGCGTCTGGCAGGTGCGGGTGACCGCACCTGTGGGTCGTGTGACCCGCAGGCCGTTTCGGTGTACCCAGCAACGTGCCCGCCGCCTCACTGTCGTCGCTCGAAGCGCTCGGCGACCAATTCGCGCTGAACGCCGCCACCGAGCGCAAGCGCATGCTCGTCATCGTCAACCCGTATGCCACGACGGTTTCCGACCGCCTGCGCAACCTCGTCGTCTACGCCCTGCAGGGCCGCTACGACGTCGACGCGGTCGACACCAAGGCCCGCGACCACGCCACCGAGCTGACGCGCGAGGCCGCCGGCGAGGGCTATGACGTCGTCGTCGCGTTCGGCGGCGACGGCACGGTCAACGAGGCCGCCAACGGCCTGCGCGGGTCGACGACGCCGCTGACCTGCCTCCCGGGCGGCTCGACCAACGTCTACGCCCGCATGCTCGGCATCCCGAACGACATCGTGGACGCCACCGAGCACCTGCTGCGCATCGCCGACGACTGGCAGCCGCGCGAGGTGCACATGGCGCAGGTCAACGATCGGCGGTTCCTCTTCTCCAGCGGCCTCGGCCTCGACGCCGCGGTTGTCGCGCGCGTCGACGCCCACCCCCACCTCAAGGCGCGCTTCGGCCCCTACTACTTCGCCTACTGCGGCTTCGGCGAGTTCCTGGGCAAGTACGTCGCTCGCCCACCGCGGCTGGAGACCGTCACCGACGGCGGCGACGCGCTGCCGGGCGTCACGGTGCTGGTCCAAAAGGGGGACCCCTACACCTACTTCCGCCGCATCCCGATCCATGCCGCCCAAGGCGCGACGCTCGCCGACCCCACGCTGTCGGGCATCGTGCTGCGCAGCACGCGCCCGACGATCATGCCGGGGATCCTCTACCGCCTCTTCTCCGCCGGCGCCAAGCTGGACCGCCATCGCCAGGTCGACGGCTTCGCCGGCGTCGGCGAGGTCGTGGTGCGCTCCGTCGACGGCCGGCCGGTGCCGCTGCACGTCGACGGCGACTACATCGGCGACGTGACCGAGGCCGTCTACGGAGTGGACGAGGCCCCGTTACACGTGGTTTCCTGAAGGACATGGACCCGTTCGCCACCGCACTGAGCTCCGCTGACCAGCTGGCCGAGCTGTACGAGCCGGCGACCGAGCGCGCGTGGGCCAAGGACATCGGGATGCTCGACGAGGCGGCGACGCGCCTGATCGCCGCCTCACCGCTGGTCGTCGTCGCCAGCCAGGACGCCGACGGCCGCGCCGACGCGACGCCTCGTGGTGGACCGCCCGGCTTCGTCGCGGTCCTCGACGAGCACCACCTGGCGATCCCCGACGCGACCGGCAACCGCCGCCTCGACACGCTGACCAACGTCATCGCGACCGGCCAGGTCGGCCTGCTCTTCCTGATTCCGGGCCGCGACCAGACGCTGCGCGTCAATGGCCGCGCCTGCGTCTCGGCGGCGCCCGAGGTCCTGGAGGCCGCCGGCGCCGTGGGCAAGCCGCCGCGCACCGCGATCGTCGTGCGCGCCGACGAGGTCTACGCGCACTGCCCGAAGGCCTTCGTCCGGTCGCACCTGTGGGACCCGGCCACCTGGCCGTCGCCCGAGGATGTCCCGACCGCCGCCGAGGTCATGCTCGCCCACCTGCGTGACCCCACCCGCACGCTCGCCGAGGAGCAGGAGTACCTCGACGAGGCGCTGCGGTCCCGACTGGCTTAGGGCTTCAAGTCATAGGGGTAGTCGGTGAGGAGCTCGTGGCCGTCGTCGGTGACGAGGATGAGGTCCTCGGAGCCCAGGGCGCCGACGTGGCGGTCCCAGAGGCCGGGCTCGATGGCGACGACGTCGCCGGGGACGAGCGGCGAGCGGCCGGCCTGGCCCATGCCGGGATCCTCGTGAACCTCGAGGCCGACGCCGTGGCCGAGCGAGAACTGAAAGCCCTCGTTGGGGTCCTCGCCGGGGCCGGTGCGCAGCGTCTTGTGGCCGGCGGCCTCGAAGATGTCGCAGGCCAGCGCGTGCAGCTCGCGGCCGGTGACGCCAGGCCGGATCGCGTCGCGGGCCGTGACGTGGGCCTCGCGGGTCAGGGCGTCGAGCTCCAGCGTCCTGGCGTTGGGCTCGCCGACGACGAACGTCCTGGCCATGTCGGCCCAGCAGCCGGTCTCCTCGTCACGCGGCCAGAGGTCGATGTGGATCGGGAGGTTGGCGGGCAGCGGGCCGAAGCCGGCCTCGTGGCCGAAGCCCTGCCAGACGCTCGCGACGATCACGTCGGGCGGGGCGATCGCACCATGCTCGGCGCAGGCGGCGCGCAGTGCCGCGCGGACCTGCTCGGCGGTGACCGGCGCGCCGTCGATAACGATCTTGTCGCCCTCGGGCACCGCGGCGCGCAGCACCGCCGCCGCGGCCGCCATCCCGGCCTCGGCCGCCTTCTGCGCGCGCCGGATGCCGGCCAGCTCGGCCGGCGACTTGGCCCGACGCCGGGCCGCGAAGGTGTCGTGGTCGGGGGTCAGCACCACACCGTCGGCACGCAGCCGGTCGGCCACGGCCACCGGGAAGTCGGGGTTGACGATCGCGTGGCGCAGCCCCATCCGAGCGACCGCCCGCGAGACCAGTTCCAGCATCATCTGATCGCGCGCCATGCCGCTCTCCAACAGCTCGAAGAAGCCGACATCGGCCCACTCGATCAGCTCCGCGTCCGGCCGCACGCCGGCGATCCGCTCCTGCTCTAGCGAGCTGGTGAGGATCACGGCGCGACCATCGACCTCCGCGTAGCCGAACGGATCGCCGACCGCGATCGGGACCTCGTGACGCATCGCGGCGTTGCGCTCGGTGTCGCTGTAGAGCAGGACGTCGGGCATCGCCTTAGTTTGCGCCGGGCGTGATGCGATAAGCGTCGAAGACGCCTTCGATATTGCGCAGGCGCTGGACGGCCTGCTTGAGGCCCTGGGTGTCGGGCACCTCGACGACAAAGCGGTTCTGGACCATGGGTGAGCTGACGATGCAGCGAGCCTCGACGATGTTGAGACCCGCCTCGGCGAAGGTCCGGGACAGGTCCTCCAGCAAGCGGTGGCGGTCCCAGGCGTCGACCTGGAGCTCGACGCGGAAGGAGCTCTGGTGGTCGCCTTCCCAATGGACCCGCACGAACCGCTCGGGGTCCTTGCGCAGCGCGACGGTGTTGGGGCAGTCGTCACGGTGGATCGTGATGCCACGGCCCAGCGAGACGTAGCCGACGATCGGATCGCCCGGCACCGGACGGCAGCACTTGGCGAGACGGACGAGGACGTCCTCCACCCCGTCGACCCGGATGCCGTAGGAGCCGGCCTTGCCCGTCGGCTGGCGACGAGCGCGGCGGGTGTTGACCAGCGACTCGGCGGGATCGGTCTCGTCTTCGGCAGCCTCGCCCTGCTTGAGGCGCTGCATGACCTTGTTGACGACGACCTTCGGCGAGATCTTCGCGCCGCCCAAGGCCATGTAGAACTCTTCGGCGCGGCGGAAGCCCATCTCGCGGATGACCTCGGCCAGCAGCGGCGAGCTGACGATCTTCTGCGGGGGCAGCCCCTGCTTCTTGAGGTGCTCCTGCAGCAGCTCGCGGCCGGTGTGCTCGGTGTCCTCGCGCGACTCGGCCTTGGAGAACTGCTTGATCTTGTTGCGGGCGCGCGTCGTCTTGACCAGCGCCAGCCAGTCGCGTGACGGGCCGCGGTCACGCTTGGAGGTGAGGATCTCGACGATGTCGCCGCTGGACAACGTGTAGTTGAGCGGGACGATCTTGCCGTTGACCTTCGCGCCAACGCAGCGGTGGCCGACCTCGGTGTGGACCTCGTAGGCGAAGTCCAGCGGCGTCGCGCCCTGGCCCAGCGACTTGACCTCGCCCTTGGGCGTGAAGACGAAGACCTCCTCGTCGAACAGGTCGACGCGCAGGCTCTCCATGAACTCCTTGGGGTCGTGAAGCTCCTGCTGCCAGTCGAGCATCGACCGCAACCACTTGAGCTTGTCCTCCCCTTCGGGTCCTGCCGTGCCCTTCTTCGTCGGGTCCTGCTTGTACATCCAGTGCGCGGCGACGCCGAACTCGGCCATGTCGTGCATGTCGCGCGTGCGGATCTGGATCTCCAGCGGCAGTCCCTCCGGCCCGATGACCGTCGTGTGCAGCGACTGGTACATGTTGAACTTCGGCATCGCGACGAAGTCCTTGAAGCGGCCGGGCAGCGGCTTCCACAGCGAGTGGATGACGCCGACGGTGCCGTAGCAGTCCTTGACCGAGTCCACGACGACGCGCATGGCGGTCAGGTCGTAGATCTCGTTGAACTCCCGCCCCTTCTTGGTCATCTTGGAGTAGATGGAGTAGAAGTGCTTGGCGCGCCCGGAGATGCGCGCCGCGATGCCCAGCGCCTCCAGCTCGCGCGCCAGCTCGTCGCCGGCGGCGTTGACGTAGTCCTCGCGCTCCTCGCGCTGCTGGTTGACCAGCCCCTTGATCTCCTGGTACTTGCGCGGGTGCAGCGCGGCGAAGGCGAGGTCCTCCAGCTCCCACTTGATCGCGTGGATGCCCAAGCGATGCGCGATCGGCGCGTAGATCTCGAGGGTCTCCTTGGCCTTCTCGATCTGCTTCTGCTTGGGCATCGCCTCGATCGTGCGCATGTTGTGCAGGCGATCGGCGAGCTTGATCAGGATGACCCGGATGTCGGAGGCCATCGCGACCATCATCTTGCGGTAGTTCTCGGCTTGGGCCTCGTCGCGCGAGGTGAACGTGATGCCCGTGAGCTTGGTGACGCCGTCGACGAGCGTCATCACCTCCTCGCCGAAGAGCTCCTTGACCTCCTCCAGCGAGGCCGTGGTGTCCTCGACGGTGTCGTGCAGCAGCGCCGCGACGAGCGTCTCGGTGTCCAGGCGCATGCCCGCGCAGATCTTCGCGACGGCCGTCGGATGGACGATGAAGTGCTCGCCGGACTTGCGCCGCTGATCGGCGTGGTGCTCGCAGGCGAAGACGAACGCCTCCTCGACCCGCGTGCGGTCGATCGGCAGCGCGGCCTCGTCGGCGTGCTCCTCGACGATCGCGAAGAGGTCGGAGAGCAGGCGGCGCTCGTCCTCGTTGAGATCGGCGCGGTCGACCGCGCTGTGCTGCTCGGGATGGGCGACGAGGTCGACCGGGACGCGGTCGACCTCAGCTGCCGCCCCAGCAGCCGCGGCGTCGGTCAGGCTGCCTGAGGCGTCGCGCTCGCGCTGGTCAGCCATGCCGACCCCTCCGCGTGGCGCGCGGCGGCGGCCCGGAAGGCCGGCGAGCGCTCCAGATCGGTGTGCTGGACCGGCGGGACGGTGACGCCATCGCCGGAATGATCGAGCTCGACAAGCCCAAGCTCGAGCAGGACGGCGAGCAGCCGACCGGCAGCCGCCGCCGGAAGCTCTCCGAGCGCGCCGTCCAGCCCGGTGCCGCCGCGCAGCGCGCGGTAGGCGCCGACGAGGCTGGGGCGCAGCGCGAGGTCTCGATCCAGGACATCCCTGCAATAGCGTAGCTCAGGCTCACCCCACGCCAGATGGGCCATTTGGGAGGAATCGCCCCGCAGCAGGAGCGCCTCTTGGTCGGGATGCATGGGCGGGTCGAGGGCCACGAGGTGGTGGTACCCATCCGCCAGCGCGGGATCGCGCTCCAGCGCGTCCCAGCTGCAGATCGCGTAGCCGCCGAGACGGCCGGTCAGCTGGCGGGCGCGCGCGGGCGCGTCGGCGCAGACGACGAGCACGGACTCGCCGGTGAAGACGAGCGCGCCGATCGTCCCGGCCAGCCCGGTGCCGCGGCGGTCGCGGACGCCGCGCCCGCGCTCGTGGGTGGGATCACGGGCGCTGAGGCGTGCGGCTAGGCCGTCAATCGTCAGCCCGTCGTGTGACGACGACGATGCGCGGACCGGGTCGGCAAAAATAGAAAAAAT
>JBEVLC010000023.1:0-7823 GCA_040509415.1 Baekduia sp. | reverse complement strand
CGCGCTTGGGCGAGCGCGTTGCGACGCGCCTGCGCGGCGGCCTCCATGCCGGCGAGCGCGTCGCGCTCGCGCTGCACGGTGACCGTCTCGGCCTGGCGGCGGCGCTCGAGCTTGGTGAGGACGACGGTCTCGCGGCCGGCGTCGCGCCGGGCGTCGCGGACGACGTCGACGATCGCGGTGTCGGAGTCCTCGATGCGCTGGAGGAACTCCATGCGCTCGAGCAGGTCGGCGAAGCCGTGGGCGTCGAGCACGACCGAGACGAGGTCCGGGCGCGTCGACATGTAGCGCTGGCGCAGCAGGTCGGTCAGCAGCGCGCGCGACTCGGCCAGGCGCTTGCGCAACCGTGCCAGCCGCCGGCGCTCGGCCGCGAGCCGCGTCTGGGTCGCGGTTAGCCGCGCTTGGGCGGCGTTCAGATCGGCCTGCGCGTCGGCGAGCCGCCCCTCGATGATCGCGACCTCGCGGGCGCTCGCACGCTCCAGCCGGCCGAGGTGCGCAGCGGCGTCGCCCAGCGCCTGCTCACGGACCTTGCCGCTGTGGATCTTGGAGCGCAGTGAGTCCTCCGAGGCCCCGCGGGCGGTGACAGCCAGGCCGAGGCCGACCGCGAGCAGGGCGGCGAGCACGAGCACGGCTCGGTTGAGCGGGAGGCGGCGGGACGTCATGCGTCGGAACGGCGGCCCGTCACGCTAGCGCTGCGAACCCCTGCGATCTGCAGGGCGAATTGCAACGCGCGACCACCTCTGCCGCGACCGTGTTAGGGTTCCCTAAGTCAAAGCCAACCAGCACGGTGGGAGTTACGAGTGGGACGCTACACGGGGCCGGTCGAGCGGCTCTCCCGGCGCGAAGGCGTCGAGTTGTACTTGAAGGGCCTGCGGGCCATCAACGGCAAGTCGGCGCTCGTGCGCCGCGGGCCGATGCCGCCCGGCCAGCACGGCCAGCGGCGCGCCAACAAGCCCTCGGTCTTCAGCACCCAGCTGCGCGCCAAGCAGCTGGCCAAGCGCTACTACGGCATCCGCGAGAAGCAGTTTCGGCGCTACATCGCCGCGGCCGAGCGGCGCGGCGGGCGCACCGGTGAGGAGTTGCTGATCGCCTTGGAGCGCCGGCTCGACAACGTCGTCTACCGCCTCGGCTTCGCCTCGACCCGGGCCCAAGCGCGGCAGTTCGTCGGCCACGGTCACTTCCTGGTCGACGGCAAGCGCGTGGACATTGCGTCCTACGCTGTGGCGCCCGGGCAGGTCGTGACGCTGCGCGAGGGCGCGCCGATCGAGCCGCTCGTGCGCGAGGCGACCGAGCTGACGGCCGGCATCGGCCCGTGGCTGCAGGCCGACTTCGACGGGCTCGCCGGCAAGGTGCTGCGCCTCCCCGAGCGGCGGGAGATCCCGGCGCCGATCGAGGAGCAGCTGATCGTCGAGTTCTACTCGCGCCGATGAGCGACTTCGCCCGCCTCGCCGGTCAGCAGTGCCCGCCACAGGAGGCGCTGGCGCTGGAGCTCGCGCTCGAGCTCGGCGCTGGTGGCGTCGACGCGGCCCGGCTCACGCTTGACGTGCTCGCACGGTCGCTGCCGATGATCGACGAGCCGGCCGCGCAGCTCGAGGCCCTGCGGGTGGTCGCCCGCCGCGCGCTGCGCCCGCGCCACGACGGCGCGCTGCTGCTGCCCGACATCCTGCGCGAGGGCAAAGGCCATCCCGTGGGCGTGGCCGTCGCGCTCGCTGCCCTCGGCGCGCGTGCCGGGTGGGCGACGGAGCTCGTCGGCCACAACATGAAGCTCTACCTCGCCCACCGCGAGCTGGCACCGGTGCTGATCCTCGACCCGGGCCGGACCGAGGCGCTCGTCGATCCGCGGACGCTCGGCGTCGACCTCTCCTGGCGCTGCGCGCACGAGGCGACTGGCGTCGTCCTCCGTTATGTCACCACGACGGCCGAGCGCTCCGGCGACCTCACCCGCAGCCTCGGCGCCTCCGCGCTCCTGCTGGCCCTGCCCGTCGACGAGTCCTCGCGCGCGGCGCAGTCGGCGATGCACCAGCGCCTCCTCTCCCGCCTCAACTGAGCGGTACCGTGGCGGCATGGATCGCACGCCCACCTGGCCCGTCGCCGCCGGCTCGCTGGCCCTCGGCTTCGCCGTCGCGCAGGCGACCGGCGTCCGGCCGCTCGGTGGCGTCGTGCTGCTGGCCGGCGCCGGGTGGTGCGCCCTGCGCTGGAAGGAGCGGGTCGGCACCGCCCGCGCGGCTGGGCTCGTCGGGCTCTATGCCGTGGCCTTCGCTGGATCTCACGTGCTCGGCGACGTCATCGGCGCCTGGCCGTCCGTGGCCGTCGTCTGTGCCGTCGTCGCTGGCGGCAGCTACGCAGTCGCCGACGCCGCACCGGCGCGGCGTGCCGTCAGTGCCTGACTAGACGACTGATGCGGACTCACGCGGTCCTGCTCGCACGCCCACGCTCGATTCCGCATCGGCCGTCTACCGAGAGGCCTGCGCCCGCGCGCCGGCAGCAATCCCCGAGCTGCGTGGCGGCACGGTCAGCAGGCTGGCCTGGACAAGCGCGACCTGGCGGCGGTGCGTGTCCAGCTCCCGGGCCAGGATGGCCTGGATGTGTTCCGCGTGCGACTGCATGGGCGGATCCTCTTGCGCACCTAGGTGCGCGGCGACAGAGGTGGCTCCCGAACGCAGGTACGGCCCGCCGTACCATTTCAGCCCGCGCTGGACGACGACCAGAGGTTGATGCCGGCATCCACGGCGTGCTGGTCGATCGTCGCGAGCTCCTCGTCGGTGAACTCGAGGTTGTAGATCGCCGCGTGGTTCTCGTCCTGCTGCTGGACGCTGGAGGCGCCGATCAGCGACGAGGTGACGCGCGCGTCGCGCAGGGTCCAGGCGATCGCCATCTGCGCCAGCGACTGCCCACGATCGGCGGCCATCGCGTTGAGCGCCTCGGTGTGGGCCAGCGTCTCGGGCGTCAGCATGTCGCGCTTGAGGAAGTGGTCCTGGGCGGCGCGCGAGTCGGCCGGGACGCTGCCGCCGAGGTACTTGTCGGTGAGCATGCCCTGCGCCAGTGGCGAGAAGGCGATGCAGCCGATGCCCTCACGCTCGAGCACGTCGAGCAGGTCCTCTTCGATCCAGCGGTTCAGCAGCGAGTAGGACGGCTGGTGGATCAGGGCCGGCGTGCCGAGGTCGCGGAGGATCTGCGCGGCCTCCTCGGTGCGTTGGCCCGAGTAGGAGGAGATGCCGACGTAGAGCGCCTTGCCCTGGCGGACGGCGGAGTCCAGCGCGCCCATCGTCTCCTGCAGCGGCGTGTCAGGGTCGAAGCGGTGGCTGTAGAAGATGTCGACGTAGTCGAGGCCCATGCGCTGCAGCGACTGGTCTAGCGACGACAGCAGGTACTTGCGCGAGCCCCATTCCCCATATGGCCCGGGCCACATGTCATAGCCGGCTTTGCTGGAGACGATCAGCTCGTCGCGGTAGGGCTTGAGGTCGGTGGCCAGCAGGCGGCCGAAGTTCTCCTCGGCGCTGCCGGCCGGCGGGCCATAGTTATTGGCCAAGTCGAAGTGCGTGATGCCGCCGTCAAAGGCGCGGCGGACGATCGCGCGCTGGGTCTCGAACGTCCGGTCGTGGCCGAAGTTGTGCCAGAGGCCGAGGGAGACCGCGGGCAGTTTGAGCCCGGAGCGCCCGCTGCGGCGATAGGGCATCGATGCGTAGCGATTCTCAGCAGGCAGGTAGTCCATACCCATACGATGCCGCAATGCCCATCACCACCGGCGACGACTACTCCGTCGCGAACCTCTCTGACCTCGGCGAAGGCCCGGGAATCCGCAAGATCCGCGTGCCGCTCGGCGTCACGGCGTTCGGCGTCAACGCGATCGTCCTGCCCGGCGGCTATGAGACCGGCGCGCACGCCCACGAGCGCCAGGAGGAGTTGTACTTCGTGCACTCCGGCCGGATCGAGATCCGCTTCGGCGACGGCAGCAGCCACGTCCTGGAGGCTGGTGGCATGGCCCGCGTGGCCGCCGCGACGCCACGGGCGGTCAAGAACCTCGACGATGGCGAGTCGGTCTACGTCGTCGTCGGCGCTGCCGATGGCTACGTGGGCCGCGACGGCATCGAGGCGTCGTTCGACGCCGACGGCACGACGTAAGGCGCCAGCGCCTCGCGGACCGCGTCAGGCCAGGGCAGCTTCGTGAGGTCCTTGGCGTCGACGCAGACGTGACGCAGGAAGCCGGTCGCGATCGTCACCCCGTCGCCGACGATCGTGAACCGGCTTGTTAAAGAGGAACTTGTCAGCGGCTCGAATGTGACCGTGACCTCAAGCAGATCATCGAAGTGAGCGGGCGCCAGGTAGCGCACGCCCGACTCGGCGACGACGAAGTCGATGCCGAGCGCCGCGATCAGCTCCGGGTAGCTGATGCCCGTCGCGGTGCGCAATGCCTCGGTGTGGGCCATGTCGAACCACGTCAGGTAGTGGCCGTTGAAGACGTGGCCCTGCATGTCGCACTCGACGTAGCGCACGCGGAGCGTTGTGGTCAATGGCGCGGTTCCCATCGCGTCGGCGATCATAGGACTCGCCGGCCGTTGCAGTTCCGTTGCGGGGTCAGACCCCGCAACGGAAGTGCGACGGCCGACGCACTCTTGTTTTGGGGTCTGACCCCTGAACGGAAGTGCGACGGGCTATGGGGTGATCGTGTCGCTGTAGGCGTCGAAGACCTTGTTGAGGGCTTCGACGCTGCGGCGGTTGGCGTAGATGTCGCTCATGACCGCGGCGTTGGTGGTGGTGTCGGCGCCGATGTCGGTGAGGAGGTCGAGGTTGGTGGCCAGGAGGTCGCAGCGGCGTTCGTGCAGCTGTTGGATGTGGCCGGGGGTCAGCGGCACCTCGATGTCGTCGGTGTGTGGGGCCAGCTCGGGGTCCCAGCCGAGTGCGTCGATGACGGCGGTGGCGTCGCGGTAGATGTCGGCGAGCGCGAGTTGCTTGGTGGGGATGTAGTCGAGGTAGTCCTCGAAGGGGTCGTGGTTGAACATCAAGACCTTCTTGGCCTCGATGCGCAGCACGTCGGCGGTCGAGGGGTCGACGCTGATACGGCAGGCTGAATTACCCTGGTGGGCACTCATGGGAGTTCACGCTCCTTGGGTCATGCCCCCGGGCCGTTAGAGCGGTCGCGGGGGTGCTGTATTTGGATGAGCGGCGGAGCCTACATGGCGGGGCTGACGGAATTGGTGGATTTCGCAGAGTCGTTGCAATGTTGCAGTTCCGTTGCAGGCCGACCACACCAACAACTCTCGGCCATCTTTCGCGCGTACTGCCTTGGGGACGGGTAGCGGACCACCCAAGACTGTCGTCGTGGAGCGCTGATCACGGGGCGGACCTGGTCTGAGGCGGGCGCTTGGGTGGTGCGACTTGTTGGTGGCGTTCCGCTCAGACGGTGGATGGTGTGCCGGCGTGGTCCGTCCGCACCGAGGGGAGTGAGCGGGGTCGGTTGTGCTTGGTGTTGGCTTGTCGTCCGCGGGGGTCGGCGATTCGCGTTGTCGGTGTCGACGGCTGGCGGGATCCGTGTCGTCTGAGGTCCCTATGTGGGACACCAGACGACCTCGATCCTCGGCGGCTGGTCCGGGGCGTCTGGTGGTGAACTATTCACCACGAAACGACCCCGACCCGCCCAAGCGCCCGCGCCAAGTAGCCCTCGTCCGACTGCCCGGCGCGCTGACGTCAAGCCTGCGTCGCGCCGGTCGATCTTCTGGGGTGGCTGCTCTGCTCTCGTCGCCGTGCCCAAGCTCGTCCTCCTTCCCGCGTTCCTGCTGGTCATCTTGGCCTGGCTGTTCGCGCTGCCGGAGTTGCGTCGACAACCGTCGTCATCGCATCAGGCCGCCGTGTATGAGGCCTACACCGTGCCCGGCGGCTTCTTGATCGATCTTCCCGACGACCATCTGGCGCTGTTCGAGGTGGCCCTGACGCTGACCCCGCGAACCGCTGGGCGAGTACGGGCGATCGGGGACGGCCAGCAGGCGGTCACGCTCGCCGACGGTGCCGTGGCCAGCCCGAAGGAGGCGACCATCCGCACGATCATCTCCGAGAGAATGGCGCGCCAGCCGGTCGGCCGCCTGCGCAGTCGGGCCGGCCGCGAGCGCTTGCAGCGTCGCCTTCGGCGGGATCTCGCCAGACGGGCCGGCATTCCCGTCGGGAAGCTGTTGTTCACCGAGTTGGCCGTACGCTAGGACCATGCAGCAACGGCGCCCTGTGCAAGAGCGGGCCTGGCTTCGGTCAGACCCGCCGCTGGCCGAGATCCGCGCGCGATTTCCCCAAGAGTGGCAGCAGATCCAGTCCGAGCTTGGCGAGGTCATCGCCGACGGCGACATCGAGGCGATCAAGAGCTATGCGTCGACCGTCGCCAAGCCGGCCAAGGTCAACACGGCCGGTCAGAGCGCCGAGCAGGCGCTGCTCTCCGCTGAGGTTCGCCAGCGTCTCGCGGCGGGACTGCTGCGACAGATGAGCGTCGCGGCGGCCACCGGTGTGACCGAGGGCAAGGTCCGCTTCAACATCATCAACGGCTTCTTGGCCCAGCGACTGCTCTTTCGGCGAGGCCTGGAGCGCAAGCCGGTCAGCCGCTTCTGGTTTGGTCTGACGTGGCCGCTGATCTGGCAACGGCGGTACCTGATGCCGTTGGTCGAGCCCAAGGGCATCTACTGCTTCTACTCTCGGTCGCTGATCAGCCGACTTGCTGAGGAGATCGGCGACCGATCGTGCCTGGAGATCGCCGCCGGCGACGGCGCGCTGGCACGGTTCCTGCGTCAAGCGGGCGTCGACGTCACCGCAACCGACGACTTCAGCTGGAAGCAGACACGTCGCGAGCACACCGACGTCCTCACCGAGGACGCGCGACAGGCCCTGCGCAACCGCCAGCCTGAGGCGGTCATCTGCTCCTGGCCACCCGCCGGCAACGACTTCGAGCGCTGGGTCTTCAAGACGCCCAGCGTCCAGCTCTACATCGTCATCGCCAGCCGGCACGAGTCCGCTGCCGGCAATTGGAGTGACTACCGGCAGCAGGGCGGGTTCGCCTTCGCTGAGGACGCGGCGCTCAGCCGGCTGGTGCTGCCGCCCGAGCTTGAGTCCGCGGTCTATGTCTTCCGGCGAAGGCAGACGAGCTCTGGAGCTAGGGGACTGCCCATCGCGCCGCCGGCCCGGTCAGCGGTTCAGCAGCCCTAGCTCTGAGGCGCGTCGTGCGGCCTCCGTGCGGGTGCGGCAGCGGAGCTTGGCGAGGATGTTGCGCATGTGCATGTCGATCGTGCGGGTGCTGAGCACGAGCCGCTCGGCGATCTCGCGGTTGGTCAGGCCGCTGGCGGCGAGCCGCATCACCTCGAGCTCGCGGCGCGAGAGGCCGCCCTGCTCATGGGTGGCGGCGGCGCGCCGGCCGAGCTGGTCGGAGAGCGATGCGCCGAGCGCGACGACCTCGGTGGCGACGGCGGCGGCGAGTGGTGCCGCGCCCAGCATGCCGGCCGCGCGATGGGCTGCGGACAGGCGCTCCAGCGCGGTCTCGCGCTCGCCGGCCGCCGCCAGCGCGACTCCTGCCCGCAGCAGGATCTGCGCCCGCTCGTACGGGATGTCGAGTCCCTCATGGAGCTCGACCGCACGGCTCAGCTGCTGGGCTGCCGCTGCTGCGTCGCCCTCGGCGAGCGCGATCTCGCCGAGCGCGTGGGCCAGGGCTGCGAGCGCCTCATGGTGGCCCGCCGCGGCGATCGCCGACAGCGCCTCGGCGCATGCCCGGGCGTCGGCGGGCGCGCCGTTGCGGGCCAGCCAGGCCGCCCACCACCCCACGCCCCACACCCCCGAGTGATGGTCCAGGCGACGCGCCC
>JBEVLC010000022.1:0-8702 GCA_040509415.1 Baekduia sp. | reverse complement strand
CCCTTTGCTCGACACGGATCGCCGGGTAAGGCCTCCGCGGACGACGAATGGCACATCGAGGCCCGGCTCCGCTCGCTCTCCTCGGCGACGACAGATCCCGCCGCGCGCCACGACCAGCGTCTCGCACTGTGCGCCCCAGCGTCGGACCTACGGACCCAGGAGGTCCATGAGCCGCGCTAGCGGCTGGGAGTGCGCGGTGGAGACGACCTCCAGCGCGGCCTCCATCTCGGCCGTCGAGTGGTCGTTGGCGTGCTCGAGTGCCTCGAGCTCGGCGTCCTCGTAGACGCCAGTAAAGAGGCCGTTGCAGTTGTTGCACTGCAGCGCGAGCAGGTAGAGGCCCTCGTCGATGAGCTCCAGCAGCGCAACGGGCACGATGAACGGCTGCCCGCAGGCGGTGCAAGTCTCGGCTCCGGTGTGCTGGTCCATGCTCACGTGAACGGAGCCCGCCTGGAGAACTTGCGGCGAAATGGACGCTTGATCGGCGAGTGACGAACTACCCGCCGGTGCATCGAGCGCTCAGCGAACGCGCTCGATTCCGGCGGAGCGGGCGCCCTCGGTCAGCGCCTGCAGGCCGAAGGCGGCGACCGGCCCTAGCGCGCCCGTTCCCTGCCGGCGGCCGGCGGCCGCGGCCCGCGCGCCCCAGGCGAGCATGCCCGCGGTGAAGTCGTAGCCGTTGGCGCCGGCCAGATGGGCTCGGGCGAGCACGTGGTCGTCGCCGTCGCAGGCCTCGGCCACGATCACCGAGCCCGACGCGGCGCGCGCCTCGGCGTCCGGTCCACCGGTGCTGCCCTTGACGGTCGCGCCAACGACTCCGCCGAGCACCTCACGGACCAGCGGGACGCGGGTGGCGACAGAAAGGCCGAGTGAGACCGCGCGCAGCGCGTCTGACGCGCCACCGAACCAGCCGAGGTAGACGTCGACCTCCTGCAGCCCGGGAAAGGACGGCGGCAGCCCGAAGTGCTCGGAGGAGCCGGCCGAGATCGCCTTGCGCGTCCGGCCGTCGACCAGGAACGAGCGCCCGCGCGCGCCGCCGCGCTCGGTCACGATCCGCCCGCCGCGCCAGGCGAACGACGGCTCCAGGAACACGCCGGCCGCCGAGGCGCGGGTACCACCGCTCATCCCCGCCGCGCCGCGCAGGAAGTAGCCGACGGCTACGCGCGTCGCTGCATCGGCCGGCTCGGCCTCGGTCAGCGCCAGCGCGGCCGCGAGGTTGCCGGGGACCCAGTCGTAGCCCATCGCCGTGAGCAGCACGCAGCCGGCCGCGTCCGCGCGCGGGCCCCAGTGCTCGAAGATCCGCCGGATGAACGGCGTCTCGCCGGTCGAGTCCAGATAGTGGGCGCCCGCGTCGATCGCCGCCTCCACTGCCGGTGCGCCCCAGCGCGTAAACGGGCCAACGCAGGAGATCAGGACGTCGCCGCGCTCCACCAGCGCTCGCACGCTCTCCGGCCGGCCTACGTCAGCGACCGCCCACTCAAGGCCGCCGAGCTCATCGGCCAGCGCGCGCACGCGGGCGCCGTCGCGTGCCGCGAGCACCGGGCGCTCGCCGATCCCCGCCAACTCGCGCGCGGTGAGCTCGCCGGTGTAGCCGGTGGCTCCGAACAAGACGATGCGGCCCGCCATGGCGCCACCCTACTTCGCGGACGCGGACCCACCCGCCCCGGTTAGTAGCCTGAGTCGGATGGACGAACGCGTCCTCGCTGAGCGACTGATCTCCTATGACACGTCGACGCTGGATGGCCTGCGGGCTGCTGCGGGCTTCGTCAAGGGGTGGCTGGAGTCGCGCGAGCTCGAGGTCAAGAGCCTTGAGCACGACGGCTTGCCCGTCGTGATGGTCGACGTCGGCGCCCGCAACTTGGAAGACCCGCCGACGGTCATCCTGCATGGCCATCTCGACGTCGTGCCGGCGTACGCCTCGCAGTTCGAGCCCCGGATCGAGGGCGACCGGCTCATCGGCCGCGGCGCTTACGACATGAAGGGCGCGCTCGCGGCGATGATGTGCGCGGTCAAGGACGTCGCCGACAACGAGCACGTCCGCGTCCGCTTCGTCTGCGTCCCCGATGAGGAGTCAGAAGACGTCTCCAGCCGCTCGACCGACGTGCTCGTCGCCGGCGGCTACCGCGGCGACTTCGCCCTGACCGGCGAGCCGACCGACCTCCACATCGGCATCCAGGCCAAGGGTGTTCTCGCCGTGCGCGCCGCCGTCAGCGGCGTCGCGGCGCACGGCTCCACGCCGTGGCTGGGCGACAACGCGATCCTCAAGGCCCATGACGCCTTCCGCCGGATCGAGACGCTGCCCTTCAGCCGCGAGTCCTCCGACCTCTTCGACCGCCCGTCGATCAACCTCGCGCGCATCGAGGGCGGCGACGCCTTCAACAAGGTGCCCGACCGCTGCACGATGGACGTCGACATCCGCTACCTGCCGACGCAGGACCCGGGGGAGATCCTCTCCCAGATCCGCGCGATCCCGGACCTCGAGGTGCTCAAGTGCTTCACGCGTGCGCCCGCCGTGGTGTCGCGTAGCAACCCGTACGTGCGCGCGCTGCGCGAGGGCATCGGCCGCTCGATCGAGGGCGAGGCGTTGTCGATCGGGCGCGACGGTGCCTCGGACGCGATCTCGTTCCTGGAGGCCGGGATCCCGGCCGTGGAGTTCGGGCCCGTCGGCGCCGGCCACCATGGCCCCGAGGAGTGGGTGTCGATCGCCTCGCTGCGCCGCTTCCGCCAGGCGCTGACGGACTTCGTCGGGCTGCTGCCGGCCTGGCTGGAGCGTGAGGGCACCGACGGACCCGACCTGCACGCGGTCGAGGGTGGACTGGCTTGATCGTGCAGGACAACCGGCCCCCGCGTGAGGGGCTGCGCTTCCTGGCGCGCGCGGTCGGGGGTGTGCTGGCGATCGTGCTGCTGACCGCTGGCGCGACGGCGACCGCGACGCTGCTGCAGATCAAGGAGCAGATCGCCCCGCCCAAGGGCGCGCCGCCGCCGGTGCCGACCCAGGAGGTCACCGAGGCCAAGCCCGGCAAGCCGCAGACGATCATGATCCTCGGCTCCGATCGCCGCTTCTCCGACATCAAGAAGAACAACCCGCTGCTCAAGCGCAGCAACCCGGCGCGCTCGGACACGATCCTGCTGGTCCGCATGGACCCCGATCAGGAGGCGACGGCGGTCCTCTCGATCCCGCGCGACCTGAAGGTCTTGATCCCGGGCTACGGCATCAACAAGATCAACGCGGCCTACTCGCTGGGCGGCGCCGACCTGACGGCCAAGACCATCAAGTCGCTGTTCGGCGAGGACTTCAAGATCAACCACATCATCAACGTCAACTTCGGCGGCTTCCGCGAGGTCGTCAACGAGTTGGGCTGCATCTACGCCGACGTCGACCGCCGTTACTACCACTCCAACCTGGGCCTCCCGGTCTCCGCGCACTACGCCGAGATCGACATCGACCCCGGCTATCAGCGGCTCTGCGGCCAGCGCGCGCTGGACTACGTCCGCTTCCGCCACGCCGACTCCGACATCGTGCGCGCCGCCCGCCAGCAGGACTTCCTGCGCTCGGCCAAGGACCAGCTCAGCAGCTCAGCGCTGATCAACGACCGCAGCAAGCTCATCAAGATCATGCAGCGCAGCACCCAGACCGATGCGAGCCTGCGCTCGGTCAAGGGCGTGCTCAAGCTCGCCAAGCTCGCGATCTTCTCCGCCGGCCACCCCGTGGCCCAGATCAAGTTCCCGCCCGTCTACTCGGGCGATGCCGCGACCGGCGAGTACGTCGAGGCCTCCCAGGACACGCTGCTCAAGCTGCGCAACGAGTTCTTCCACGCCTCGCCCAAGGCCAAGAAGAAGTCGACCTCGGCCAAGAAGACCAAGAAGCAGCTCAAGGCCGCCAGCGGCAACGCGCGTGTCGCCAAGGCGCGGCTGACCCGGGCCACGAGGGTGGGTGAGGACCTCGTGGCGCGCACGGTCGCCAGCCATCGTCTGGGCTACCGCCTGTACTTCCCTGCGCGCCTGACGCCCAACGGGCGCTACGCGAGCACGGTCAAGGACGGCACCACCACCGACGCGACGCCGCGCGTCTACACGCTCCGCGACCGCGCCGGTCGCCCCCACAAGGCATACCGGCTGGTCGTCTTGGAGAACATCCAGGAGGGCAGCTACTACGGCATCCAGGGCACGGATTGGAAGACGCCGCCGCTGCTGGACAACCCGACGTCGACGCTGACGGTGCACGGCCGCCGGTTGCAGCTGTTCAAGGCGGGCAACCGCCTGCGATACGTCGCCTGGAAGCGCAAGAATGCCGTCTACTGGGTCTCTAACTCGCTGACCCTCAGCCTGTCCAACGCGCAGATGCTCGGCATCGCCGGCTCCCTCACCCACCTCGGCTCTTGAGCGCGAACCCGACCGACGAGCGCCCGCCACGCCTGGCGTGGGGCATGTACAAGCGCTTCCTGCTGGCGGCGGTCATCGTCGTGGCGGCCAGCGCCGCCACCGTGGCCTCGGCGGTGCTGCTGGAGCTCAAGGACGACACGACGATCTTCCTGGGCGAAGGGGCAGGCAAGCTGCCGATCAAGGCGGGCGCGTTGGACGGCGTCGACGCCGGCGGTCCGCAGACGATCCTGCTCCTGGGCTCCGACCAGCGCTACGTCGACATCAAGGCCAAGAACCCGGTCCGCTCGGACACGATCATCCTGCTGCGGCTCGATCCGTCCAAGGGCGCGACCGCGGTCATGTCGCTGCCGCGCGACCTCAAGGTTCACATCCCCGGCCACGGGACCGACAAGATCAACGCGGCCTACGCGATCGGCGGGCCGACGCTGTCGGTCAAGACGATCCGGTCGCTGCTGAAGATCCCGATCAACCACGTGGTCAACGTGAACTTCGGCGGCTTCCGCCGCGCGGTCGACCGCCTCGGCTGCGTCTACACCGACGTCGACCGGCGCTACTTCAACGACAACCGCCCGCCGTTCGGCGGGGGCGGCAACTACGCGACGATCGACGTCAAGGCCGGCTACCAGAAGCTCTGTGGCCAGGACGCGCTGGACTTCGTCCGCTACCGCCACTTCGACACCGACCTCGTCCGGGCCGCGCGCCAGCAGCAGTTCCTGGCTGACGCCAAGGACCAGATCGGCGTCGGCAAGCTGTTCAGCGACCGCAAGGCGCTGCTGAAGATCTTCGGGCGCTACACGCAGACCGACATCAGCTCCGGCGACGCGATCCTGCGGCTGCTCAAGCTCGCCTTCGAGTCGGCGCAGAACCCGGTGCAGGAGGTGCGCTTCCCGGGCGACATCACCGGCGACTACGTGACCGTCACCCCGTCGCACCTGGCCGTGGCGACCGAGCGCTTCATGAACGCCACGCCGTCGAGCACGCCGAAGTCCGGCGAGAACGGCACGGTCAAGAAGGCGGCGAAGAAGAAGGGGAAGGGGTCGTCCAAGCGCAAGGCGAAGTCGACGCTGCCCCCGGGCGTGCAGGTCGCCGGCCAGGGCGCCGAGGACGAGGCCGTCGAGCTGGCGACCAAGCTGCCGTTCTCGGTGTACTACCCCAAGGCCGCGATCGCCGGCGCGTCGATGCTCCCCGACCACAGTCGCGCCTACGACATCTTCGATCGCGGCGGCCACAAGTACCGGGCCTACCGCATGGTCTTCAAGACCATGCTGCTGGGCCAGTACTACGGCGTCACGGGGACCAACTGGGAGGGGCCGCCGATCCTCGACAACCCCAGCGAGCGCCGCCGCCTGGGCGGGCGCACCTACGAGCTCTTCTACGACGGCAGCCGCCTGCGGCTGATCTCCTGGCGCTCGGGCAAAGCCGTCTATTGGATCTCGAACACGCTGCTGTCCAGCCTGGGCAATCAGCAGATGCTGGCGCTCGCCCGCAGCGTCGGCAGGATCCGCTGAAAGGCCTGCTCCTCGGCAGACCGCAGCGTGGGGCGCTCCGCTAGCCTCTCGCGCTTCATGTCAGCTCCGGAACCCATTGGCGTCATTGGAACCGGCTACGTCGGGCTCGTCACAGCGGCGGGCTTCGCGGAGCTGGGTAGCGACGTCTACTGCATCGATATCGACGCCGACAAGATCGAGCGCCTCAAGCAGGGCGAGATCCCGATCTACGAGCCCGGCCTCGAGGATCTGATCGCCTCCAACCGCGAGCGGATGCACTTCAGCACCGACATCGCCGACGCGCTGGAGCACGCGCGGCTGCTGTTCGTGGCCGTCGGCACGCCGCCCACCTACTCGGGCGACGCCGACCTCAGCGCGGTCCACGCCGTGGTCGCCGCGATGCCGGTCTCCGACCATCACGCGCTCGTGATGAAGTCGACCGTCCCGGCGGGCACCGGCGACTCGATCAAGCGCCTCTTCCGCGAGACCGGCAAGACGGACTTTCGCTACGTGTCGTGCCCCGAGTTCCTCAAGGAGGGCTCGGCGGTCAAGGACTTCCTGCATCCCGACCGCGTCGTCATCGGCGACGACGGCGACTGGGCCGGCGACGCCGTCGCCGCGCTCTACGCGCCGCTGGACGCACCGGTGGTGCGCACCGACATCAACAGCGCCGAGATGATCAAGCACGCGTCCAACGCGTTCTTGGCCACCAAGATCTCCTTCATCAACGAGATCGCCAACGTCTGCGAGGCTACCGGCGCCGACGTCGTCGAGGTTGCCAAGGGCATGGGCCTGGACGACCGCATCGGCCCGAAGTTCCTGCAGGCCGGCCTTGGCTTCGGCGGCTCCTGCTTTCCCAAGGACGTCACGGCGCTCAAGCAGCTGGCCGGCAACTCGGGCTACCACTTCCAGTTGCTCAACTCCGTCATCGAGGTCAACGAGCTGCAGAAGCGCCGCGTCATGGGCAAGCTGGAGAAGCACCTCGGCTCGCTCGTCGGCAAGCGCGTCGGCCTGCTCGGCCTCGCGTTCAAGCCCAACACCGACGACATGCGCGAGGCGACCTCGCTGGTCCTCAGCGCGCGCCTGCAGGCCGCGGGCGCGACGGTCGTCGCCTACGACCCGATTGCCGAGGACGAGGCCCGCAAGCTGATCACCGGGATCGAGTTCGCGCCCGACGCGCTGGAGGTTGTCGACGGCGCCGACGCGGTCGTGCTCGTCACCGAGTGGGACGAGTTCAAGGAGCTGGACTTCGTCGCGGTCGCCGAGAAGATGGCGGGCGACCTGCTCATCGACGGCCGCAACGCGCTCGATCCCGAGGCCGTCCGCGCCGCCGGGCTGACCTACGAGGGCGTCGGCCGGAGGTCCTGAACATGCAGGCCGTGATCCTCGTCGGCGGGGAGGGCACGCGCCTGCGGCCGCTGACCTCGCGGCAGCCCAAGCCCGTCATCACGCTCGTCGACCGGCCGTTTTTGGTCTACATGCTGGAGTGGCTGCGCGGCCACGGCGTCCAGGACGTGATCCTCAGCTGCGGCTTCGAGCCCACGAAGGTCCGCGAAGCGCTGGGCGACGGCGAGGAGCTGGGGCTCAAGCTCCGCTACGTCGTCGAGCCCGAGCCGCGCGGGACCGCGGGCGCGCTGAAGTACGCCGACGAGCAGGTCGGCCTCGAGGAGCGGTTTCTGATGCTCAACGGCGACGTGCTGACCGACGTCGACGTCACCGCGCAACTGGCCCAGCACGAGGCGACCGGGGCGGTCGGGACGCTCGGCCTCGTGCCGGTCGAGGACCCGTCGGCCTACGGGCTGGTCCTCTGCGACGCCGCCCATCAGGTCGTAGGCTTCTTGGAGAAGCCGGCGCCGTCGCAGCTGGACGGCATCGACCGCTACTACATCTCCGCCGGGATCTACGTGCTGCAGCGCTCGGTGCTGGAGATGATCGACTCCGGGCGCAACGTCTCGATCGAGCGCGAGGTGTGGCCGGCGCTGGTCGGCCAGGGCCTGTACGGCTCGCACGCCGACGGCGCCTACTGGATGGACATCGGGACGCCCGAGCGCTACCTGCAGGGGACCTTCGACATCCTGGAAGGCAACGTCCACACCGCGCCGGTGGCGCGGATTGGCGCCGGTGTGACGGTCGCCGACGGCGCGCAGGTCGGCACCCTCGTCGTCCTGGGCGACGGCGTGACGATCGGCGCGGGCGCGCGCGTGGAGCGCTCCGTGGTCCTGGACGGTGTGACCGTCGGGGCGGATGCGGAGCTGACCGACTGCATCGTGGCAGCGGGGGCCACGATCGCCGAGGGGGCCGTCGTGTGCGGCGGCGCGGTGATCGGTGAGGGGGTCCGCGTCGGGGCGGGGAACGTGCTCGCGGCGGGCATCAAGGTGTTCCCTGACACCGATCTCCCGGCGGGAGCGATCAAGTTCTGATGGAGTGCGTGCATCGGATGCACCAGGGGATGAGAGGCCAGGCATGACGACGACCAACTTGGAACTCGACCGCGACAGCATCGGGCGGATCGACTCGACTGACCAGCTGACCGACGTGCTGGCGATTCCAGAGCACCTGCGCGACGCGCTCTGGAAGGCCGAGTCGGCGCAGCTGACGGAGTGGGACAGCCCCGCCGGCCTGGTCGTCGCGGGCATGGGCGGCTCGGCGATGGGCGGCGCGCTGGCGCGTGCCGCGCTGGGCGACACGGCCTCGCGGCCGATCCTGTCGGCGCGGGCCTATGGCCTGCCGCCGTGGACGACGCCCGACACGAGGGTCCTGTGCGCCTCCTACTCGGGCAACCCCGAGGAGACGCGGGCGGCCTCCGAGGCCGCCGGGGCCCTCGGCGCGACGCGCGTC
>JBEVLC010000021.1:0-10741 GCA_040509415.1 Baekduia sp. | reverse complement strand
CGCCGGCGGAGCCCATGGCGCTGCCGGCCGGCAGCGGCCACGTCGAGCTGCGCAACGTCTCCTTCGGCTACGAGGGCGCGCCCGGGCACGCCTTGCACGACGTCTCGCTCGACGTCCCGGAAGGGACGACGGTCGCGCTGGTCGGCGCGACGGGCTCGGGCAAGACCACGTTGGTGGCCTTGCTCCCACGGCTCTACGACGTGAGCACGGGCGCCGTGCTGATCGACGGCACCGATGTCCGCAACGTCGACCCCGTCGAGTTGCGCCAGGCGATCGCCGTCGTCGACGACGCGCCGTTCCTGTTCTCCACCACCGTCGCCGACAACATCGCCTACGCGCGTGGCGGCGCCGAGCATGTGGCGCACGAGGAGATCGAGCTGGCCGCGCGCCGCGCCCAGGCCCACGACTTCATCGCTGCCCTGCCCGACGGCTACGCGACCCGCGTCGGCGAGCGCGGGTTGACGCTCAGCGGCGGCCAGCGCCAGCGTGTCGCGATCGCCCGCGCGCTGCTGGCCGACCCGCGCGTCCTGGTCCTCGACGACGCGACCTCCGCGGTCGACGCCTCGACCGAGCAGGCGATCAAGGAGGCGCTGCGCGAGGCGATGGCCGGGCGCACGACCTTCATCATCGCCCACCGCCTGAGCACCATCGCGCTCGCCGACCGGATCGTCGTCGTCGAGGACGGTCGCATCGCCGCGGAGGGCACCCACGACGAGCTGCTGGAGATCTCATCGCTCTACGCCGAGATCGTCGAGAAGGGCCTGCCGGACCAGGTCTTCCTCAACCGCAACCCGGTCGAGCGCGAGGTGGCAGGGCTGTGAGGGCCGAGCAGACCCAAGCGCTGAGCCGTCGCGACGACCTGCGCCGCCGACTCCGCGAGACCGGCGGCCGCGGGCGCAAGCTGCGCGGCATCGTCGAGCTGCTGCGCCCCTACCGGACGCGCACGGCGCTCATGTTCGTGGCCTTGATCCTCGGCACGGCCGCCGCGCTGGCGCCGGCGCCGCTGGCCAAGCAGGCGATCGACCAGGGCATCATCAAGGGCGATCTCGGCGCGCTCAACGTCATCGTCGTGCTGTTCATCGTCAGCGCGCTGGTGGTCTGGGGCACCTCCTACGTCCAGACCTACCTGACCAACTGGGTCGGCCAGCGCGCGTTGCAAGACCTGCGCCTGGACATCTTCCGCCACCTGCAGGAAATGCCCGTCGGCTTCTACGAACGGCGCCCGGCCGGCGTCCTGATCTCGAGGATGACCAACGACGTCGAGGCGTTGGAGTCAATGGTCACCGACTCGGTCACGACGCTCTTCCAAGCGACGCTGACGCTGATCGGCTCGATCGCGATCCTGCTCTGGTTCGACGTCGAGCTCGCACTGCTGACCTTCATCATCTTCCCCGTCATGGCCGTCGGATCGCTCGCCTTCCGGCTGGCCTCGGCCGACGCGTTCCGCCGCACGCGCGAGACGATCGGCCAGCTGACGGCCTACCTGCAGGAGACGCTGTCGGGGATCCGGGTGATGCGCTCGTTCGCACAGGAGCCGCGGCACCTGGACCGCTTCGCGGACCTCAACGCGGAGAACCGCGCCGCCAACCAGACGACGGTCAACCTGAACGCCGCGTACTTCCCGGCGGTCGAGTTCATCTCGGCCATCGCGACGGTCGGGATCCTGCTCTACGGCGGCCATCAGGTGCTCAACGGCAACGTCACGGTCGGCGTGCTGGTCGGGTTCATCGCCGCGCTCAACGGCTTCTTCGACCCGATCTCGCAGCTGTCGCAGGTCTACACGACCTACCAGTCGGGCATGGCGGCGCTGGACAAGATCTTCGCCTTGCTCGACGAGCAGCCCGACCTGGTGGACAAGCCGGGCGCCCCGGATCTGCCGCGGCCGCTGCGGGGCGAGATCGCGTTCGAGGACGTGACGTTCTCCTACTCGACGGAAGACGATCCCACCCGCCCCAAGACGGCGCTGGAGGACGTCACGCTCCACGTCCCGCCGGGCCAGACCGTGGCGCTGGTCGGCGCGACCGGCGCCGGCAAGTCGACGTTCGCCAAGCTCGCGGCGCGCTTCTATGACCCGACGTCGGGTGCGATCAAGGTCGACGGCGTCGACCTGCGCGACGTGACGATGCGCTCGCTGCGCTCGCAGATGGGGATCGTCCCGCAAGAGGGCTTCCTGTTCAGCGGGACGCTGCGCGAGAACATCGCCTTCGGGGTGGGCGACGGTGACGATGTCGACGACAGCGTCCTGGAGCGCGCGTGCCGGGCCGTCGGCGCGTGGGAGCTCATCCAGCGGTTGGAGCACGGGCTCGACACGCAGATCGGCGAGCGCGGCGTCCAGCTCTCGGCAGGACAGCGGCAGCTGGTTGCCTTCGCGCGCGCCCTGGTCGCCGATCCGCGGATCCTGGTCCTGGATGAGGCGACGTCGAACGTCGACCTCCGCACCGAGACCATCATCGAGGAGGGCCTACGACGGTTGCTGGCGGGCCGAACGGCGATCGTGATCGCCCACCGGCTCTCGACGATCCGCCAGGCAGGCCGAATCGTGGTCCTCGACGGCGGCCGGATCGTGGAATCCGGCACGCACGACGAGCTGCTCGCGGCAGAGGGCCATTACTGGCGCCTCTACCGCGATTGGGCCGAGCAGGCCGCGGCGTAGCGGGCCGGGTCTACTTCACCGTCACCTTGCCCTCCATGCCCGCGGCCTTGTGGCCGTCGACCGGACAGTAGAACTCGTAGGTGCCCTTCTTGAGGGTCACGGTGATCTTCGACGTGCCGCCGGGCTGAACGGTCTTGCCGTCCTTGTCGAGGCCCTTGCCTTCGACGGCGATGGCGTGCGGCTTGCCCGAGCCGCTCGGGTTCTTCATCACGAACGCGACCTTGCCGTGCGTCACCGTGATCTTGGACTTGTTGAACTTCAACTTGCCCGACGCGTCGGCGGAGAGCTTGACGGTCTTGGTGCTTGCGGCGTCGGCCGGCGATGGGCCGCTGGCGAGCAGCAGAACAGCGGTGAGTGCAGCAGCGGCGAGGCCGGCAAGCGCAAGGACGAGCATGCGGCGTGACGAGAGAAGGCTGGCCATGAGTGCTCCCTTCGAGGGCAGATGGACGAGTGGCCACCCGAAGAGACGCCGCTGGCGCCCGATCCTTCCCGGACTGGTCAGCGGCCGAAGAGGCTGCGCTTGCGCTTGGCGCCCGTGCCGGCGCCGGCGTCGAAGCCCGGCGGCGCCTTGGAGACGCGGCTGGCGGGCGGGTCCTGGCGCGGCGCGGCGGCAGGGCCGCCGCCACCCCCGCCCGGCCGCCCTGTGCCGATCTGCCGCGACGTTGGGCTCGCCCCGCCGACCGCGGTGCGACGCGTGTCGTACATATGCGGCACGGCCTCGTCGAGCTTGGCCAGCAGCTCGTCGCGCTCGCGCCGCGCCTTGTCGGGTTGCAGCAGCAGCCGATCGGTCGGCCGCAGCTCCGCGTCGGTCGCCGCCGGGATGTGACGCACCTTGGCCTTGATCGCGCTGTGACGGACCGCGAGCGCCGCCTGCATCTGCGCATCGCCCGCATCGAACGCCCAGCCGTGAAAGCCGACCCACACCACGCCCCCACCCTCTTGGCGCAACGCCGACCGCGGCGAGGCGAACCGGAAGTGCTGCGAGAAGCCGAACGCCTCGCGCTCGGTGTGAAAGCGCAGGCGAAAGCCGACGAAGACGTCGACGAACTGGCGGCCGACCTCTCCACCCTGCTCCCGCATCGCGGGCAGCAGCGAAGGATCGGCAGATGGAAGCTCGAGCACGGCTTCCTCTTGATTCGGCCGTTCGCGGCCCAACCTGAATGACCGCGCGTCCATCCTGCCCTGAAAACCACGAGAACCCCCGAAATGCGGGGGTTCTCTGAAGACTGCCGGACTAGGACTCGAACCTAGAATAACTGGACCAGAACCAGCCGTGTTGCCAATTACACCATCCGGCAATGGGGGCGGAGTATAGAAGGCTATGCCGCGTCGCGGTCGCTCGGGGCGAAGCGGGCGGTGATGGCGTCTTCGAGGCCAGGATCGAGGACGAGCAGGACCTCGTCGCCGGCCTCGATGATCGAGTCGGCCTTGGGGACGAAGCCGCGGCCCGCGCGCAACAGCGAGATGATCAGGGCGCCCTCGGGGAGGTTCATGTCCTGCACCGCCATCCCGGCGGCGGGCGAGTTCTGAAGAACCTCGACCTCGATGATCTCGAGCTGCTCGTCGCGCAGATCCAGCAGATGGACCAGCCCGTAGGACGGGACCTCGTGCTCGATCAGGCGCAGGATCAGGTCGGTGGCGCTGACGGCGGGCTGGATGCCCAGCAGCTCGAACCAGGGTCGGTTCCGCGGGTTGTTGATGCGGGCGATGATGCGCTCGCAGAGGTACTTCTCCTTGGCGATCTGGCAGATCAGGAGGTTGTCCTCGTCGTCGCCGGTGACCGCGATGCACAGGTCGGCGCGCTGGATGCCCGCGCGCTCCAGGACCCACAGCTCGGTCGCGTCGCCGTACTGGACGGCGTGCTCGAGCTCCTGCTCGATCGTGAGGTAGCGGGTGCGGCGGCTCTCGATGAGCGTCACCTCGTTGCCCTTGTCGATGAGCTCGCGTGCGAGGTTCCAACCGACCTTGCCGCCTCCGGCGATGATCACGTACATCTGCGCTCCCCCTTAGCCGATCTCGCCGAGCGCCGAGGTGAACATCTCGATCGCGTGCTGCGTGGGACAGATCGTGTGCAGGCCCTGCTCGCGGTACCAGGCGGCGCGCGCCGGGTCCATGACGCGCACGATGACCTTCTCGACCTCGTAGTGCTTCTGCGCGATCTGGGAGATCGTCAAGTTGGTGTTGTCGCCGTCGGTGGAGGCGATGAAGACGTCAGCGTCGAGGATGCCGGCCTCGGTCAGCGCATCGACCTCCATGCCGTGGCCGACGGTGAAGCGACCACCGGCTTCCTCCCAGGTCCGATCCATGCCGACCTCGAGGCGCTCATGCGACAGCGGGTCCTCGTCGAGCACCGAGACGGTGTGACCGGCGGCCAACGAGGAACGGGCGACTGAGGAGCCGACGCGACCCGCGCCGACGATGAGGATGAACATCGACGGGAACCTTACCCAGCCGACTGCTGTTCGGCGCCCTCGGGTGGGTGGGTCTGACGAAGTGGGCTACGGCGACGGCCGCTCGTGGCGGGGCGGCACCGCGCTGATCGACTGGTCGTGGGCCGGCTCGGCGTCGCCGGCCGGGGTCGGATGCTGCTCGGGATCGAGCGCGGCCGTCACCGGGATGTCGCTTGACGGCGGCGCCGTCAGGATGACCTCGCAGCTCGCCTTGGACACCACGTACTTCGTAGCGTCCCCCACGAAGTTGTCCATCGGCCCGCCACGGCCGCCGAGCAGCGCGCCGCCGCGGATCCGCGACGGCTCCTCGGCCGCCAGGACGATCGCCTGCACGCCGCGCCGCCGTGCCTCGTCGACGATCGCGGTGCCGGCGCGCCGGGCGCGCACCGTCGCCGTAGCGACCTCGACGCCCTCGTACTCCTCCCCCACCGCCTTGGCCCGCCGCAGCGCCGCCCGCGCACGGTCCAGCTGCGCGTCAGGCAGCCGCGCGTCGATCGGCAGCGCCATCGGCACCTCGAAGATCCACAGCGCCTCGATCGTCGAGCCGGCGTGGTCAAGCCCCGGATCGGTCTCCTCGCCGGCCAGCCGCCCCGCGGTCTGGATCATGTCGTCATCCAGCGGCGTGCCCGTCAGCGGCACGAGGATCGACCCGTACTCCAGCTCGTCGCGCTCCAGCTTCAGCGCGGCCTCCGGGACCATCACGCGCTTGAGGATCGACTTGCCCTGCGTGCGCCGGTAGACGACGTAGGTCACCAGGCCGAAGACCATCCAGCCGAAGCCGACGTAGCGGGCGCCGGCGTGGGTGATCACGACGCTGACCCACGCCGCGGCCGACAGGATCGCCCCGGCGACCGCCGGCAGCGGCAGCGAGCCGCCACGGAACGGCACCGAGAGCGGGACGCTGTAGAAGCGCTCGCGATCCGGCTCGCGGTAGCGCAGCGAGATGATCGAGAGGTGCGCGATCGTGAGCCCGAGCAGGGCCCCGAACGCGTAGATGCCGACGAGGAAGTCGAGGTCCTCGGGCACGATCAGCGCGCCCGCGATCACCGCGGCCATGATGATCAGGACGAACGGCGTCGAGCGCGTCGGGTGCAGGCGCCCCATCGCGCTCGGGATCTGGCGGTTGCGCGACAGCGAGTAGGCCAGCCGTGACAGGCCGAGCATCGCCGAGTTCGACGCGGCGATCAGCGTCGCGGTCGCCGCGATCGAGATGGTGTACTTGAAGACGCTCGCCAGCCAGTCGGTGTCAAACGCGTCGGCGATGCCGAGCACCGGCGCCTCGAGGTAGCGGCCGCTGAGGGCGGTCGTCCCGTCGGTGACCGGGAACGCCGTCATCGCGACCAGGCCGATGCCGACGTAGACCACCATGACGACGACGGTCGCGCTGCCGATCAGGCGCTTGAGCGACGCGCGGCTCGCGGTGACCTCGCCCGACAGCCCCGCGGCCGACTCCAACCCTGTGAAGACCACGGTCGCCACGCCGAGGGCGAAGATGACGTCGCTCCACTTCGGCGTGACGCCGAGGTCGATCGGATTGACCAGCTGGTCGTAGTTGAAGAACGTGGCCAGGCCGATGACGATCAGCATCAGCTGCAGGCCGATGTCGGCGATGACCAGCGCGCTGATGCGGTTGACCCGCGTCTTTGAGAAGCCGCGGATGTTGCGCATCGCGACGTAGAAGACGATCCCGAGCGCGAGGATGACCTCGGTGCTGCCCTGGCCGAAGTCGCCCCAGAAGGCGGCCATGTAGTTCGTCGCCGAGAACGCGGTGACCGCGATCAGGATGACGTAGTCGAGCAGGATCGCCCAGCCGGCGATGAAGCTGATCAGCTCGTTGAAGCCGTAGCGGGCGAAGACCGTCGAGCCCGCCCGCTCGGGATGCAGCGACGCGCCCTCGACGTAGGTCATCGCCGCCAAGGCGAAGAACAGCCCCGCGATCAGGAAGACCAGCGGGGTCAGGCCGAGCGCGTGGTCGGCGACGACGCCGAGCGAGAAGTAGATCGAGCTGGCGACCGCCGTGTAGACGATTGCGAACAGCGCCGGCTGTCCGAGCCCCTTGCCGAGCATCGGTGGCTCAGCGCTCCCGGGGCGCGCGGCTGGCCAGGCGCGTGTTGATGTAGATGCGGCCCACGCCGGCCGCGATGAACAGCACGCCCATCAGCAGCCCGAAGGCCAGCCCGCCGCCGCCCGCCGTGAGCGTCCGCACGATCATGGCGACGCCGAGGATCACGAGGATCACCGACAGCAGGCCGGTCGTCTGCCGATGCAGGTTGCGTGGCTCGGGCATCTTCTGGGGCACAGGCTAGACGCCGGTCACTCGTCGAGAACGGTGATCGGGCGCTTGGAGGGCGGCACCTTGGCCGCGTCGGACTGGATGATCACGCGACACGGGCGCTCGGCGAGCACGGTCTCCAGCGTCTTGCCGAACAGGGTGGCGCCGCTGCGAGGCGGCAACGGCGCGACGATCGCCTGGGCGCGCAGCTCGCGGGCCTCGGAGACGATCATCCGCCCCGCGCCGCCGGCGCGCACCTTCTCGATGTGCCCGGTCACGCGACGGCCGCCCTGCAGGCGCGCCTGCTCGATGATCGACTCCGCGGCCTGCTCGGCGGCGGGCAGCTCGGCGTCGATCGGTGAGGACTGCGGCACCGCGATGTAGACCAGCACGTGGATCCCGCGCCGGCGCCGGGCGGCGAGCTTGGCCGCGGTGGCGATCGCGCCGTGCGAGTAGGACGCTTGGGCGTCGAGCGCGACGAGCACCGACTCGTACTCGGCCTCGTGCTCGACGACCGAGCGCTCGACGGCGACCTTGTGGGTCGTCGTCAGATCCAGCCCCTGGCGGCGGCGGTAGACCGGGTAGATGAGCATGCCGAGCGTCAGCCAGCCGATGCCAGACAGCGCGACATCGACGTGCAGCGCGGTGACGACGAGGAAGGCCAGCAGCGTGCCGATGCCGCCGAAGACGGCGAAGAGCGGGATCGAGCGGCCGCCGCTGAGCCCGATGTTGCCCGGGCCCGTCCACGGCCGCCGCGCGTCGGGCTTGGCCAGCCGCAGCCGAATCACCGCGAGGTGGGCGATCGTGAACGACAGCATCGCCCCGAAGGCGTACATGTTGCCGAGGAAGGCCGCCTTGCCCGGGATCACCGCGATGCAGGCGACCGCGCCGAAGATCATGATCCCGATGTAGGGCGTGCCGTACTTGGGGTGCAGCCGGCGCAGCTGGTCGGGCATCTGGCGGTGGATGCCCATCGAGTACACCAGCCGCGAGACGCCGATGATCCCCGCGTTGGAGGCGATCACCAGGATCGTCGCCGCCAGGACGCCGACGTAGATCTCCGCCGGCCCCTGCAGGAAGCCCAGGTCGAAGTGCTTGACGACGCCGAGCACCGGATCGCCGGCGAAGCCGCCCTCCTCCTCGGAGAGGCCGAGTTGCGTCGTGTAGGTGCCGTCGGCGCCTTGGGTCACGGGCAACGCGCTCAGCGCGACCATCGGCAGCAGCGAGTAGATCGCGAACACGGCGATCACCACGCGGTTGATCGCCGCCGGGATCGTCTTCTCCTGGTCCTTGGCCTCCTCGGCCATGTTGGAGATCGTCTCGATGCCCGTGTAGGCGATCATCCCGATCGGGATCGCGATGAAGAAGTCCTTCCAGGTCGGCGCGATGCCGAACGACACGTTGTCGATGAGCACGTCGGGGCTGAAGACCAGGAACAGCCCGACCGCGACGAGCAGCAACTGCGTGAGGAAGTCGACGACGGCGAGGCCGATGTTGACGCCCGCGGACTCCTTGGCGCCGCGGACGTTGACCAGCGACAGCAGGGCGATCAGCCCGATCGAGAAGATGATGTCGCCGGGTCCGTGGCGCAGCTCGTCCCAGAACAGCCCGCCGAGGTAGTGCGGCACGAAGAACGCCGAGATGGCGATCGTGATCGTGTAATTGAGCATCTGCGCCCAGGCGGCGAAGAAGCTCCAGAATTCGTTGAAGGCGTGGCGCGCGAACGACGACGAGCCGCCGGCCTCCGGATACATCGCCGTGGCTTCGGCGTAGGTGGCAGCCGTCAAATAGAAGATGAAGCCGGTGATGATGAACACCACCGGGGTGAGGCCGAGCGCGAAGCTGGCCACGAGGCCCAACGCGTAATAGATCGACGAGCCGACGTTGCCGTAGGCGGTCGAGAAGAGCGCGTTGACCCCTAGGACGCGCTGCAGGCCATGAAGTCGGCGTTCGGCCATCGAGCGCTGCGCAGTCTAGGCCGCCAGCGGACACCTTGCCTCCATGGCTCTTGCGCTGGGCACGCGCGGCCGATGAGACTCGCTGCGCAAGACGCGCCAATCCCAGGACAGGACGTCCGCAATCAGGAGGAACTGGGTCAATGCACAAGCTCATCTGCGCGCTCGCCACCATCGTGGCCGCGTGCGGCCTCGCCGCCCCGGCGATGGCCGACGGCCCCGGGGTCGGGACGCCGTCGATCGTCAGCGTCGGCGACTCGGCCATCAGTGGAGAGGCCGGCCGCTGGGCCGGCAACACGAACAACAGCTCCAACAACGTCGACGCGCTCGGGTCGACGGCCTACTGGGACACGCCGACGGGTGAGGCGATCCCCGGCTGCCACCGGTCCAAGGCCAACGAGATCGCCATCGGCGGCGGGATCAACTCCGCCAACCTCGCGTGCTCGGGCGCGCGCACCTACACGCAGGCGTTCAGCTCCGGCAACGACTTCAAGCCCGGGCTGGACTTCTACGACGACGGCGCGGGCCACATCGGGCAGGCCAAGGCGCTGCAGCAGTACGCCACGACGCACAACGTCAAGATGGTCACGGTGCTGATCGGCGCCAACAACTACGGCTTCGCCGACATCGTGCAGCAGTGCGTCGTCAACTTCCTCACCAGCCCGACCTGGTGGAAGAACTACTGCTACGACGACTCGAGCATCAGCTCGAGGTTCACGGCGGGCAACCAGGCGACGATCACGACGCAGGTCGCAGGCGCCTTCCAGAACCTGCGCACGGCGATGCGCAACGCCGGCTACGGCGACAACGCATGGACGCTGCAGGTCCAGACCTACGCCTCGCCGCTCCCGCGCGGGGCGGGCATTCGCTACTCGGAGTCCGGCTACACGCGCCAGTCCACGGGCGGCTGTGGCGTCTGGAACAAGGACGCCGACTGGGCCAACGACACGGCCGTGGTGGCGATGAACAACTCCGCCAAGAACGGCGCGATCCAGTCGGGGCTGACCAACACGAAGGTCTTCGACATGTCGCAGCTGCTCAACGGCCGCCGGCTCTGTGAGAACACGGTCGGGCTGCTGGAGGAGAAGGGCCTGGCGAACTGGACCGTGGCCGGCGCCGTCGACCAGACCGAGTGGGTCAGCCAGATCCGCACGACGTCGACGATCTTCGGGCCCTACCAGCTCCAAGAGGGCCTGCACCCCAGCTACTGGGGCGAGAAGGCGCTGCGCAATTGCGTGCGGCAGTCCTACAACGGCGGCACGCCGCGCGGCGGCGTGTGCACGCACGGGACGGGGCTCAACGGCAACGGCGAGCCCAACGCGACGCTGAACTAGGAGTTCCGGGTCGCTCTCACCCCAACCATTGGGAAAGATCGACCCGCGTCGCTGCGGCCGGGAGCCCGAGGCTCCCG
>JBEVLC010000020.1:0-12606 GCA_040509415.1 Baekduia sp. | reverse complement strand
GCACGACGGGCTTTAACCTCGACTTCGACGTCCGCTACCTGTGGATGAAGCAGAAGGAGATCATCGGCTCGCACTTCGCCAACGCCTACGAGTGCCTGAAGGCCAACGAGCTGATCGAGTCGGGCGCCGTGCGGCCCGTCCTCTGGCGCACCCTGGGCTTCGACGGCGTCGCCGAGGCCCACCAGCTGATGAAAGACAACAAGCACGCCGGCAAGATCTCCATCTTGGTCGGCGCCGAGAAGGAAGGCCTCGGCAAGACCGCCGACGGCCCCGGAGCGATCTACGCAGAGGTGGGCTGACCTAATGGCCGGCATCGTGCACGTCCCCTGGTACGCGACCGTGTTCCGCGGTGACAAGTTCGAGGCCGCCCTGGCCGAGATCGCCCCTGTGGCGCTCCGCTACGGCGCGACGTCCTACGCGGTCCACCGCAATCGCGACGACGCCTACAAGTTCCTGCAGATGGCGGCCTTCGAGAGCAAGGGCGACTGGGAGCAGTACTGGTACGGGCCGGAGTTCGTCCGCTTCCGCGCCCAGTACCAGAGCCTGTACCAGGTGCCGCTGCTCTACACGTGGTCCGACGTCGTCGTCGAGGGTGCCCTGGACGACGAGGCGGCGGGCACCACCGCCGCCATCGGGCAGCACGCGGCGCAGTAGCCCTATCGAGGGACGATTGAACCACCGCATGCGTGGTTCAGTCGTCCCTCGACGACGTTCTAGGCCGCGGGTGCCTTGTCGATGTCCAAGCGCAGCTTGGCGATCGACTGGCGGATGATGCGCGAGACCTGCATCTGGGAGACCCCGATGCGCTCGGAGATCTCGGTCTGGGTCAGGTCGGCGGCGAAGCGCAGCCGCAGCACCTCGCGGTCGCGGTCGCTGAGCACGTCCATCGCGTCGTCGAGCAGGACGCGCATCTCGGCACGCTCGAGCTCGACGTCGCGTCCACCGATCGAATCGGCCAGCGTCATGTCCTCGCCGGTCGGCTCGTCCAGCGACCGCGTGCGACGGGCGCCGGCGCTCTGGATCGTCGCCAGGACCTCCTCGAACGGCGCATCGATCGCATCGGCCAGCTCCTGCACCGTCGGCGAGCGGCCGAGCGAGGCGGTCAGCTCGTCGCGCTTCTTGGCAACCTCGAGCTGCAGCTCTTGCAGGCCGCGCGGCACGCGCATCGCCCACGTCCGGTCGCGAAAGTGGCGCTTGATCTCCCCCAGCACCGTGGGCGTGGCATAGGACGAGAAGCGCACCTCGCGCGTGAGGTCGAAGCCCTCGATGGCCTTCATGATTCCGACGCAGGCGACCTGGACGAGGTCGTCCATCGGCTCGCCGCGGCCGGCGTAGCGACCGGCAAGCGCGCGGGCGAGCGGGAGCATCTCCTCGGCCAGCTGATCGCGAGCCCGCGTGTCGCCACGATGGTGGTAGCGGCGCAGCAGCTCCTGCTCGCGAGCGGCACGTCCAGCGGTCTCGATGTGCCCCCCGGCATCCTCCATCGCCCGAGCAGCGTATCGGCCGGGCCAGCGGGGCGGAGAAGGTTCGCGCCCGCGAACGTCAGGCTTGTTCGAGCGGGGCCATCGTCAGGCCCGCGTCGCGCAACTGGTCCCAGTAGTGCTCGGCCAGCTCCTTGTGGCCCGTCCAGACGATGGCCAGCCCAGCGGCGTGGATGCGGTCGGCGATCGCGTAGCCACGGTTGACGTCGATGCCGGGAATGAGCTTGGCCAGCGTCCCCGCGACGTGGTCGAACGTGTTGTGGTCGTCGTTGCGGACGATCACGCGCCAGGCGCCGCCGAGGGCGCCGTCGGGTCCTGCGGTGATGGGTAGCTCAATGGTCTGGCTCATCTCGACGAGGCAGTATCGCGCTTTTGCCAGTATCGGGCCAGTCCGCCGTAGAGCGTGTCGGGCGGCATCGCCTTGAGGTAGCTGCGCTCCTCGGGGCCCGTCGCCAGCGCGGCGCGGATCTCGGACTCGAAGCCGTCCGCGTCGGTTCGGCGGGCGACCTGCGCCCAGCGGTCGAGCTCTGAGTGCAGCGACTCCAGGTGCGGTGTGACGTCGCTGAACGTGCCGAAGTGGGTGACCGCCAGCGCGCTCGGCTCCCAGGAGGCGATCAGGTCGATCGAGCGGTGCCAGGCCTCGAGGTCGATGTCGGGCGGCGGCGTCGGCGGGAAGACCGGGCCGTCGCCGATGCGCACGCCCGCGGCGTCGCCGGTGAAGGCGATGCCGCTGTCTTCGTGGAGGTACGAGACGTGGTGAATCGCGTGGCCGGGGGTCCAGGCCCAGCGGAAGCCTTCGGCACTGCCGTCGTCCTCCAGGATCCGGACGTTCTCTTGCGCGACCGGGACGATCTTGCCCCAGAGGCGCTCCATGGCGTCGCCGTAGATCCTCGTCGCCGAGGCGACCAGCCGCGACGGGTCGATGACGTGCTTGGCGCCGTTGCGGTGGACCCAGACCTCGAGCCCAGGCCAGCGCTGCACCAGCGCGCCGACCGCGCCGGCGTGGTCGAGGTGGATGTGGGTCAGCAGGACGGCGCGTGGCTGCTCGTCGCCGAGCGCGTTTAGGAGGGTGCCGACCGAGGACTCGGGCCCGGGGTCGATGACGAAGCCGTCGATGACGTGGGTGCACACGGAGCGCTCGGCGCCCTGGAAGTGGACGTCGATCTCGCGATGGGTGCTCATGCGGAGGCTCGCGTCGAGGTCCGGGCACATTCCGACAAGGGCGCAGGCACTGGGCGTGAGCCTAGCCAGCCGTCGAGGTCGGGTGAGCTATCCGGATCACCTGTGGTCTATCGGGCTCATATGATCTGCGTATGGAACATCGGCTTTCCGAGCGCGACCGTCCGTGGATGATGCGGACCTACGCGGGGCACTCGACCGCGAAGAAGTCCAACGAGCTGTACCGGGCCAACCTGGCCAAGGGCCAGACGGGCCTGTCGATCGCGTTCGATCTGCCGACCCAGACCGGCTACGACGCCGATCACGAGCTCGCGCGCGGCGAGGTCGGCAAGGTCGGCGTGCCGGTCGCCCACAAGGGCGACATGCATCAGCTTCTGGACGGCATCCCGCTCGGCGAGATGAACACGTCGATGACGATCAACGCGACGGCGGCCTGGCTGCTGGCGCTGTACATAGGCACCGCGGAGGAGAACGGCGTGCCCGCGTCCGCCCTCCAGGGCACCACCCAGAACGACATCATCAAAGAGTTCCTGGCGCGCGGGACCTACGCGTTCCCGCCCGGCCCCTCGATGCGGCTGATCGCCGACATGGTCGCCTACACGGTCACCGAAGTTCCCAAGTGGAACCCCATCAACATCTGTTCCTACCACCTGCAGGAGGCCGGCGCGACGCCGGTGCAGGAGATCGCCTACTCGATGGCCAACGCCATCGCCGTGCTCGACGCGGTACGCGAGCGCGTGCCGGCCGAGCTGATGGGCAAGGTCTTCGGCCGCATCTCCTTCTTCGTCAACGCGGGCGTGCGGTTCATCGAGGAGCACGCGAAGCTGCGGGCGATGTCGGTGCTGTGGGAGGATCTCGGCCGTGACCGCTACGGCGTTACCGACGAGAAGCAGCTGCGCTTCCGCTACGGCGTCCAGGTCAACTCCTTGGGGTTGACCGAGGCCCAGCCGGAGAACAACGTCCAGCGCATCGTGCTGGAGGCTTTGGCCGTGACGATGGGTCGCAACGCGCGCGCCCGCGCCGTCCAGCTGCCGGCCTGGAACGAGGCGCTGGGTCTCCCCCGTCCGTGGGACCAGCAGTGGTCGCTGCGCATCCAGCAGGTGATGGCCTTTGAGACCGACATGTTGGAGTACCCCGACATCTTCGAGGGGTCGGTCGTGATGGACGGTCTCGTCGGCGAGCTGCTGGAGGGCGCGCGCGCCGAGCTGGCCGTCGTCGCCGAGCACGGTGGCGCGGTCAAGGCGGTGGACTACATGAAGGGCTCGCTGGTCGACAGCCACCGCGAGCGCATCCGCCGCATCGAGCACGGCGAGCAGATCGTCGTCGGCATGAACAAGTACACCGAGTCCAACCCCTCGCCGCTGATCGACGAGGAGGGCGGGATCATGACCGTCGACCCCGCCGTCGAGGCTCAGCAGCGCGATGCGGTCATCGCCTGGCGCGCCTCGCGCGACGGTGCGGCGGCCGAGGCCGCGCTGGCCGAGCTGCGCCGCGTCGCCGCCAGCGACGAGAACATCATGCCCGCGACGATCGCGGCCGCCAAGGCCGGCGTGACGACCGGCGAGTGGTCGGCCGCGCTGCGCGAGACCTTCGGGGAGTTCCGCGCGCCGACCGGCGTCGGCGAGGCCGCCGCGGGCGACCGCGACGAGTCCGACCTATCCGCGCTGCGCGAGGAGGTCGAGCGCGTCACCGAGGCGATCGGCCGCCGGCCGAAGATCCTGGTCGGCAAGCCCGGCCTCGACGGCCACTCCAACGGCGCCGAGCAGATCGCCGTGCGCGCCCGCGACATCGGGCTGGACGTCGTCTATGAGGGGATTCGGCTGACGCCGTCGCAGATCGCAGCGTCGGCCGAGCAGGAGGGCGTCCACATCATCGGGCTCTCGATCCTGAGCGGCTCGCACCTGGAGCTGATCCCGAGCGTCGTGGCGGCGCTGCGCGAGCGCGGCGTCGACGCGCCGGTCGTCGTCGGCGGGATCATCCCGACCGCCGACGTCCAGCCGCTGAAGGACGCCGGCGTCGCGGCGGTCTACACGCCCAAGGACTTCGACCTCGGCGCGATCATGCACGACATCGTGGAGCTCGTGGCGGCGAACGCCCCCACCCCCGCCGAAGCGTGACCGCTGGTGCGGACCTCGGTGCGCGGCTGCGCGACGGGGACCTGAGCGCGGCGCCGGCGGTCCTCAACCTGGTGGAGAGCCGGGCGGCGCGCGATCGGCCCGAGATCGCCGCGATACTGCGCGCGGTCTCGCCGGGCGCGCTGGGGCGCGAGGCGCCCGGGCACGTCGTCGGCATCACGGGCCCCCCGGGCGCGGGCAAGTCATCGCTGTTGAGCGAGCTGTGCCGCGCGTGGCGCGAGGACGGCCGCACGGTTGCGGTGCTCGCGGTCGACCCGTCGTCCAAGCGCAGCGGCGGATCGCTGCTCGGCGACCGCGCGCGGATCGCCTTCGATCCTGAGGACCGCGGGCTGTTCATCCGCTCCACGGCGGCCGGGGATCGCTTGGGCGGTCTTGCTCCGGCGACGCGCGCGGCGGCCCAAGCGCTGGCCGCCGCGTTCGACATCGTGGTGATCGAGACCGTTGGTGTCGGGCAGTCGGAGACCGAGGTCGGCGAGGTGGCCGATACGGTGGCGGTCATCGTGCAACCCGGCTCCGGCGACGTCCTGCAGTTCTTGAAGTCCGGGATCATGGAGATCCCTGATGTCCTGGTCGTGACCAAGGCCGACCTCGGCGACATCGCCATGCGCGCCCGGCGCGACATCAACGCGGCGCTGCGCTCGGCGGGGTCGCGGGACACCAAGGTGGTCGCGGTGTCCTCGATCTCGCCGGTCCAGGGGATCGAGGATCTGGTGGGCGCCCTTGACGAGCATCGCTCGCGCGTGGACCTCGGCGCGCGGCGCGTACGCGCCCGGCGCTCGGGCGCGCTGGCGGATTTTCTGGTGGAGCACGGCGAGCGGGGGTTGCGCGCGGTGGGCGGACGACGGGCGGCGGGCAAGCTGCTGGCGGAGTCCGACCCGGCGGCGGATGAGCCGTCGCTGGTCGCGGTGTTGGAGGCACGGTTGTGAGACTTGACCTCGCAGTGATCCTGGGCGCGTTCGTGGTGGTGACGCTAATCGCGGAGGTGCTGGGCGCGACGAACTTCGGGACGGCGCTGACGTTCGGGACGATGGCGTTCGCGGGAGCACTGGTCTTCGTGCTCGTGCGACGGCCTTAGGCCGCGCGCCGGGAGCTAAGGTCCGCCCCATGCCCGCCACCGCTCGTCGCGCGATCTTCGTCGCCCCGTTCGACGAGCTGGCTGACCCCCGACTCCTCGCCGGGCTAGCCGCCGACGCCGAGGCCGCCGGCTGGGACGGCTTCTTCCTCTGGGACCACATCGTCTACAGCCCGCCGACAAGCGCGGTGCTGGATCCGTGGATCGCAATGGCAGCGATTGCCATGGCCACCACCAAGATCATCACCGGCCCCATGGTCACGCCACTCTCGCGGCGACGCCCGCACAAGCTCGCACGCGAGACCGCCACGCTCGACCTCCTCAGCAACGGCCGGCTCGTGCTCGGCGTCGGGCTCGGCTCCGACAACCACGGCGAGCTGGCGCCGTTCGGCGATGTCGCCGACCCGCGCGAGCAAGCGCAGCTCCTCGACGGTGCGCTGGTCAAGTTGGAGGACTACTGGAGCGGGACGTTCGTGCCGCGCCCGGTCCAGCGGCCGCGGATCCCGATCTGGGCCGCCGCGCGCTGGCCGGCGCGCCGCCCAGTCCGCCGCGCCGCGCGCCTCGATGGCCTCTTCCCCATCGACTTGCCCGAGCCCGCCGCGCTCGCTGAGCTCGTCGGCGAGATCGCCGAGCAGCGGGCACAAGAGGGCATCAGCGGCCCCTTCGACTTCGCCGTCACCAACGCGCCCGGCACGGACCCCGCGCCCTGGGCCGCCGCCGGCGCGACGTGGTGCCTGGACGGCTTCAGCGCCCAGCCCAAGCTCGCCGACGTCCGGGCCGCGATTGCCACCGGCCCATGAGCGACCGCGAAACGCGGCTGCAAGAGCTGGCCAACGAGATCCGCGCTCACAAGGGCGCCAACTGCGGGTTCGAGGTCTGCGAGACCTGCACCCAGCTCGTGCCCGGCGTCGGGCCCGCAAGCGCGTCGATCGTCATCGTCGGCGAGGCGCCTGGTGCCAAGGAGGATGCCGCGGGCGTGCCGTTTGTCGGCGCTGCAGGCAAGTTCCTGGACTCGCTGCTCGCCGAGGCGTCCATCGCCCGCGATGACGTCTTCATCACCAACGTGGTCAAAGCCCGGCCGCCGAAGAACCGCGATCCCAAGGCCCCGGAGGTCGCCCACCACTGGCCGTGGCTGGAGGCGCAGCTCGACATCATCCAGCCACAGTTGTTGGTGCCCTTGGGCCGCCACGCGCTGGCGCGTTTCGCGCCCGAGGCCAAGATCGCCGAGGTCCACGGCGCCGTGCTGGAGGCCAACGAACGGCGTCTCTTCCCGCTCTACCATCCCGCCGCCGCGCTCTACAACGGCAGCCTGCGCGCGACGCTCGTGGCCGACGCCCAAGCGCTCGGGCGAGCACTCGCGTAGAACTTCCGAGCATGACGATCAGCTCACGAGCCCTGCAGGCCCCTTCCGCGAAGGCCCCGCTGGAGCCCACCACCATCGAGCGGCGCGCGCTCGGGGAGCAGGACGTCGCGATCGACATCAAGTTCTGCGGGATCTGCCATTCAGACATCCACCAGGTCGAGGCCGACTGGGGCCGCGGGCTGTTCCCGATGGTCCCGGGCCACGAGATCGCCGGGATCGTCACGGCCGTGGGGCCGGGCGTGACGCGCTTGCAGCCCGGCGACCGCGTCGGCGTCGGCTGCTTCGTGGACTCCTGCGGCGCCTGCATGTACTGCCTCGACGGCGAGGAGCAGTTCTGCACCAAGGGCGTCGTGGCGACCTACAACGCCAAGGACTACGACGGCGAGCCAACCTACGGCGGCTACAGCGAGCACATCGTCGTCACCGAGCGCTTCGTGGTGACGATCCCCGAAGCGCTCGGACTCGACGTCGCCGCGCCGCTGCTGTGCGCGGGCATCACGATGTACAGCCCGCTCAAGCGTTGGGGCGCCGGGCCGGGCAAGCAGGTCGCGATCGTCGGGATGGGCGGCCTGGGGCACGTCGGCGTGCAGATCGCTGCGGCCCTGGGCGCCGAGGTCACGGTGCTCAGCCAGACGCTCTCCAAGGAGCAAGACGGCCGCCGCTTCGGCGCCAGCGACTACCACGCGACCAGCGACAAGGCCACGTTCAAGGCGCTGCGCGGTCGCTTCGACCTGATCGTCAACACGGTCTCGGCCAACCTCCCGCTCGACGCCTACCTCGGCCTCCTGAAGCCCGGCGGCGCGATGGTCTCCGTCGGCCTGCCGGTGGAGCCCGACAAGGTCCACGCCGGTTCGCTGATCGGCCGCAACCGCATCTACGCCGGCTCCAACGTCGGCGGCCTGCCGGAGACCCAGGAGATGCTCGACTTCTGCGCGCAGCACGCCATCGCGCCCGCGATCGAGCTGATCGGCGCCGGCGAGGTCAACAGCGCCTATCCGCGCGTGACCAGCAGCGACGTGCGCTACCGCTTCGTCATCGACACCTCCACGCTCGCGGGCTGACCCCGCCGCGCGCGCGGGCGCGAGCGCTACTTCCCGTTGTCGGTGGTCTTGGTCGCCGGCCGCGGGGTGGTCGTCGTCGGCGTCGTGTCGGTCTTCGTCCGCTGATCATCGGGCGCGGCCAGCGACGCGATCTTCCACTCCCCGTCCTCGCGGACGACCTGCAGCGCGTCGTCGGACGGCGCCTCGCCGGCGGCGGTCGTGTGGATGCTGACCAGCGCGCGGCTGCCGCTGATCGACACCTCGTTGATCGCCAGCGTCGGGTTGCGCACGCCGCCCAGACCGCGCTGGACCGCCGACTCGCACGGCAGGCCGATGCCCTCGATCTTGTCGACCAGCTCCTTGGAGAGCAGCTGATCGCAGATCTGCTGGTAGTCCTTGGCCCGGGTCGCGACGCCGAAGCGGGCCACGACCTCCCGCACCTGCTGCTCGGCAGGGACCCCGCCGCCTCCGCCGCCACCCTCCTCGTCGGCGCCGCAGCCGGCAACGGCGAGGGCGAGCGCGGACAGGGCGATACACGCGGCGGAGATCCATCGGCGAGGCACCGCGGCAGGGTACCCTCAAGGTGATGGTCCGCGATCCGCTGCACGACGGGCACGGCCGCCGGATCTCCGATCTGCGCGTCTCGGTCACCGACCGCTGCAACTTCCGCTGCCAGTACTGCATGCCCGCCGACGGCCTGCCGTGGCTGGAGCGCGCCGAGGTCCTGCGCTTCGAGGAGATCGAGCGCCTCGTCAGGGTCATGGCTGAGATGGGCATCACCACGCTGCGCCTGACCGGCGGCGAGCCGCTCGTGCGCCGCGACTTCCCGGCGCTCGCGAGGCTCCTGACCGCGGTCGACGGCCTGGACGAGATCAGCGTCACCAGCAACGGCTTCCTGCTGGAGCGCGACGCCGCCGCGCTCGTGGCCGCCGGGATCGACCGCTTCAACATCTCGGTCGACTCGCTGCAGCGCGACCGCTTCTACGCCCAGACGCGACGCGACGCGCTGCCCCGCGTTTTGGCGGGCCTCGAGCACCTCGCATCCTTCCCCGAAGCCCACCCGATCAAGGTCAACGCGGTGGCGATCCGCGGCTTCACCGAGCACGAGGTCCTCCCCTTCGCCCGCTTCGCGCGCGAGCACCCCTACGAGGTGCGCTTCATCGAGTACATGCCGCTCGACGGCGACCGCGCGTGGAAGCCCGAGCAGGTGCTGACCGGCGCCGAGATCCGCGCCGCCATCGATGCGGTCTACCCGCTCGATGGTGCCGAGCGGGACCCCCACGCCACCGCCCGTGTGCACCGCTTCGCCGACGGCCAGGGCCGCATCGGCTTCATCAACCCGGTCTCCGAGCCGTTCTGTGACGACTGCAACCGCATTCGCCTCACCGCCGACGGCCGCCTGCGGACCTGCCTCTTCAGCCTCAATGAGACCGACCTCCGCGGCCCCATGCGCGCAGGCGCCAGCGACGACGACCTCGAGCAGCTGATCCGCGACGCCGTCTGGGCCAAGGAGCTCAAGCACCGCGTCAACGACCCGGGGTTCGTCCAGCCCGCGCGCACCATGTCGGCCATCGGCGGCTAAATCTCCACCGGCACCGGCCGATGACGGTGATGTGGAAGTGCTCCTCGAGCGCGACCAGCCGGTCGACATCACCCTCGACGGGGGCTGGCAGCTGACCGCCCGCGTCGCTTCCGTCGGACTCGAGCACGTCGACCTCGGCCCGGTCGACAGCCCGCTCACGCTCCCTGCCCAGCTACGCTGGTGTGGCGCCACGATCACCTGGAAGACGCGGATCGGCGCCGCGCACCGCCGCGGCGTCCTGGTCGACGGCCCGGCCGACACGCTGCGCCTGCATCCCGTCGGTGACCCGATGAAGGTCCAGCGTCGCCAGTTCGTGCGTGTGCCCTGCGAGCTGTCGACCGCGGTCATCGCCCCCGACAAGCGCCTGACGACCCGCACGCTCGACGTCTCGGTCGGCGGCATGCTCGTCGCTCCGGCCGACACGCTCGTGCTGGACGACACCGTGCGCTTCGCGCTCGACCTCGGGACGATCACCATCGCCGGCGACGGGCGCGTCGTACGCGGGACCTCCGAGGGCGCCCGCGGCATCCTGTTCGCCGACCTTCAGGGCCGGGCCGAGCGCCAGCTCTCCCGGTTCGTGGCGCAGCGTCAGCGCGACCTCATCGCGGGCGCACGCCCGTAAGCAAAGCCGACACCTGCAGCAGATCCTCGGGCCGGTTGACGTTGTAGAACGCCGACGGGTCGGGCGGCGCCACCTCGCAGATCCCCAAGCCTTCGACGACGTCAGTGGCTCGGGCATCCGGCTCGAAGGCCTCCAGGCCCGGCAGCGCGCGCGGCGTGTAGAGCGCGCACAGCGGCTGCAGCCGGCCGTGGACACGCGGCACCACGACGGCCGCATCGCGCGGATCGGTCTGCGCGATCAGCCGCAGCGTCGCGGCGTCCATCAGCGGCAGGTCGACGGCCACCACCAGGATCGAGCGACCCGCCGCGAGCCGCAGCGCATGGGCGACGCCGAGCAGCGGATGGCGCGGCTCGTCGGGCTCGATCCACAGCTCCGCGGCGCCGGCCAGCGGCGGCAGCACCGTGTCGCGCTTGGCGACCACGACGACGTCGTCGCAGAGCTCGTGCAGCGTCTCGACCGGGTAGAGCGCCAGCGGACGGCCCTCCAGCTCCACGATCGCCTTGTCGCCGCCCAGACGTCGACCGAGACCGCCGGCCAGGACGACGCCGACGGGAGGGCCGTGGTTCAGGGCGGCCGCCATGGCGCGACCATACCTGGGTGGGTGGGAGCCGGGTCATGGAGGCCGACGCCTTATCCTGCCGACCATGGGAGACCTGATGGGCGGACACCCCTGGCTGCGCTGCTACCGCTGCTGGTCGCAGGATCTCGAGGTCCAAGTGCACTACGAGGGCATCCACCGGATCGACCCGGCCACCGGCGAGCGCGCCGATGTCGTCGACGAGATCCAGGAGGCCGTGGTGCAGTGCCTGGAGTGCATGCACGACCAGCCGCATCTGACCTTCGCCAACGGCCGCGTCGAGGCCGTCGAGGACCGCTGGGAGCGGATGATCGCCGGCACGCCGTGGGTTGCCTCCTGCACCGTCACGGTCGACGCCGACGATGTCGAGACCTGCTCAGGCCCCGAGGCGGGCGACGCGCTCTCCTTCGCCGCCTTCGGCGACCACGGCACGCGCGAGTTCTTCACCCACGTCCGTTTTCATAAGCACGAGGACGGCAACCGCATCGTGGTGCACCTGCTCGTCGAGCTCTACGGCCGGTCGGTCGAAGAGGCCACGGAGGTGCTTGAGGAGGCTGCTCGCGGCCATTTGACGATCACCTCGCTGGCCGAGGAGTCGCGGCCGCCCGCCGCGGCCGAAGACCGACACTGAGCCAGTCTGACTGGACCATCCCCCGATAGGGGGAGGTCAACCCTCCAGAAGTAGGGGGTTGGTGCCGAACATCCGAAATGTGGGTCCATCGGAGCGCATCCTCGTGGCAGAAGACTCCGCCCTGCTGCGGCGGATGCTCGGCGACGTCCTGCGCGACCACGGCTGGACCGTGCTGGAGGCCAGCGATGGCGAGACCGCGCTGCAAATGGCCCAAGCCGAGATCCCGTCGGTGCTGCTGATGGCGCGCGAGATGGAGGGCCTGGACGGCATGGCCGTCCTGGACGCGCTGCGCGCCGACACCCGCACCGCCGACATGCCGATCGTCTTCGTGACCGGCCACACCGACGCGCGCGACCTGGCCGAGGGGCTGGAGCGCGGCGCGCACGACTACGTCCGCAAGCCCGTCGACCCCGTCGAGCTGGTCGCCCGCATCCGCACGGCGCTGCGCCTGCGCGCGCTGCACGACGAGCTCGCCCACCGCAACGCCGAGCTCGAGCAGCTCGCCCGGACCGACGTCCTGACCGGCCTGGCCAACCGCCGCCACGCCGACGACGTGCTGCGCGCGACGATCGCCAGCGCCCGCCGCCACAACCGCGCCATGAGCGCGGTGCTGGTCGACATCGATCGCTTCAAGTCCGTCAACGACAGCCACGGCCACGCGGCCGGCGACGCGGTCCTGCGCGAGGTCGCCGTGCGGCTGACCGCCGGCCTGCGCGAGGAGGACGTCGCCGCGCGTTGGGGCGGCGAGGAGTTCCTGCTGCTGCTGCCCGACTCCCCGGACGCGACCGTCGTCTGTGAGCGCCTGCGCGCGTCGATCTCCGACCGGCCGATCAACGTCCACGGGCTGCTGGAGCTGTACGTGTCGGCCAGCTTCGGCTGGGCGCCGTGGACCGGCGAGGAGACCGGCGAGGCCCTCGTCGGCCG
>JBEVLC010000019.1:0-6351 GCA_040509415.1 Baekduia sp. | reverse complement strand
GGTCGTGGGTCTGGGGTCCCAGCGCCTCTGTCTTGCGAGGGCCCACCTAGCGGGAGCACGTGTCTCTTGGCACCCCAGACCTGCGACTACTCCCGCCGCAGCTCCCACTGGCCCGGCTTCATGGTGTCGTCGATCGCGACCTCGCGCAGCGCCCGGAAGCTGCCCTCGTCGATCACGGCGTAGGCCGCGTCGACCATGTCGGCGGCGACGTGCAGGCGCACGAAGCGCACCGCCTGCCGACGTAGCGCCTGGTAGTCGGCCACGAGGTTCTCGAGCGTCAGCGGCGGGCCGGCGTTCGCCCGCGCGTTCGCCAGCTCGAGCTCGACGATGCGTAGCTCGAGCACGCGGACCTTCGCGCGGAGCCGCCGATCCCGGCGACTACTCGTCCGCATCGTCGCCGGCCCCCAGATAGCCCTTGAACGGAGCGTCGCTCTTGACGAGCCCCGGACGACGCCGAGGACGCGCGGGCGGCAACGGCACGTCGCCGCGGTCTGGCCCCCACGTCTGCGCCTCCTTGCCCGACACGCTCTTGAAGCCGCCGACCTCGATCTCCTCGGGCATGACCTGCGCACCCTCCGGAAACATCTCCAGCAGCTCCGCCGTCGGCGTCCACGCCGTCTGTCCACCGACCACGAACGGCGGGTCAGGTGTCGGGTTGCGATCGCGCACGACGAGGCCCTGCCCCTCGGCAGCCTTCATCGTGATCGCGACCTTGGCCTCGCCCATCGCCCCGTCGTCCCAATGCCACGCGAGCCAGTTCAACCCCAGCGGTCGCTCGCCCTGCTCACGCCAGCGATCGACGAACAGCGCGTAGAGCCGGGTGTCGGTCGCCAGGGCCTCGCCCATCGGCGACATGTGCGGCCTACGCCGCAGCGGCATCCGGGTACTCCAAGCCGTCGAGGTTGAACACGCGCTCGCGCACAGCGACGAGCGCGCCGGGGTTGACGTAGTTGCGCTCGATGAACGTCGGCTCCTCCTGGACCTCGCCGTCGGCGCACTTGGGAAACAGCGCCATCGGCACGACGATCGAGCGGCCGAGCCCCGGCCGCGCGTCGGCGTACACGACCGCGAGGATCCGGTTCGGCGACCCGATCGCGTCGCCCATCTTCAGGCTGGCAATCGTCTTCATCTGCACTCCGGTACCCGGCATCTCGTCTCCTACTTGTAGTGGCACTTCTTGGCCTTCTTGCCCGATCCACACGGGCACGGCCCGTTGCGGCGCACGCCCGGCGGAACCTCGGTCTTCGGCTTGCGGCCCGCGCACGCGGCGTCGAGCTGCGTCCGCTCACAGCTCGGGCAGAACGTCGAGAGGATCGCATCGACCGGCCCGTTGCGCGTCCGGCGCACCGCCGGCATGACGCCCTTCCAGCCGCAGCGCGAGCACCCGGCGACGCCGAGGCTGTTCTCCGAGACCGAGCCGCCCTGCTTCGGGATGGACGGCGTGGCCGACCGCATCTTGTTCACGGCCCGGACGCTACGGCTGGCCGCAGACACGACGAAGGCCCGCCGTAGCGGGCCTCCGAAGGAGCAATCGGCTGCTGCCGTGCAGGCTAGCTGGCGGCGGCCATCGACGGCAACGCGGGCACTACGTGCTCGGGAAGAGGTCGGGCGTGTCCTTCGCGCTGAGCGTCAGGCCATAGTCGCGGCCGCGCTCCTGTATCACCGAGTAGCCGACGACCTCGATGTCGCCGCCGAGCAGATCAGCGATGCGCGTCACGCGGTCGAAGTCAGGGCCGCGTCGGACCTCCGGCGTCTCCCCGTCGAGGGTCGAAACCAACTGGTCGTCGCTGTCGTCGTAGGCGAGCATGCAAGGCCGCATGAACTCCGACCGAAAACCGTCGGAGTGGACCTCGATACGACCCCACGCCTGCACCGCGCCGAACACCTGCGACTCGTTAGCGTTGGCCTTGACGCGCTCGAAGTCGTGCCACGCGTACAGGCCGCATTCGCACTCGCTGTCGGGCGAGACGTGCAGGCCGCCGTTCTTGCAGCTCGCGCGGACCTCCTCGCCGCCCTTCCAGACGTCGTCGCCTGCGCCGATCGGCTTGATCTGCCCGCCGTTGAGGTTCCACGCCCGGTAGCCGACGACGTGATCCATGAGGTCTGGCGCGCGAACCTCCCACTCAGCCGCGAGCAGCGCCATCTTGGCCTCGCGCTCGGCCAGGTCGGCGGTGTTCCACTCGCGCAGGTCGCGCTCCAACCCCGTGCACAACTGGCCAAACTCATCGTTCCTGATGCGCTCCCGTGGGAGGCGCTGAACAAACGTCCGGCTCGCAGCGAGCGTGAACGTGATCTCCAACGTGGAGCCGTCCTCGCCCTCCCTAGGAGACAGCTCGTCCCACTTGACCGCACGCACGCCGAGGTCACGCCGCAGCGTCGCCGTCCAGAGCTGCCAGCCCTGCTCGTTGGTCATCTCAGCGGGCCACTCGACGTTGGCCTTCACCAGCGCGTCGCAGATCTGCTCGACCGTCCAGCCCTCGTCAATGGCGACGTCGTGCTGTGCAGCCCACTTCCCGAAGAAGTCCTTCATGGTGCCTTCCTAGTCGTGACAGGCGACCGCGACAGGCTCGCCGCGGTCGCCGTCGGCGCGGTCCTCACGCGCCGACCTTCTCGCGCTCCGGCGCGGCCGGCTCCTTCACCGGCTCTGCGCGCTGCGGCTCCGGCGCGGGCGCGGTGCGCCTCACCGGGTCGGCCTTGATCGTCTTGCTCGGGCCTCCGAGTCCCATCGTCTCACCCCCTCCCCATCATCGTGCTGCTGGTCAGGACGTACGTGTTGAGCATCGCTCATCTCCTTGGTCAGTCAGGCCGGAAGGCTAGACGGAGATGCCGATGTCCTCCAACAGCGTCCGTCGACGCTCATCGAGAACGGGCTTTGGGCCGTCCTGCCGACCATCGGCGTAGGCCAGATAGCCGTACACGTCAGGCGGCTGCTCGTTGCCGTCTGCGTCGATCGTCGGCGTGCCTACCGCGACGCACAGCAGGTAGGCCGAGCCGTCGTCGTCGCAGTCACGGATGAATCGGACCTGCGCGCCCCACGGGCTACGCAGCGCCGCGACGGTCACGCCGAGGATCGCTGCGTAGCGCTGCTGTGCGTCGTCAGCCACGGCGCGTCCAGTTCGCCGCGCGCCAGACGTGGAAGGTCACCAGCCCCGTTGCGGCCCACGCCCACGTCGGCCCATCCGCGACGGCAACAACCGTCGCGGTGCCCGCCGCAGAGAACAGGTCGGCCACCTCCCGGCGCAGGAGGCTGCTACGCGACGCCATGCCAGCCCACCGCGAAGTCGGCCATGACCGTCGGCGCGGCCGCGTCGAATCCGACGATGTCGAGCGTCCCGGAGTCCTCGGGATCGGCGATCGTGACCGCGTTGGCGACCATGTTCACGCAGATGAGCTTGGCCGGGATCCCCGACGCCTCGCGGTACTGCTGGAGTGCCTGCACCGGGTGTATCCGCCCCGCCCAGTTCTCGGAGTCCGTGTAGAGCACGAATACGTCGACCTGCCGGGCCATCTTGGTCGCGTAGAGCATCGGCAGCGAGCCGTCGGTCCCGCCGGGGAAGATGTCCTGCGTCGCCCGGACGATGTCGTCGAGGCGCTGGCGCGGGCTGAACGGCAGCACCGACAGTCCGGGGATGACCTCGGGCAGCGACCGGTAGTGGCTGTAGCCGTGCGCCGCCGCGGCGCTGAACGCCGTCAGCTCGCAGGTGTCGCCGCTCTTGAGCGCGACCATCGCCATCGCCATCGCGGCCTCGCGCGGCGACGTGCTCGGCATCCCCGTCACGTTGGGGAAGTGGAAGGACCGCCCGCCGATGCCCGTCTTCTGGCCGTCCATCGACCCCGACACGTCCACGCCGAGCAGGTAGCGCAGCCCGGTCTGCGGGATGCTCTCGAACGCCAGGTAGAACGCCGCGTCGAGCGCGTCCACGACCCCGGCGACCGGAGCCCACTCCGAGCTTCCCTGGACCGACCGACCGGAGGCGTAGACGTGCATCGCGTTGAGCACGCCGAGTGGGTGGATGCGCCCGTGGTTCAGCAGCTCCTTGGCCGTCAGCATCTCGGTGACCTTGCCCACCGCCGCACTGCCCGGCGCGAGCAGGCCAATCCGCGTCATCGTCGGCAGGTTGCGGACCAGCGCACCGATCGGCATCCCGTACTTGCCGCCGCTGTAGAGCAGCGCCTCCCAGACCTCGGGCGACTTCAGCAGCTCGGTCGGCAGCGCCTCGCGCGGCAGCGCGTAGTCGCGGATCAGCGCCGCCGCGGTCTTGGCGTTGGGCGCGCGCTGCACGCGCTCGTAGCCCTCGATGATCCGGAGGTCGTCGTCCTTGGGGAGCATGTGGCCGCCTGCGCCGACGCCCATGCCCTGCGCGAGCTGGGCCTTGACCTCCTCGGTGGGCTGCCGGCCGCAGATCCAGTCGTAGAGCATGCGGTAGCTCTGCGACGGCGCAGCGGGGTGGGTCAAGCGCAGCACGTCGCGGTGCGTCCAGCCGTCGCGCTGGCGGTACTTGATCGCCTGGTGGGCGACCCTGTCCGCGGGCCGATCCGAGTACCACTTGGCGACGGCGCGCGCGACGCCACGGCCCCAGCCGCGGTGCTGCTCGACAAAGGTGCAGAAGTGGAAGAGGTCGGTCGACACGCGGCAGACCTTCGGCAGCGCCTCGTAGGCCGCCTCGCGGATCTCGATGATCGGCGCGGTCACCGCCTCCCACGCAGCGCGCTCGGGCGAGTCGGCCGCAGGCGTCGTCGACGGCAGCGTGCCCCACGACGCGGCGACGGCCAGCGCGAAGACGGCCGGCGTGTTCTTCGGTGCGCGGCCGCGGTGGCTGATGTCGACGATGACCTCGACGGCCTCGACGCCGTGCTCGGCGATCGCGGCGTGAATGCACTCGACGTTCTCGGTGGTGAGCTCGCGCTCGCCGACGTAGTAGCTGCCGCCCTCGGAGCCGAGGATCAGGAACCGGCGCAGGCGCTCCAGCGACGGGACGGCGAAGACGAAGCCGCCCTCGTGGTTCTCCACCATGTCGGTGCGGCCGGGGATCTTCTCCTTCGGCGGCGTCTGCCGCGTGCCGTGGCCCTGCAAGTACGACGTGCTCACTGGTGCTCCTTGGTCGGGTGGCTTCCTAGCCGACCGGGCCGCCGAGCATGTTGATGCGAAGGGCTTGGGTTCCAGTGCTCTGCCAGTTGAGCTACCTACGCACCTTGCGCGGGGCGAGAGTCGAACTCGCAACCTATGGATTAAGAGAACCCTCCAGCTCCGGCTCGGCTCCCGGAACGGCTCGGAAAGACTATCGCAACAACGTGGACGGAACGGTGTCTACCCCGCACGTTGCGGCAGCGAGCTGGCGAGCATTTGCCTCAGCGCGCTCGCCATGTTTGGGCCGGTGCCCGCAGGCACGACGGCGATCACTGCATCCATCTGGCCGCCGAAGGACTCGCGATGCGCAGCGAGGGCGGCGGCCAGCGCGGCGGCGGCATCGGTGGCCGGCACATGCGTGAGCGTGTAGGGAGCAGGCATTCGCGCAGCGTGCCACGAACCCGCCGCCAGAACATGCAAAAGTCTCACGAGTCGGGGTGGCCGGTCTCGAACCGGCGGCCTCTCGGTCCCAAACCGAGTGCTCTTCCATCTGAGCTACACCCCGCGGATCCTGCGAGTGGGGCGGACGCGAATCGAACGCGCGACCTCGGGTCTTTCAAGCCCGTGCTCTACCGGCTGAGCTACCGCCCCAACGGGGCGACATCGCTGAGTGCGCGAGGAGGGTGTCGAACCCTCACGACCTTGCGGTCACCGGGGCCTGAACCCGGCGCGTCTACCTGTTCCGCCACCCGCGCAGGGTGATGGTCCAGCGCGACGGGCAGATCCCCCGACGCGCTCAGCGAAGTCGCAGCGCCGCGGCGGGAAATCGCCGGGGCGCGCGGGACGGTCGATGAGCGTGGGAGGCGGTCATGGCGAAGAGGAAGGCTGGTTCCCGGAGCGGCGGCCCACCGGGGGCGCAAGCTTGGCGGGCCACCGACCGAGAGGTAGCGCGGACCGGACTCGAACCGGCGACCTCTTGGTTATGAGCCAAGCGAGCTACCAAACTGCTCCACCGCGCGGTCCGGAACCTTAGCGGCCGTCGAGGTCGACGGCAAGCGCGACGAGCGCGCGACGGCGTGACGCAGCCCAGCGCTTCTCCGGATGGCAGATCCCGCAGCGTGCGCGACGGCAGTGGCCGGCGCGGCGGAAGTTGCGGCGCTTCTCGGCGCGGGGATCCCGATGGCTCTCGATCACGTAGGCCATCGCTGAAGCGTACGGGGCAGGGAGGTCTCGAACCTCCAACCGCCGGTTTTGGAGACCGGTGCTCCGCCGATTGAGCTACT
>JBEVLC010000018.1:0-4682 GCA_040509415.1 Baekduia sp. | reverse complement strand
GGGCGCGGCCCTATGGCTTGGCGGCCATGAAGAAGATGGCGACGAGCACCAGCCCGCAGGTCACCAGGCCGGCGGTGGCGACGCGCGCAAAGAGCGCGTCGTACTCCGCAGAGAGCTTGCCGCCGGCGGCAAGGTCGCGGGTGGCAAGCTCGCTGAGCTTGCGCTCGTTGGGTGCGAAGAACATGCCGCCGAGGGCGCCGATGACGATCAGGATCACCAGCGGCACCGAGACCCAGGTCTCTGACCATGCGTCGGCGTCGGACGCCAGGTAGGCCCCGGCCAGCAGCACGACCAGCATCGCGGGCGACGTCACCAAGCGGCCGATGCGGCCGGCCACCTCATGGATGACCGGCATCGCGTCCGGGTGGTTCTTGCGCGCCCAGGGGATGAACGCGGGATAGGCGAACATCGTGCCGAAGGCGACGACGACCGCGATGATGTGGACGGCCAGCACGACGCCGTACAAGGTGATGGAGGCGATCATGGCTAGAAGGTCGGTCCGAAGTTCTGACGAGTGGCGCGGGCGGAGATCATGGACGTCTCTCAGAACTTAGGCAGGTACTTGCCGAAGACGTCCTGCATCGCCCCACAGACCTCGCCCATCGAGGCGCGGTCGCGCAGCGCCTCCTTGATGAAGGGCAGGAGGTTGTCGGTGCCGCGGGCGGCGTTGCGCAGCTGCTCGAGGCGCTCGTCGACCTTGGCCTGGTCGCGGTTGGCCTTGAACTCCTTCAGGCGCGTGACCTGCTGGTTCTCGGACTCGGGGTCGACGCGCAGGAGGTCCGGGACCTCGATCTCGTCCTCCTCGTACTTGTTGACGCCGACGACGATGTCCTGACCGAGGCGGTAGCGCTCCTGGTAGCCCCAGGCCGACTCGTCGATCTCGCCCGTGATGAACTCAATGGCATTGACGGAGCCGCCGAGCTCGTCGACCTTGGCGATCAGCTCCTGGGCGCGCGACTCGATCTCCTCGGTCAGCGCCTCGACGAAGTAGGAGCCGGCGAACGGATCGACCGTGTCGGTCGCGCCGGACTCATGCGCGATGACCTGCTGGGTGCGCACGGCGATCTTCGCGGCACGCTCGGTCGGCAGCGCGAGCGCCTCGTCGTAGCCGTTGGTGTGCAGCGACTGGGTGCCGCCGCAGACCGCGGCGAAGCCCTGCAGCGCCACGCGGGCGATGTTGTTCTCCGGCTGCTGGGCGGTCAGCGTCACGCCGCCGGTCTGCGTGTGGAAGCGCAGCATCTGCGACTTGGGGTTCTTGGCCCCGAAGCGGTCGCGCATGATGTGCGCCCACATCCGCCGGGCGGCGCGGAACTTCGCGACCTCCTGGAAGACGTTGTTATGGCCGTTGAAGAAGAAGGCCAGGCGCGGGGCGAAGTCGTCGACCGCGAGGCCGGCGTCGACGGCCGCCTGCACATAGGCGATGCCCGAAGACAGCGTGAACGCGACCTCCTGGACGGCGCTGCAGCCCTTCTCGCGGAAGTGGTAGCCCGAGATCGAGACCGTGTTCCACTTCGGGATGTTCTCCTTGCAGTAGGCGAACAGGTCGGTCGTCAGGCGCATCGTCGGCACCGGCGGGTAGATGTAGTTGCCGCGCGCGATGTACTCCTTGAGCACGTCGTTCTGCGTCGTGCCGCGCAGCTGCACCGACGGCACGCCCTGCTCCTCGCCGACGAGTTCGTAGAGCAACATCAAGACGGCGGCGGGCGCGTTGATCGTCATCGACGTCGACACCTGGTCGAGCGGGATGCCGTCGAAGGCGGTGCGCATGTCGTCGATCGTGTCGATCGCGACGCCGGTGCGGCCGACCTCGCCCAGGCAGCGCGGGTTGTCGGAGTCCAGGCCGAGCTGCGTGGGCAGGTCGAAGGCCATCGACAAGCCCGTCCCACCCTTGGACAGCAGGTAGCGGTAGCGCTCGTTGGACTCCTTGGCGCTGGCGTAGCCCGCGTACTGGCGCATCGTCCAGAACTGCTTGCGGTACATCTCGCGGTGCGGGCCGCGGATGTAGGGGAACTCGCCCGGCTCGCCCAGCTCCAGGTTGGCCGGGACGTCGTCGGCCGTGTAGAGGTTCTTGACCTCGATGCCGGAGTCGGTGAAGCGCCTGGGGTCGTCCGGGCCCACGATGGGCGCGACCGTCAAGCGCTCCTCTGCAGGAGTCGTCGCCATGCCCTGAAGGTTAGGGCGACGACCCCTGCGAAGGCGCTGCGGGTGGGCGGCCTAGGAGCAGACCTTGATCTTCGAGCTGATCGACTTCGTCGGCGACTTGCCCTTGGTCACCTTGACGAAGGCACGCGCCTTGACGGTGATCGTCGAGCCGGCCTTCGTGCCGGCCTTGACCTTCAGCGTCTGCGTGAACGGCGCCTTCTTGTCGATCTTCACGCGCTTGGAGCCGATGTAGAAGTCCGCGCGGCGGACCTTGACGAACTTGTTGCCCTTGCGCCGCTGCTTCTTCCAGGTGAGCGTGACCTTGAAGGTCGAGCCCGCCTTGACGCACGTGTTGGGCACGCCGAAGCTGATCTTGGCTCCGGGGACCGAGGCGGTCGTGGTCTTGGTCGGCTTGACCGGCGGTGGCGGCTTGACGACCGGCGGCGCGTTGACGGTGACCGAGAGTGAGGCCGTCCCGGCGTTGCCGGCCAGGTCCTTGAAGCTGACCTTGACCGAGTAGTAGCCCGCCGACGGGAACGTCAGCGTGACCGGGTTGCCGGTCGCGGTCGGCACGCCTGTGGCGGTCCAGACGAAGCTTGCCGGGTCGATGCCGCTGCCGCCGGCCTCGTCGGCCACGTTGGCCGTGAACGTCGCGGGCGTGCCCGCGACCACGGTCGTCGCGCCGCTGATCGTGCCTGCTGGCTCGACGATGTCGGGGATGGTCGTCGCCTGGGCGGTCGTCAGCAGGACGCCGTTGCGACCGCCGATCGCGGCGGTCGTGGCGTTGAGCTTGTCGACCGAGAACCAGTCGTTGGTTCGGTTGGCCCCGTCTGCGCGCGGGAAGTACGCGCTGCGGCCGTCGTTGTCGACCAAGATCGCGCCGCCGTTGCCGACCGCCATCGCCGACCCGCCGGCGATGGCGACGTCGTTGAGGCCGGTGAGGCTGGAACCGTCGCCCGCGAGGTAATCCTGGCTGAGGTCGAAGGCGTCGCCGCCGTTCTCGGTGAAGCCGAGGGCGAGTGTGCCGCTGCAGCGGTCCGAGACGAAGGCGCGGTTGGGGTTGTCGAAGTCCAGCGCGAGCCGTGGGCGCTGGTCGTAGCAGTTGACCGCGCTGTCGCCGCCCTGCTGCAGCGCCGAGGAAGCCAGCGCGTTGGACGAGATGTAGCGGGTGCCGAAGTAGGTGTCGACGAGCCAGACGAGGTCGGACCCCGGCACGGCCTGAACGTCGGTCACGATGTCGCCGCCGGTGTCGACGAAGCAGGTGCCATCGGCCTGGCGGCTGACGTCGACCCAGGTCGTGCCGCCGTTGACCGTCTTCTCGATGACGCCCTCGTCGGTGGCCGCGACGTAGGCCACCGTGTCGCTGGCCCAGGAGACCGCGTTGAGGTTGCCCGTTGGGTCGTAGGTCCGTGAGGGCAGCGGCGGGTTCGGCACGTCGTCGCAGATCGGCGCCGGCTGCGCGTAGCTCGTGTTGTCCAGCGACTTGACGGCCCAGCTGTCGCCGCCGTTGGTGCTGATCAGCAAGCGCCCGTTACTCGCGGTGGCGAGGCCGACGGCCCCGGACGGGTTGAAGGCGATGTCGTTGATCGAGAACCCGATGTTGGTGGACTTGACCGATCCGTTCTTGAGGATCTGCCCCGACGCGGTGCCGTAGACCAGCGTGCCCGCGTTGACATGGTCGATGGCCGTGATGTTGGCGGTCGTCCCGGAGGCGACCGGCGTCCAGATGCCCGCCGACGCGGTCGCGGGAACGGCGGCGAGGGCGCTGACGGCGATGACGGCGAACCGGATGAGCGTGTGTTGGGCCTTCATGGCGGGCGAGCTTACGCGGCGCTCCGGCGCCTTCTCGGGCAGACGTCCATCGAGGGCGCCGGCTCCCTACTGTTTGCTCGGTGAGGGTCAGCATCAGGCTCTTCGCCGGGCTTCGCGAGCGGGCCGGGCGTGACGAGCTGGAGCTCGACTTGCCCGATGGGGCGCGGGTGGCCGATGCGCTGGCCCAGGTCCAGCATCTGGCGCCGGGCGTCTCGCTGGTGCTGGCCGTCAACCGCGAGTACGCCGACGGCGACGTGGTGCTGCAGGCCGGCGACGAACTGGCGGTCGTCCCGCCGGTCAGCGGCGGCGCGATCCTCGACGGGCCGCTGTCGCTCGAGGCGGTCGCCGCGCGCGTGCGGGACCCGCGGGCGGGCGCGGTCGTGACCTTCAGCGGCACCACGCGCGACGTCGCCTTCCTGGACTACGAGGCCTACGTCGAGATGGCGGCCGCGCGGATCGACGCGATCGTCGTCGCGGCCGTGGAGCGCCACGGGCTCTGCCGCGCGGCGGCCGACCACCGCTATGGGCGCGTGCCGCTCGGCGAGGCGTCGGTCGTGGTCGCCGCCAGCGCGCCGCACCGGCCGGAGGCCTTCGCGGGCGCGCGCGAGATCATCGACCGCATCAAGGCCGAGGCGCCGATCTGGAAGCGCTAGGAGGGCGCGTGGGTGCCGGGGACGGTGCCGACGGAGGCGCCCGCGCCCGAGCCGCCCGCGCAGGCCGCCGGCGAC
>JBEVLC010000017.1:0-4682 GCA_040509415.1 Baekduia sp. | reverse complement strand
TTCCGCATCCGCTTCCTCGAGCCCATCCCGACGGATGACATGGGCGACGCGCCGTGGGAGGATCGCGGGCTCGTGCAGACGGTGTCGCAGGAGATCCGCGCCCGCATCCAGGAAGAGCTCTTCGAGATGCTCGGCAAGCGCCGCTCGGTGTGGTTCGGCTGATGCGGTCACGCCGCATCCTCATCACCGGCCTGTCGACCTACTGGGGCGCTCGCCTGGCCCAGGCGCTGGAGCAGGATCCCGAGATCGAGACGGTCATCGGCATCGACCGCCGGCCGCCGAAGGTCGCGCTGGAGCGCACCGAGTTCGTCCAGGTCTCCGACGCGCACTCGCTGATCCGCCGGATCGTCGACGCGGCCGAGATCGACACCATCGTCGACACGCGCCTGGTGGTCGACTCGATCGTCACGACCGCGCGCCGCGCCCACGAGAACAACGTCATCGGCACGATGAACGTCCTGGCCGCCTGCGCGGGCGAGGACTCGCCGGTGCGCAAGCTGGTGTTCAAGTCCAGCGCCCGCTACTACGGCGCCGAGCAGGACGACCCCGCGTTCTTCACCGAGGACATGCGCCGCCCGCACCCGCCGCGCTCCCCGATCGAGCGCGACATCTGCGAGGCCGAGGCCAACGTCCGCGACTTCCGCCACAAGAACCCGGACACCACCGTCACCGTCCTGCGCTTCGCCAACGCGCTCGGGCCCGACCTGCGCACCTCCTGGCAGGCCTACCTGGGCCAGCCCGCGGTCCCGACGATCCTCGGCTTCGACCCGCGCGTGCAGTTCATCCACGAGGAGGACATGGCCAACTGCCTGGAGCACGCGGTCAAGTACGACCTCGACGGGACGTTCAACTGCGCGGCCGACGGCGTGCTCGTCCTCTCGGAGGTCGTCGATCTGCTGGGCAAGGCGATGGTGCCGGTCCTGCCGCCGTGGGGGACCGCGCTCGCGGCGCAAGCGCTGCGCCGTGCCGGCGTGCCGCTGCAGTCAGAGATGCTGCCGTCGCTGCGCTTCGGCCGCGCGCTGGACAACCGCCGCTACAAGGCGACCGGCTTCGTCTACCAGCACACCACGCGCGAGACCGTGCTGCGGCTGCGCGAGCAGCAGCGCCTGGAGCCGATCCTGCGCGGCGCGGTCGGCACGAGCTACCGCTACGAGTCGGCGGTCGAGGAGTTCTTGCGCTTCAGCCCGAGCGTGCGCCAGTCCAACGTGCGGCCGGCGCCGCTGCCGCCCGCCAACTCGGCGCCCGGCGCGCGCTCCGAGCAGGACCACCTCGAGACGCCGTCCTCGTCGGCGACGCCGCCGGCGAGCACCGCCTACGGCTCGCTGCCGGCGCGCGAGATCCTGACCATCCTGCCGTCGCTGAGCCACGAGGACCTGCGTGTGCTGCGTGAGCACGAGCTCCACCACGCGGCGCGCGCCACCGTCCTGCGCGGGATCGACCGCCTGCTCGGCGCGCCGGCCACGTCCGTGCGCTGACACCAAAGCTGGCGCGCGCCCGTCCACGGGCCTGGCATCACCCCTTGCAGGGGTTCTCCGACGCCGCGGGAGCGACTACTCTGGACGCGGACCTCTTCCCCTCGGTTTCGCTCACCATTGCTCGCACGCCCCGTCATCGCCGTCACCGTCCTGCTGGTGGCGATCGCCGCCATCGCCGCGGCGATCGTCGTCTATGACCATGGGCAGCAGGACAAGATCGGCAAGGGCGTCACGATCGGTGGGGTGGACGTCGGCGGGCTCAAGCGCGCCGCGGCCGAGGCCAAGCTGCGTCAGGAGATCCTCGCGCCCCTGAACCGCGAGGTCACGGTCGATCACGGCAGCCGGCGCTGGCGCTTGACCGCCCGTGAGGCGAAGGTCGCCACCAACCTGGAGGCGACCGTCACCGACGCGCTGGAGCGCAGCCGTCAGGGCAACCTGCTCAAGCGCACCTGGCGCGGGGTCACCGGCCAGAAGCTCGACGCCCGTCTCCAGCCCGAGGTCACGTTCTCCGACGCGGCGGTCATCCGGCTGCTGGACCGCATCCGCAAGAGCGTCAACCGCCCGGCGATGAACGCGACGATCAAGTTCGCCGTCTCGGGTCCGACGACGACGCCCAGCCACGATGGCCTGGCGGTCGACGCCTCGGCGCTGCACAAGAAGATCAACGCGGCGCTTGGCTCGCCGACCGCGTCACGCCGCTTCAGCGCAAGGACCCATCACGTCGCGCCGGCGATCTCCACCAAGAAGCTGATCGCCCAGAACGCGACGACGCTCGTCGTCAATCGCGAGGCGTTCAAGCTCACGGTGTTCAAGAACCTCAAGCAGGTCAAGAGCTATTCGGTGGCGATCGGCGCTGTTGGCCGCGACACGCCGGCCGGGCTGTACCACATCCAGAACAAGGCGGTGAACCCCGCCTGGACGAAGCCCAACTCCGACTGGGTGGCCGAGGACGAGCGTGGCGAGGTCGTGCCCGGCGGCACGGCGGCCAACCCGCTGAAGGCGCGCTGGCTGGGGATCTTCAACGGCGCCGGCATCCACGGGGTGGACCCCAGCGAGTACGGCTCCATCGGCCACGCCGCCTCACACGGCTGCGTGCGCATGCGGATCCCTGACGTCGAGGATCTCTACGACCGCGTTCCGGTCGGCGCGCCGATCTTCATCGCCTAGCCGGTCTGCAGATCCACGCTGCGGATCTCGTCCACGTCGACCTCCTCCCAGCCTTCGGCCAGCAGGGAGGCATGGTGGTCGGAGTGGCGAAAGACGAGCGTGCCAATGAAGATCCCGTTCGTCCGCTTGCGCAGCACCGCGTACCACATCGTCGAGGAGTCGAGGTTGCCGCGCACGCGGTGCCACGGCCGCGGCGGATCGTCGCTCTCGGGGGCGATGCCGGCGTCGATCAGCTGCCGATGCGTGGCGACCTGACCGGAGTTGGTGTCGATGAAGAAGAGTCCCACGGTGGTTGAGGATACGGCCGCCGACGCGACGCGCGCCGAGGCGTTGAGCAGCGCGTGGCAGGAGGCGCTGCGCCTCTTCGACGCCGACCTCCTGCGCCGCGGCGCCGCCGCACGCACGCGGCGCGCCTACGCGTTCGACTGCGCCCAGTTCGCGCTGTGGTGCACGGCCAACGGCCATGAGCCGACCGACGTCACGACGCGGGTTCTGCGCCGCTACGCGGCGGCGCTGGGTGAGCGCGACGTCGTCGCCGCCACGGTCGCGCGCAAGCTCGCCGCGCTGCGCTCGCTCTATCGCACGCTGCGCGAGCACGGCCACATGGCGGCCAACCCGGCCGACCTCGTGCCCGCGCCGAAGCGGCCGTCCAAGCTGCCACGCGTCCTGAAGGCCGACGAGGTCGCCGACCTGTTGGACCGGATCCCGCAGACGACGCCGCTGGACGTCCGCGACCGTGCCCTCTTCGAGTTGGCCTATGCCTGCGGCCTGCGTGCCGAGGAGCTCGTCAACCTTGACCATGGCTCCCTGGACTTCGATGCCGAGGAGGTGCGCGTCGAGGGCAAGGGCGGCAAGACGCGCATCGTCCCGATCGGCGAGTCGGCCGTCCGGGCGCTGTCGCGCTACGTGGAGCGTGCCCGTCCCGCGTTGCAGGCCGATCGCGCCGAAGCGGCGTTGTTCTTGTCCAAGTCCGGTCGGCGGCTGTCGACCAGCGACGTGCGGCGGCGCCTGCGCGTGTGGTCTCGGCGTGCGGCGCTGCAGGGTGGGGCGCACCCGCACGCGCTGCGCCACTCGTTTGCCACGCACCTGCTCGATGGCGGCGCCGACCTCCGCGCGATCCAGGAGATGCTGGGCCACAGCAGCATCTCGACGACGCAGATCTACACCCGTGTAGAGTCCGCGAGGCTCAAGTCCGCGTATGCGCGTGCGCATCCGAGGGCGTGAGGAACAGGGATGGAGACCAACGTCAAGGCCATTGAGCTGCGAGACCTCTGGCGCCGGTACAAGGCGACAGGCGACACGCACGCGCGTGAGCGGCTGGTCATCGCCTACTCGCCGCTGGTCAAGTACGTGGCCGGGCGCATGGCCTCGGGCCTGCCGGCGCATGTGGACGAGGGCGATCTCATCTCCTACGGCCTCGTTGGCCTGATCAGCGCGATCGAGCGGTTCGACCTCGAGCGCGAGATCAAGTTCGAGACCTACGCGATCACCCGCATCAAGGGCGCGATCATCGACGAGCTCCGCTCGCTGGACTGGGTCCCGCGCTCGGTCCGCGCCAAGGCGCGCGAGATCGAGAAGGCGAACACGAAGCTGGAGCACCAGCTCCAGCGCGCGCCGACCGACGAGGAGATGTCGCGCGAGCTGGGCGTGACCACCGACGAGTTCCAGGAGTCCCTGCTCCAGATCTCCAACTCGACGGTCGCGGCCCTGGACGAGCTCTGGACGGTCGGCGACTCCTCCGGCGACGCCGTGTCGCTGCTGGACACGCTGACCGACGAGAACGCGCCGGACCCGGCCGCGGTCATGGACCAGACGGACCTGAAGGACCGCGTCGCCGACGCGATCGCCCGTCTGCCCGAGCGCGAGAAGCTCGTCGTCGCGCTCTACTACTACGAGAACCTGACGCTGCGCGAGATCGGCGAGGTCCTCGGCGTCACCGAGTCGCGCATCTCCCAGCTGCACACGAAGGCGGTGCTGCGTCTGCGCTCGCGGCTGGCCACCGAGACCGACGTGCTTCCCGGCTAACGCGCTCCGGCGGTC
>JBEVLC010000016.1:0-12870 GCA_040509415.1 Baekduia sp. | reverse complement strand
AGGCGTTGCAGATCGACGTCGGCCAGCGGCTCGACGCGCGGGGCGACACTCGTGAGCGTCGCGGTCAACTCGCCATCGGGCGACGCCACGACGCGCACGCGCACCACCCCGACACCGGTGTGCAGCACCTGCTCGCCAGCCCCCACGCGCTCGGCCAGCGCGATGCTCGAGGCGATCGTCGCGTGCCCGCAAAAACTCACTTCGGCCCTGGGACTGAAATAGCGAACGTCGAATTCGCCATCGTCACGCGGCGAGAAGAACGCGGTCTCCGAGTAGCCGACGTCGGCCGCGATCGCTTGCATCGCCGCGCCGTCCAGCGCCGTCGCGTCGAGCACGACGCCTGCCGGGTTGCCGCCCGTGGGGGTGTCGGTGAAGGCGGCGAGGCGGAGGATCTCGGTCATGTGCTTGGAGCGTAGGCACCAGTGTCGGTCTGCGCCGAACCTGCGCAGAGACAGTGTCGTATGTGTGTACCCGGGACCGGTCGGCCGCACCGTCCCCTACCGTCGACAGCCACATGAGCACCGCCATCGACACCCGCGCAGAGCAGCACCTCCAGGCGCTCGCCGGCCCGCAGGCGCAGTTCCGCGAGCACCAACTCGACGCGGTGCGCGATCTCGTCGACGATCGCGCGCGCGTCCTCTGCGTGCAGCGGACCGGCTGGGGCAAGTCGGCCGTCTACTTCGTCGCGACGGCGCTGCTGCGGGAGCGCGGCGCCGGCCCCACGTTGATCGTCTCGCCGCTGCTGGCGCTGATGCGCAACCAGATCGACGCCGCGCGCAAGCTCGGCCTGCGGGCGCACACCATCAACTCGACCAACCGCGACGCCTGGAGCGAGGTCTCGGCGCTGTTGGAGGCCGATGCCGTCGATCTGCTGCTGATCAGCCCTGAGCGGCTCAACAACCCGCAGTTCCGCGAGCAGATGCTGCCGGTCTTCGCCGCCCGCGTCGGCCTGCTCGTGGTCGACGAGGCGCACTGCATCTCGGACTGGGGCCACGACTTCCGCCCGGACTACCGGCGCATCGGCGACATGCTCGACCGGCTGCCCGACGGCGTTGGCGTCCTGTGCACGACCGCGACGGCCAACGACCGCGTGGTGGCCGACGTCTCAGAACAGCTCAGCGCCGGGCGCGATGCCGGTGAGCTGCGGACCTATCGCGGCGCGCTGGGCCGGTCGAGCCTGCGCTTCGAGGTCGTCGACCTCCCGTCGCAGGCCGATCGCCTGGCGTGGCTGGCCGAGCATCTGCCCGAGCTGCCCGGCTCGGGCATCGTCTACACCTTGACCAAGCGCGACGCCGAGCTCGTCGCGACGTGGCTGTCGGGGCGGGGGATCGCGGCCGAGGCCTACAGCGGCGAGGTCGACACCGATCGCCGCGTCGACGTCGAGGATCGGCTGTTGCGCAACGAGCTCAAGGCCGTCGTGGCGACCAGCGCCCTTGGTATGGGCTATGACAAGCCCGACCTCGGCTTCGTGGTGCACTACCAGGCGCCCGGCTCGGTCATCTCCTACTACCAGCAGGTCGGCCGCGCGGGGCGCGGCATCGATCGCGCCGAGGTCGTGCTGCTGCGTGGCGCTGAGGACAAGCGCATCCAGGACTTCTTCATCGAGCAGGCGTTCCCGCGTCGCGAGATCGTCGACCGCGTGCTCGAGCATCTCGAGTCCGTCGGCGGCGACGGCGCCGCGACCCAGGAGCTGATGGCGCAGGTCAACCTCGGCAAGGGACGGATCGAGGGGTTGTTGAAGGTGTTGGACGTCGAGGGCGCCGTCGGGCGTGTCGGCACGCGCTGGGTCGCGCAGCCGGGCGCGAGCTGGAGCTACGACGCTGAGCGCTATGGGCGCATCACCGAGCTGCGCCGGCGTGAGCAGACGGCGATGGCGGCCTTCGGCTCGGACGGGCGCTGCCTGATGCGCGCGCTCCAGGAAGAGCTCGACGACCCGGACCCGGAGAACTGCGGCCGCTGCTCGGTCTGCGCCGGGCCGGCGTTCGACGGGCCCCTGGACCCGATCCTCGTGCGTGACGGCGCGCTGCACCTGCGGTCGCGGCCGGTGGTCCTCGACGTCAAGAAGATGGCGCCTGACGCCGATGGCCGGATGAAGAAGGTCGCCGAGGGCGTGCGCGCCGAGGAGGGGCGTGCGCTGGCGCGGCTGGGCGACGGCGGCTGGGACCCGCTCGTGCAGCGCGGGCGGGCCGGCGGCCGCTTCGACGACGACCTGGTGGCGGCTGCCGCCGAGTCCGTGCGGACCTGGGGTGCGCCGGTGCGCTGGGTCACGGCGGTGCCGTCACTGCGTTCCGGCCCGCTCGTGCCGGAGTTCGCGCAGCGGTTGGCGGCGGCGCTTGGGCTGCCGTTCGCGCCGGTCCTGGAGCGCGTGGGCGATGGGCCGCCGCAGCGCGAGATGGCCAATGCGCCACAGCAGGTCGCCAACGTGCGCGGGGCGTTCGGGGTCGCGGGCGCCGTGCAGACCGAGCCGGTGCTGCTGGTCGACGACATCCGCTTCAGCGGCTGGACGCTGGCGATGGTGGCCGGTCAACTCCGTCAGAAGGGCGCCGGTCCGGTCTTCCCGTTCGCGCTGGCGACGGCGTTCTAGCGATCCCGAGCGGTCGGGGTGGTGGCCGCAAGCGCGCTCGGATGCCCCAGCGCGCCCATCCATGTTCGCGCCAGGGCACCGAAGTTCAGCTGCGGCCACGGCCCGACAAGGGGGTACCGGAACCGTGGCCGCAGCGCGATGGTCAGGGAAAAGGAGCCTTTGGTCACTACCGCAACGGTGGGAACCGGCTCATCACTGTCCGTAGACGGGCATCAGGCGCCGGAACTGGCCGATCGGCGAGGGCGGTCACGGGCTGCAGCCCGCGCAGCGCTCCAGTGGTCAGGACGGCATCGGCGGCACCGAGCTCGGCGAGGTCCAGTGGGCGCTCGGCGACCGGGATCCCCAGTTCTCCCGCCGCCGCCAGTGCCCGCGCCCGCGTCACGCCCGGCAGGATGCGACCGTCCAACGGCGGCGTGACGAGCGTGCCGTCGATCCAGGCCAGGACGTTGGCCCGCGTCGTCTCCAGCACGCCGCCGTCGAGATCGACCAGGAGCGGCACGGCGCCAACTTCCGCGGCACGATCGTCGAGCGCATCGATCAGCTGACGGTCGCGCCACTTGCGGTCGCCGAGACCGCCTGGCACGACGAGCGCGAGCAGTCGCTGCGTCCCGTCGCCCGGTGCCGGCAGCGGTGCGACCTGGAGACCGATCTCACCACCGGGATCGAGCAGCACCCGCAAGCGGCAGGGGCCGCCCTGCTCGAGCGCCGTGTGCCGGACGAGGGCGGGCAGCGCGGCGGGGAGGACGACGCCATAGAGCGCGGCGGCGGCGTCCGCCAGCCGCGCGAGGTGCGCGTCCATCGCGATCGCCACGCCATCGCGCACCAGGATCGTCTCCAGGACACCGGCGACGGGGTCGGGACGGGCGACGGGATGGGCGCCGAGGCGGGGCGGGACGAGCGGGTGGCGGGTTCCGCCGTCCTCCTCCAGCACACCTCCGATCGCCGCCAGCAGCGGCCGGGCCTTCGCGAGCGCCTCCGCGGCCTCGGCGGCAGGGTCGGAGTCGGCGACGACGCCGCCGCCGACGTCGAGCCAAGCGCGGCCGTCGACGCACTCGAAGGTCCTGATCGCCACGCTCAGCTCCAGGCCCGCGGCCGGGCTCACGAAGCCGATCGCGCCGCAGAAGGTCTGGCGCGCGGTGCTCTCCAGTGCGCTGATGACGTCCATCGCCGCGAGCTTCGGCGCGCCAGTGACCGAGCCGGGCGGGAAGAGCGCGGAGACCAAGGCACCATCACCTACATCTTGGCGGCGGCGTCCGCGGATCTCGCTGACCAGATGCCACACGCCGGCATGCGGCCGGACCTCCGCGAGCGCCGTCACCGCGATCGATCCCGGCTCGCTGACGCGCCCGAGGTCGTTGCGCATCAGGTCGACGATCATGACGTTCTCGGCGCGGTCCTTCGCCGCGCCGGCCAGCTCGGCGCGCTGCGCCTCGGCGGCGACCGCGTCCGCCGGCCGCGGGCGCGTGCCCTTGATCGGCGCCGTGCGCACGATCTCGCCCGTCCGCGCGACGAACAGCTCCGGCGACAGGCTCGCCACCGCGCCCCACGGCCCGGAGAGCCACGCCCCGCGATCTGGGCCCAGTGCCTCGACACCGCGGGTGAAGAGGTCGACGGGATCGCCCTCGACGCTTGCGTGCAGCCGCAGCGACAGGTTCGCCTGGAAGAGGTCGCCTGCCGCGATGCGCTCACGGCAGGCCTCCACCGCGCGAGCGTGGGCCGCCGGCGACGGGCTCGCCCGCCACGGTCCGGACGTCACGCGTCGCGGCCCGTCGACGCCCGCGGCAACCCGCGCCGACAGCTCCGCCAAACGCCGCTCCAAGGCGTCGGCGCGAGCGTCGCTCCACAGCGCCTCGAACCACCATTGGCCGTCGGCGTCGCACCGCAGCAGGTGGTCGTAGAACGCGAGCATCGCCGCTGGCAACCGCTCGCCGGCGGGCGCGGGCGGCGGTGGCCCAAGCGTCTCCAGCCGGCGACCGAGGCCGTAGCCCAGCGCGCCGAACCACCCGCCGCCGACGAAGCCCGCCGGCAGCGCACCGCGCAGCGGCGGCTGCTCGTCCAGCAGCGCGAACGGATCCTCACGCTCGGCGTCGGCGACCCGCAGCGGCTCGCCACCAGCCAGTGCCGCGGCATCCGCCCAGCGGCCGACCAGCGCGAATGGCCGGGCGTCCTCGCGCACCAGCAGCCCCGCGTGGGCGGCGGGCACGTCGCCGTCCAGCGCGACACGCACCGCACGGACCTTGCCCCGTCGCGCTTCCGTTGCGGGGCCAGACCCCGCTACGAAGTTGCCCTTCCGTTGCACTTCCGTTGCGGGGCCTGGCCCCGAGGGCGCGCGGGCGACGGCGACGGGGATGGACGTCGGCTGCATCCCCACCATTGTCGCGCGCCGCGCGACGAGTGGCCGAATGCCATAGGCGCGCCACCTCCATGAGGTCTAGAGTCGCCCCCATGGCCACGGATGCCACGCCGGCGCGCGGGCGGCCCAGGAGCGCAGTTGCCGATCAGGCCATCTTTGCGGCGACGCGCCGGTTGCTCGACGAGGCCGGCTACCACGGGCTCACGGTCGAGGGCGTCGCGGCGGAGGCCGGGGTGGCCAAGACCACCATCTACCGGCGCTATGCCAACAAGGCGCTGCTCGTCCTCGACGCGATGGACCAGTCGGCGCGCGATGCGCCGGTCGCCCTCCCCGACACGGGGACGTTCCGCGGCGACCTGCTCGCGGTCGCCCTGCTCGTGCGCGAGGAGATCGCGCCGAGCTCCCCGTCGTCGGTCGGCGCCGCGCTGCTCGGCGAGGCGAGCCAGGACGTCGTCGTCGCCGAGCGGCTACGCGACTTCGCCGACTTCCGCTTCGACCAGGGACGGCCGGTGTACGAGCGCGCGAAGGCGCGCGGCGAGCTGCGCGCCGACGCCGATTGGCGCGTCGTCGCCGAGCTGCTCGTCGGCTGGATCTTCCACGCCTCGATCGTCAGCCGCCGCCCGCCGGACGACGCGGTGCTCGCTCACGCCGTCGAGCTCGTCGTCTCTGGCTTGCAGCCGCGCTGACCGGCGGGTCGGTCGTCGCCGTTTGGCATCCTCGGGCGATGTCGCCCCGCGCCCTGCTGTTGGCTGCCGCCGTCGCGGCCGTGACCCTCGTCGCCTGCGGCAGCGATGGCGACGGAGCGGGCGCCACCACGCCGCCGGCCGGCGGCGATAGGACGACCACCGCGACCACCGCCGCGAGCCGCGGCGTCAAGCTCGTCAAGGTCGGCAGCTTCGACCAGCCGCTCTACGTCACCGCGCCGCCCGCGGAGCGGCGGCGGATCTTCGTCGTCGGGCAGGCGGGGCAGATCGACGTCGTCCGCGGCGGTCGCAAGCTCCCCACACCGTTCCTGGATATCCGCAGCCGCGTCCTGTCCGGTGGCGAGCAAGGGCTGCTCGGCCTCGCGTTCGCCCCCGACTACGCGCACTCGGGCTTGTTCTACGTCTACTACACCGGCAAGGACTCCAAGGAGCACCTCGTCGAGTTCCATCGCAAGAGCGACGACCTCGCTGACTCCGGCAGCGCCCGCACCGTCTTCGTCCACGACGATCCCGAGCCCAACCACAACGGCGGCCAGCTGGCCTACGGTCCCGACGGGTTCCTCTACGTCGGCACCGGCGACGGCGGTGGCGGCAACGACCAGCACGGCGCGCTCGGCAACGCGCAGAACCTCGGCTCGCCGCTGGGCAAGATCCTGCGCATCGATCCGCGCGCCAAGAACGGCAAGCCCTTCACCGCGCCGGCCAACAACCCGTTCGTGGGTCGCGCCGGCGCGCTGCCCGAGATCTACGCCTACGGCCTGCGCAACCCCTGGCGCTTCTCGTTTGACCGCTCCACCGGCGACCTCACCATCGGCGACGTCGGTCAGGACGCCGTCGAGGAGATCGACTTCGCCCGTCAGGGGACCGCGCGCGGCGCGAACTTCGGTTGGCGGCCCTTCGAGGGCCGCAAGCGCCTCTTCGACGAGCCTGCGCCCGGCGCGAAGGCCCCGGTCATCACCAAGAGCCACGACGACGGCTGGTGCTCGATCACGGGCGGCTACATCGTGCGCGACCGCGCCGTGCCCGGCCTCTACGGCCGCTACGTCTACGGCGACTACTGCAAGGGCGAGTTGCGCAGCGCCCGGCTCTCCGGCGGCAAGGCCAGCGGCGATCAGGCGATCCCCGGGCTGAAGACGATCAGTGGCCTGGCCTCCTTCGGCGAGGACGCCGCCGGTCGCATCTACGTGGTCGCCCAAGGCGACGGCACGGTCTCCCGGTTCGCCGCGCGCTGAACCGCATCGCTCGCACAAACGTCCAGCCTGGCTCACCCAGGCCTCAAGATTGTTCGGGTCGTGCCGCTTAAAGGCGAGAGGCGCCCCCTAGGGGACGCCTCGAACAAAGCAAATTCGCCGTGTAGGAACTTAGTTCTTGTAACCCACGGTGCACCCCCAAAGACGTTCGCGCTGCGCACCACCGCAGCGACTTGCGGACGGACGGATTGTCAGAACGATACGGCGCCCCGCCTGCCAGCAGCGGCGCCGTTTCGTCGTTGACAATTGCAAGTTTCTACTCCATGTGTCCAGCGCGCCATCCCCAAACTTGGGGATCGGACATGTCTATGGACGGATGTCCTAGCCGCTTGGGTTTATGTGCCCCTGGCGTCCAGGCCACATATGCAGGGCTTTCAGCCTGTCTGGGCGCGGGTTTTCGGCGCTGGTGAGCGCCCCGTGCACCCGCGATCGAGCCGCTGCGTCCTAGGCGGCTTGGGGGAGCGCGTAGCCCCGGACACGGGCATCGAAGTCGAGCTCGCGCTCGAAATCGGCGTCCGTGGTGTGCTGGAACTGCAGCCCGCTGCGCTCGACGATGCGGATGAACGCCTCGACCAGGTCGCCGTCGAGCTGGGCGCCGGAGACCCGGCGCAGCTCGGCGATCGCCTCTGCCTGGGAGACCGGGTCGCGGTAGGAATCGCGGGCGGTCATCACGTCGTAGGTGTCGGCGATCGAGATCATCTTCGACAGCAGGGGGATCTTGTCGCCGGTCAGGCCGCGGGGGTAGCCGCGGCCGTCGATGCGCTCGTGATGGGCGAGGATGATCTCCGCCACCGGCCCGTAGCCGTTGATCCGGCGCACGAGGCGCGCGCCTTGGTAGGGGTGGGTGCGGACGATCTTCCAGTCGTCGTCGTCGAGCTTGCGGTTGGCGAGCAGGATCCGGTCGGGGAAGGCGAACTTCCCGATGTCGTGCAGCAGGCCGGCGGTGTGGACGAGCTCCTGCTCGGCGGTCGTGCAGCCGACGTCCTCGGCGATCGCGCGGGCGTAGCGCGCGACGGCGGCGCTGTGGCGGGCCGTCATGCGATCGCGCAGCGACAGCGTCTGGACCAGCGCGGCGAGGACGCCGACCTGCAGCGAGGCGAGCTGTGTCGAGCGTGCTTCGAGCTGCTCGGCGCGCTCCTGGGAGAGCAGCAGCTCCCGCGTCAGGATCTGGAACAGGAAGAGGGCGATGAGGACCGCGACGAGCGCCGGAAGGCCCACGGTCTGGTAGGTCGCGGCGCTGATGACCGTCAGCGCGCCGGCGAGCGCCTCGGAGGGCAGCAGCGGGACGAGGATCGTCCGCAGCGAGCGGCCGAGCGGCACGCCGTCGGTCCAGATGTGCGGGACGGCGATCAGCAGGAAGTTCAGGAGGTTGACGCCGGCGAAGACTGCTGCGACGCCGAGCGCCTGGTTGACGCCGTCGCCGCCATCGACGTGCAGGGCGCGGGCGGCAAGGCCGCCGGCCAGCGGGAAGACCGCGAACGTGCTGGCGTTGGAGAGGAGCGCCGCCGGCTTGTCGCGCAGGCGGCGCGCATCGGTGGCGACGGTCAGCAGGCCGATCGCCACGGCGGGCGCCGGCCCGAGGACGACCATCGCCAGGACGAGCGCCATGAACGACCCGGTGAGGCGCATGCTGGCGGTCTCGATCGCCATCGCGTCGGAGGCGATCGCGAGCGCCGCGAGGAGGACGACGAGGCCGATCGGATCCCAGTCCGAGGCACGGGACGTCAACACGACACCGGCAAGCGATGCCGCGAGCAGCAGTCCATGCGTCACGACGAGGGTCCTACGGCCCATTACGCCCTGCTTATCGGCGCAGAAGGCCAAATCCTTAGGAACAGGCGCACCGCGTCACGGCCGCTTCGGGCTCTACATTGAGGCGCGTGTCGCCAGTGAGGAGATCGCTTCGTGTGCGCGGATTCCCCGCGCTGGCCACGTCATACGCGATCAACGAGCTGGGCGACAACCTCGGCATGATCGCCCTGGCGATCCTGGTCCTTGATCGGACCGACTCGGCGCTCGCGGTGACCGCGCTGTTCGTGGCCGGCAAGTTCGTGCCGGCGTTCGTCGCCCCGGCGCTGACCGCGGGTCTGGACCATGCGCCGGTGAGCCGCGTCCTGCCGGCCCTGTACTTCCTGGAAGCGGGCGCGTTCGTCGGGCTCGCGGCGATCGCGGACGCGTTCTGGCTTCCGGCCATCCTGGCCTTCGCGTTTGCCGATGGGCTGTTGGCGCTGACCGCGCGCGGGCTCTCGCGGGGCGCGATCGCGGCGGTGCTGACCCCGGCCGGCGCGCTGCGCGAGGGCAACGCGCTGATCAACGTGGCCTTCGCTGTCATGAGCGCGGCCGGCCCGGTGCTCGCCGGCCTGATCGTCCACGAGTGGAGCGTGGCGACCGCGCTGTGGCTCGACGCGGCGTCGTTCATGGCCGTCGCCCTCCTGCTGTTGGCCAGCGCGCGCAGCCTGCCCGAACCCGAGCAGGGCCCGCGCGAGCGCTGGCGTGCGCGCGTGCGCGACGGTCTGGAGTACGTGCGCGGCCATCCGACGGTCGGGCGGCTGATCGTCGGTCAGTCGGTCGCGATCCTGTTCTTCACGCTGATCATCCCGATCGAGGTCGTCTACGCGAAGGAGACGCTGAACTCCACGAGCCTCGGCTTCGGCCTCCTGATCGCGTCCTGGGGCGCCGGGATCGTGCTCGGCTCGGCGCTCTTCGCCCGATCGCGCGCGCGGTCCATGAGAACGCTCGTGCTCGCCTCGACCGCGGCGATCGGCGCGGGCTACGCGGTCATGGCGGGCGCGCCGACGCTGCTGGTCGCGTGCTTGGGCTCGGTGCTCGGCGGCACCGGCAACGGCGTGCAGTGGGTCGCAGTGATGACGGCGCTCCAGGAGGCCGTGGAGGATCGCTACCAGGCGCGCGCCGCCGGGCTGCTGGAATCGGCCGCGGCGGCGGTGCCCGGGGTCGGCTACATCGTCGGGGGCGTGTTGACGGCGGCGGTGTCGCCGCGGCTGGCCTACGCGGTGTCGGCGGTCGGCGTGGCGGTCGTCGTCGTGGTGTGGGCGCGGCGGCCGATCGTCTCCGATCGCGTCCCGGTCTGAGCGGCGCGGGCCGCGTAGGCTGCGCCCATGGCCGACCCGCTCGCCGAGCATGACGTGGAGCTGGTGCGGGCCGCCAACCCGTCGCCGTTGACGCTGTCGGGGACCAACACCTGGCTGGTCGGGCGCGATCCGTGCTGGGTCGTCGATCCGGGGCCGGAGCTCGCCGAGCACGTGGCGGCGATCCTGGCGGCGGCCGCGTCGCGCGGTGGCATCGGCGGGATCGCGGTGACCCACGATCACGCCGACCACGTGGGCGCGGTGCCGGGCCTGGTCGCGGGTGCCGGCTCCGACGTCGCCGTCTACGCCGCGCGGTTGCCGGGCGCGGTGGCGACCGGGGACGGCGACGCGGTCGGACCGCTGCTGCGCGCGATCGCCGTCGGAGGCCATGCGCCCGATCTCCTCTGCTTCGCGCTCGGGCGCGCCGTCTGCTTCACCGGCGACGCGGTCCTCGGCGAGGGCAGCGTGTTCATCGCCCCTGACCCGGGCGCGCTGGCCGGCTACCTGGTGGGCCTGGAGCGGCTGCGCGAGCAGGGCTTCGCGGTGCTCGCGCCAGGCCACGGGCCGGTCGTGCTCGACGCCGACGCCAAGCTCGCCGGCTACCTCGAGCATCGCCGGGACCGCGAGCGCCGGCTGGTCGCGGCGCTCGATGGCGGCGCGCGCACGCTCGATGCGCTGCTGGACGCCGCGTGGGACGACGTGCCGGACGCGCTGCGCCTGCCGGCGACCGTGACGCTCGTCGCCCATCTCGACAAGCTCGCCGAGGAAGGCCGGCTGCCCGAGGGCGTCGAGGGCCGGCCGGCGTGGTTCTCCCAGCTCGGCCGCCACGCGCACTGACTGCCTGCGGTCTACCCTTGGCCGTCGATGCTCGAGAACGCCTACGCCATCTTCATCTGCGTCGTCTGCGTCGTCGGGATCGGCTGGATCCTCTGGGTGATGCGCCACGGTGACGAGGAACGCCACGAGGAGGACCGTGCGCGGCTGTTCTTCGACGAGCACGGCCACTGGCCCGACGAGACGCCTGAAGCCGCCGCGGCCGAGCGCGCGTCGATCGCCGCGACAGCCGGTGCGCCGCTGCCGCCGGTCAGCCAGGCGTCGCCCGACGGCCTCGTCTAAGCCCGGCCCAGGTTCTTCCTGGCCAGCGCCATCGCCGCCGTGAGCGGCGTCGTACCGGCCGCGTCGGCGTCGTCGTAGATGCGGCGCAGCGTGTCGCCGATGCCAGCCACGCGGGCGGTCGCGCGGCCGGGGTCATAGCCCTTGGCGTCGAGCTCGACCGCGATGTTGACGATGCCGCCCGCGTTGGCGACGAAGTCCGGCGCCCACAGGACGCCGCGCTCGCGCAGGAGGTCGGCGACGTCGGAGGCGGCCAGCTGGTTGTTGGCGGCGCCCGCGATCGCCGGCGTCTGCAGTTGCGGGACGCTCTCGTGGTCCAAGACGCCGCCCAGCGCGCACGGCACGAGGACGTCGACGGCGGCGCTCATCGCCCTGGCCGGCGTCGTCCAGCTTGCGCCCAGGCGCGCGGCCTCGTCGCGCTTGGTCGGGTCGATGTCGGCGACGACGAGCCGCGCGCCCGCCTTGGCCAGCAGCTTGGCGACGCGGAGACCGACATGGCCAAGGCCGACGACGGCGATCGTGCGTCCGCGCAGCGACGCCGAGTCGAAGGCGCGCTCGACGGTCGCCTCGATCGCGTGCAGCACGCCGAGGGCCGTGAAGGGGCTCGGGTCGCCGGAGCCGCCCGCACGCCGTGAGAGGCCGCTGACGTGCCCTGTGGCCTTGGCGATGACGGTCATGTCGCGCGTCGAGGTGCCGACGTCCTCGGCGGTGACGTAGCTGCCGCCGAGACGCTCGACGGTCTCGCCGAAGTCCACGAGCGCCGCGCGCCGTCGCTTGGCGTCCAGCGGCTTGCCGGGCTGCAGGACGATGACGCCCTTACCGCCGCCCAGTGGCAGGCCGGCGACCGCCGACTTGTAGGTCATGCCCTCCGACAGTCGCAGCGCGTCGCGGATCGCCGCGCGGTTGTCGTCGTAGGTCCACATCCGGCAGCCGCCCAGGGAAGGGCCGCGGACCGTCGAGTGGACGGCGACGATGCAGAACAGCCCCGTGCGCGGACCGCGCCGCACGTAGAGCTCCTCGTGGTCGAGTGTCGCGAGGTAGCGCTCGATGATGGGGGCGACCTTAGCGGGGCCGGCGCGCTGCGGGCTCAGCCCGCGGGCGGCGCGGACGCGCCCTGGGCGATGGGGTCCGAGACCGTGGCGGGCGGGCTCGCCGGCGCGCTCGTGCCGCCGGAGCCGGTGGCCGGTGCCGCGCCGGAGCCCGAAGTGGTCGTCGTGGCGCCCGGCGTGCTGGTGCCGGTCGCGGTCGCCGGCTCGCTGCCGGCGGCCGTCGTGGCGCCCGTGCCAGTCGTCGCCGGGCCGCCTGCTGTCGCTGTGCCCGTCGAAGTCGTCGTGCTGCCCGCGCCGGTCGTCGCGCCCTTCGTGCTGTCACCGGCGGTCGCCGCGTCCTCGCTGGGTGCCTGGAGCGCGCCGGTCGTCGCCTCGAGCTTGGGGACCTCGACGCCCGCCGAGGAGACGGGCGCGTCGCCGGCCGCGCGCACGTGCGCGCTGTGCGGTGCGACCGCGGCGCCGTGGGAGAGCTTGATCTTGGCGGCCACGGGGGTGTGGGGCCCGGGGTCGATGCGGCGCTGCGTGGCGGTCGGGACGGCCGCGGCGTGTCCCACGGCGACGTGGGCCGCGGGCGCGCGGTGATGGTCGACCCTGCGCTCGACCGTCGCTGCCCCGCCGCCGACGACCGCGGCGGCCGCCACCACGGCGGCGACCTTGCTCGCCGTTGCGGCCACCGCGCCGCCGCCGATCGTCGCGGCGACGGTGGTCCCACCGGCCGCCGCGCCCGCGCC
>JBEVLC010000015.1:0-5311 GCA_040509415.1 Baekduia sp. | reverse complement strand
GTCGCCCGCAAGGCGGACTAGCGGCCGGTGCGGCACCGCCGCCCCATCGGCGGCGGCCCGCACCAGGACGCTCAGCCCGAGACCGGGCTCTTGCTGTCGCTCTGGATCTGCGCGCCGGTCAGCGCGCGATCGTAAACGCGCACCTCGTCGATCCGACCGCGGAACGACGTCGCGTCGGAGAGGCCACCACCGATGCGCAACGCTCCGGCCGAGCGTACCAGCGCCCCGGGCGCGGTCCGCGAGGAGATCCAGATCCCGTTGACGTAGATCCGCACGCGGTTGCCGCTGAACGTCACCGCGACGTTGCTCCACCGGCCCAGCGGCAGACGGGCCTTGGCACGGGCGTGCAACGTGCGACTCGCCGCCGTCGCCGGCCCTGCCGTACGGACCGCGCCTGACGGCACGCGGCCGAGATCGCTCGCGTAGAGGCCATAGGTCAGGCCCTTGCGATTGCCCTTGAGCAACACGAGCCGCTGGCCTGTGGCCGACGTCGGCCGAACCCACGCCTCGAGCGTGAGGCCGGCGCTCAGACGCAGTCGCGCGGAGTCCGGAACCGTCACGCGGTCGCCAGCACCGTCGAACGACAGCGCGCGACCAAAGCGACCGTTGGCCACCCGCGTCGTGCCACGACGAACGCCGTTGAGGCCGCCGCCCGAGGAGTCCAGCACCGACTTGCCCGACCGCTCGTCAAAGCCGAACGCGGCGACCAGGCCGCTAGCGGCCGTGCCTGCGGTCGCCCCGTCGGCTCCACCGCTCGCGCCGCCGTTGTTCCCCGAGCCGGAGCCGCCGGTGCCCGGCTTGGACGGAGCACCGGGCGGAGCCGGCGCACCGGGCTTGCCGGGCGTGCCGCCACCGATGGGGCCCGGGGTCGGCTCCGGAGGACCGACGCCCGGCGTGCTGCCGCTGCCCAGCTCGAACGCGCCCGCGTCCGGTCCCGCGCCGATCCAACGGTTGCCACCATTGAAATCTTGGGCCGGGTAGCTGGCCGGATCGCCTGCATCGATGACCGGGCTGCCGGTCTGGGGCGTCCCGTCGTTGTTGAGCTTGAGCGAGCTGACCTGCTTGTCGGTCGCGCCGCACTTCTGGTCCGTCCACACGTTGTGTGAGTAGGTCCCGCGGATCGCGCCGCAGTCGGTGCTCATGCCCACGCCGACGTTGCCGACCCACGTCTGCGACTGACCAACGTCGGCCGACGTGTTGACCTGGATCTTCTGGTCACCGACAAACGTGTTGTAGCGGACGGTCGCGCTGGCGGCGAGCACATCAAGCGAGTACGCGCCGCAGCCGCTGACGCCCTCCATCGTGTCACCGAAGATGTTCTGCTCGATGAGCAGCCCATCGCGATCGTTCGTACGGATGTTCATGCACTCGTTGTCGTAGAACCGGTTGCGCTGGATCTTGATGTTCGTGGGGATCTGATCCGGGTTGCCGCAGTTGCAGAACTGGATCGCATCAGAGTGGGCAGCGGGGCCCGGAGCGCGCAGGCCATGGAGCACGTTGTCGGCAATCGTCAGGCCGGTGTTGGAGCGCGACCGCGTCTGCTCATACACGTCGATCATGTCGCCGTTGGACCACACCGACCCACCGGGCCCGGGCTCGATCACGTTGCGCACGATCGAGGAGTTCACGCTGCCCTCGACATAGACCATGTTGTTGATGTGCGCGTCACGCAGCGTCACGTTCGTCGAGTTCATGATCGACGCGGCGCCGCTGTCAGAATCGCCGATGATGATCCCGCCAGAGACGGTGGGGCCGTTGGCGCCAGAGAAGTCGAGTGAGGCCAACCGCGCGTTGGCGTCGAGCTGAAAGGTGACGGCCTTCTGGCAGGTGATCCGCGTCCCACCGTAACTGCCGGCGGGGACGGTGATGGTGTCGCCCGCCGCCGCGGCCGCGCAGGCCGAGTCGAACGAGCGCCCGTTAAGCGGGACGGTGGCGGCGATGGCGGATCCAGCCAATGCCAGCGACAGTGCTGCCGCCAGGAGCGCGGCAGCCAGGGAAAAAACGGCGGGGACGGCAGGGACGGCGACGCGGGGACGTCTCCTTCTCAGCACGGGAATCCTCCAAGATGGACGACAGGCGAGGCAGCGCGCATCGGCGATGAGAGAACCTCACCACGGACGCAATCGTCGCCTTCGGACAGCCAACTAGGCACGCCCGGGAGGTCTGGACCCCCGCCCCGTGCGCCTAGCGCACCACCCTTTCTACCACATACCCCCATCGGACCAGGTATGGGTGAGCGCCATGCCGACGGATCAAGCCTGGACGGACCCGTCCGGTTCCGGACATGTGTCCAGCGTCCGGTGGATTCCTTTCACGAGCCGGGTACCCAAGCCGAAGTCCTCAGTGTTCCGGTCGGGAGCTCTTGGCAGGGGGCCCGACCGCCCTCTCTACGCGCCACCCCAATCATGCTCCAGTCTCTCCGCTGTAGCGGTAGGTCTACGCCTGCTGCCATCCTGGGTTTCGCGGCGGCCGTCCTCGCCGTGTTCGCCTCAACCGCCCCCGCAGCCACGGTTCCACTCAACGGCCGGACCTTCGACGCCGCCTGCAAGGCTGCCTCGGCCGGTGATGTCGTGACAGTTCCCGCCGGCAACTACGGCGGCCAGAACATCAGCTGCACCAAGTCGGTCACCCTCCTGGCCCAGGGCAACGTGCGCCTGGCGTCACTGAGCTTCAGCAATGCCAATGGCCCAACGGTCGACGGCGTCAGCGTCACGGGTGCACCAGAGAACGGCGCGGCCTCGGTGATGAAGTCGCAGAACATCACCATCCGCAACTCGACCTTCAACAACATGGTCTACCTCGAAGGTGCGGTTGACACGCTCTTTGACCATGACACCTGGGAGCCGCTCGACAGCTCCACGCAGTGGTCCAACGGCGACATGATGGACTTGTATGAGCAAACGCGGACGCCCACGCCGAACACGCGGGTGACGGTCCAGGACTCGGTCTTCCACGGCCTACGCGCTCCGAACAGCGCGGCCCACTCCGATGCGATCCAGATCTGCAACTGCGCAGCCTCTGACGCCCAGCACACGATCGACTTCAAGATCTTGCGGACCAAGTTCTATGACAACGAGTGCATGAACCTCCGCACCAACACCCAGGACGAGGTCACCCTGGAGAACAACCTCATCGGCGACACGGTTCGCGGCATCAGCGGTTGCGGCGACTACTCACTCGACGTGCTCGCCGCCAACGCGACCGTCCGCTACAACACGTTCACCGGCTCGCAGAAGATCCAGGTCAACACGTCGGCCGACGTGGGCCAGTCACAGACCTGGGTCGGCAACGCCGGCAACGCCATGAGCACCAACTGCGGTGCGATCCGCGGCACGTACGCCTACAACGTGTGGAAGAGCCAGAAGTGCAGCGCGACCGATAAGCAGGTCAGCTCGCTGAAGCTCAACAGCGACGGCACGCCCCAGTCCGACAGCCCCGTCATCGACGCGGGCAACCCGGCCAGCTTCCCCAGCACCGACTACAACAAGGCCTCCCGGCCCGTGGGTGCCGCCCCGGACGCGGGAGCGTTTGAGTTCGGCGGCACGACCGGCATGCCCGACACGGTCGCGCCCGAGACGACGATCACCTCGGCGCCGTCCAACGGCACGGCCACCACGGCCAACGTGAGCTTCACCTCCAGCGAGTCCGGTGGCACCTTCGAGTGCCGTCTGGACGGCGGAACCTGGGCCTCCTGCGTCAGCCCGAAGGGCTACAGCGGCCTGGCCGTCGGCAGCCACACGGTCAACGTCCGCGCGACGGACGCCGCGGGCAACACCGACGCCACCCCGGCCGCCGCCACGTGGACGATCGACGTCGCGGGGCCGGCCGACACGACGCCGCCGGAGACCACGATCACCGTCGCGCCCTCCAACGGAACCGCGACGACCGCATCGCTCTCCTTCACGTCCAATGAGTCGGGCACGTTCCAGTGCAAGCTCGACGCCGGCTCCTACGGCGCGTGCACGTCGCCCAACACCTACACCGGCCTGGGCACCGGATCGCACACGTTCAGCGTGCGCGCCACCGACGCCGCGGGCAACACCGACGCCACCCCGGCCGCCACCACGTGGACGATCAGCGCCGCGCCGCCGGCCGACACGACCGCTCCGACGCCCGCGATCACGTCGCAGCCGCCGGCGACGACGGCCGCGACGAACGCAAGCTTCGCGTTCAGCGGTTCTGATGACACGACCCCGGCCGGCTCGCTGACGTTCCGATGCAAGTTGGACAGCGCCGCGTACGCGGCGTGCACGTCGCCGAAGGCCTACTCCGGGCTCGCGGCCGGCGTGCACACCTTCCGCGTGCGCGCCACCGACACCGCCGGCAACGAGTCGGCGTCCGTCTCGGCCACCTGGACGATCCAGGCACCCGACACGGCCGCGCCGACGGTGACGTTCACGTCCAAGCCGTCCGTGGTCTCTCCCACGTCGTCGACGACCGCCACGTTCGCGTTCACCGGCGTGGACGACCGCACCGCCGCGGACGACCTCACGTTCAGGTGTGCGCTGGACGACAACGACGCCGAGCCGTGCACGTCCCCCGACGTGGTCGAGGACCTCGGCGCCGGGCAGCACACGTTCGCCGTCACCGCCACCGACGCTGCCGGCAACGTGTCGGCCCCGGCGACGACGACCTGGAAGGTCATCGCGGTCACCGAGCCGCCCGTCACGGAACCGCCGGTCACCGAGCCGCCCGTCACCGAGCCGCCGGTCACGGAGCCGCCGGTCACCGAACCACCGGTCACCGAGCCACCGGCCACGGGCCCGCTCGTCCCGCCGACGGTCGCACTGCTCAGGCCCGCGGGTGGCTCGACGTTCCGCGACACGCTGCGGGCGCGCGCCACGGCGACCGACGACGGCAAGGTCCACCACGTGGAGTTCTGGCTCGATAGCAGGCGGTTTGCCTACGACACCGCCGCTCCGTACACGGGATTCCTGAACACGAGCAGGGTCAGGGCTGGCGCTCACACGCTCGTCGCCCGCGCGGTCGACGATGAAGGCCTGTCCTCCTCGGTGGGTATCGCCGTCGAGCGGGTGCGGCGGGTCAGCAGCGTAAGCAGCGGCCTCGTGCAGGCGACCGCCTTGCCCGGCGACGACAGCACCGCGCTTTCGGCCACCGGCCCTAAGAGCGGGAAGATCGCCGTCGGCCTGACGAGCTGTGACGACGGCCAGGCCAAGGTGGTCAAGACGGTCACGATGGTCGCCAACAAGGCTGGGCGCGCCGGCCAGTCGGTCCCCACCGGGGACCTCTGCGTCGCCTCGGTGACCCTGCGGAAATAGCGGCGAACCCGCGACGTCACGGGGCGCCGGCC
>JBEVLC010000014.1:0-7293 GCA_040509415.1 Baekduia sp. | reverse complement strand
CACCGCTCAGGTCCAGCACGTAGGGTCGGTTGCATGAAGATATGTCTGGCCGTCATCGGTGTCTTCGTGTCCCTGCTCTGTGGCTCGCCCGTGGCGTCTGCGGCGACTCCGCCGACGCTCAGCGTCGTCGGCGACGACACCGTCACGATCAAGGCCAAGGACGGACAGGACACTGCGACTGCACATATCGTCGTGCTCAACGCGGGCCAACAGGACGCGCCCCTCACGATCGAGCTGCAGGCCGCGAGCACCATCGGTCTGTCGATCTCGGCCGTGATCCCCAAGACGTTGGCCGCCGGCCAGGCCACCAGAGCGCTGATCACCGTGGCCGGGCTCAAGGACCTCAAGAAAGAGAAGGTCGACGCGCAGCTGGTCCTCCAAGATCCCGGCGGCACGCCGATCGCCCAGCCATTGTCGATCACCCCTGCCCCGCACCCCGCGCAGGACTGGCCGACGTGGATCTTCATCGGTGCGCTCATCGTGCTGGCCGTGCTCTTCGTCTTCGGCGGGCTCGTGGGGCTGTTCAACGGCACCATTCTCAAACAGGCCGCAGGCCCGAAGTGGAGCTTCAGCAGTTGGGCCACCACGGCCACCGCGGTGGGTGGCGTCTTCGGCACGGTCCTGGCCGCGGCCACGCTGCCCGACGTTCCGTCGCAGATCGACAAGGACACCCTGGTCCGGCTCAACCTCCTTTACGGCGCCCTGGTCGTCGTCGGCCCGTTCGTCTTCCAGGCGCTGCGCAATCCCCGCGCCGATGCGACCGACCAGGAGGCGGGCTTCGTCGGTTGGAACCTGACGCTGCTGCTCTCGTGCTCGATCACCGCGGCCGCGGTCTTCGGCGAGCTCGCCGCGCTCGGCTTGCTCGGGTGGGAGCTGACCGGCGGCGGGACGTGGGGCTCCACGATCCTGGTCGGCGTGATCGTGCTCGGCGTGCTCGCGGCCCTGTACTTCGGGACCACGGTCTGGGGGCTCGTCCGCACCGATTGGAAGCTCAAGGCCCTCACGGCCAAGGCGGCTGCCGCCCAGCGCACCCTCAGCCTGACCGTCGGGTCGGGCGAGGGTGCCAACCAGCGCGAGCGCCACTACTGGGTGCAGCTCGATGACGTGCCGCGACCGACGGTGCCCGCAGCGATGGCGACGACGGTGGCGGCGGCGACGGCTGCCGCGGCCCAGGAGAGCGCGGGCGGCGAAGCGCCGGCGACGACGATCACCGTTCCCGTGGACGTGCCGGTCGTCGCGGCGCCCTGGAGCCTGCCTTAGCGGACGCCGCGAAGGCCGTCTGGAGGACGGTGGCCGGTTGTCGCGCCGTCGGCGGCACGCTGCAGCTCGGCGAGGTCGATCTTGCCCATCTTCAGCATGGCCGCCATCGCACGGCGCGCCTTCTCGGGGTCGGGGTCGCTGAAGACCGCGTCCATGCCGGTCGGGACGACTTGCCACCAGAGGCCGAACTTGTCCTTGGCCCAGCCGCACGGGCCCTCGGAGCCGCCATCAGCGGTGATCAGCGACCAGTAGCGGTCGATCTCCTCCTGGTCGGCGCACTCGATCTGAAACGACACGGCCTCGTCGAACGTGAACTCGGGACCGCCGTTGATGCCGACGAAGCGCTGGCCGTCGAGCTCGAACTCGACGGTCATGACCATGCCGGCCTCACGCGGCGCGTCTTCGGGATAGTGCGTCACGCCGACGACGCGCGAGTTCGGGAAGACCGACACGTAGAACGCCGCCGCCTCCTCGGCCTCGGTGTCGAACCACAGGTTGGGGATGATCTTGGGCATGTCCCACAGACGGCCCGGCGGCGACGAACTCATCGTCAACCGCCTGACTGCCGCGTCCCGCCTGCACGACCAGCGCCGCCGCCAGCACCAGCGCGCCGCCGGCCAGCTGCGCCGGGCCGAGCGACGTGCCGAAGGCCACGAAGGCGAGCGCGACCGTCACCACCGGCTCCAGCGTCGAGAGGATCGCGGCGGCGGACGGGCCAACGCGCGCGAGGCCCGCGAAGAACAGGCCGACGGCCCCGACCGTCGACACCACCGCGATCGCGGCCAGCCACCCAAAGCCCGCGGCGCTGACGGCGCTGAGGTCCAGCCCGCCACCGGTGAGCCCCACGAGCGTCAGCATCACCGCCGCGCCGGTGCACACCAAGGTGCTCAATGCGAGCGCCCCGACCCGTGCGGCGACACCCTCAGAGACCAAGATGTAGGCGCTGTAGACGACGGCCGCGCCGAGGCCCAGCGCGGTGCCGAGCGGGTCCAGCGCGCCGCCGGCCGCGCCGGCCAGCACGAGGACGATCCCGCCGCAGGAGAGTGCCAGCGCAAGCGTGGTCCGGGCGCTGGCCCGCTCGCGCCCCAGCGCAACGGCCGCCACGGTCACCATGACCGGGAACGTGTAGAGCAACAGCCCCAACAAGGCCGGGTCGATGCGCCGCAGGGCGGCGAAGTAGCCACCGGCCTGCGCGGCGTAGCCGACGGCGCCGAGGGCGAGCGCCGCGATGACGTCGCGCCGGGGTAGCGCGCGGACGTCGCGCAGCCGTCCGCTGGCGATCGTCGCCGCCCACAGCAGCGCGGCGGCGATCGCGAATCGGACGGCCAGGAGCGTCCCGACGGTCGCGCCCTCGTCGTAGGCGAGCCTGCCGAAGATGCCCATGGCGCCGAATCCGGCGGCCGAGGCGAGGCAGAAGATCGCTCCTGAGCGGGGCATGGCGCCGATCCTGCCGTGCCTGACCCAGTAGAAGCGATGCCGATTGCTGATGGCCAATCGGTAGCATCGCTTGACGATGCTCGACCTCCGCCGCCTGCGCCTGCTGCGCGAGCTCCACGCCCGCGGCACCATCGCCGCGGTGGCCGACGCGCTCCAGTACACGCCGTCAGCCGTCTCCCAGCAGCTCGCGGTGCTCGAGCGCGAAGCCGGTCGCCCGCTGCTGCAGCGCGTCGGCCGTGGCGTCCGACTGACCGACGACGCGCTCATCCTGGTCGGCCACGCCGAGGCGCTGCTCGACCGAGCCGAACGCGCCGAGGCCGCGTTGGCCGCCAGCGCTGGACGGGTTGCCGGGCGCGCGCGGATCGCCTCGTTTCAGTCGATGGCGCTGCGCCTGGCGGTGCCTGCCATGCAGCACCTGACCGTCGCGGCCCCCGAGTTGCGCTGCGAACTGGTCGAGGCCGAGCCCGAGCAATCGCTCCCTGCGCTGGCGCTCGGCGACATCGACCTCGTGCTGGCCGACGAGTGGCAGCACCAGCCACGGGCGCGAACGCCGGACGTCGAGCGCGAGGATCTGTGCAGTGATCCCGTCGCGGTCGTCCTGCCCCACGACCATCCGGCTGCTTTGCGTCACCCCGACGCCATCCCCCTGACCGCCCTGGCCGACGCCGTGTGGGTGACCGGCCACCCCGACGCCGGCTGGGACGCCTTGACCGTCAGGATCTGCCGCGAGCTCGGCGACTTCGATCCCGACATCCGCCATCGCATGAACGACAGCGTCGTCAGCCTCGCGCTGGTCGCGGCAGGCCAGGCCGTCATGCTGATGCCGCGCCTGGTGGGGATCGACGACCACCCCGGCATCGCGGTGCGCGCCATCGCCGAGGGCTCGGTGGATCGCATGATCTTCATGGCGACGCGCGCCGCCGACGCCCAGCGGCCCTCGGTGCGGGCGCTGCGCGACGCGATCCGCGACCAGGCGTCCGGTCTGCCCGAGCAGTGGCTCGCCGACCCGGCCAGCCGTCAGGTGCCTGATCGCCAATCGGCACGACGGGGTCAGCGGCGGGAGTAGCCTCGGTCCATGAGCCCGATTCCCGGAGAGCCGTTGGACCCCAAGCCCCAAGAGCTCACGACGAGCGATGGGAAGAAGTTCAAGCTGAAGGTGCCCGGCCTCGCGCCGCCGATCAAGCCCAGCCGGACCGAGGAGCGCGGCAGCGAGGAGCCACCGCGCGACGACCCGCGGCCACCGGTGAACCCGAACCACGCCGGGCTCTAGAAGCTAGGCCGGCGGGTCCGGTTCGCCTGTGGCGCGATGCTTGCGCGCGACACGCTCGGCCTCGTCGCCGTCGAACATCGTCCGTGCGACGGCGACGGTGTAGAGCACCACGGCGACCAGCAGCGCGAGGAAGGCCGGGGCGCCGATCAGCAGCACGACGACGAACGCGACGACGGCCACCGCGATGTTGAAGGGCTTGCTCGCCGCGTTGGTGGCCAGGGAGACCGCGAGCTCCTCGCGCGTCGGCGGACGATCGCTCACGCCGCGCCCGCCACGAGCCGCAGCTCGTCGGCGCCGGCGCGCACGATGTCGCCGGGATGCAGCTGGCGCCCGCGACGGTCCTCGCGCTCGCCGTTGACATACACCTCGACCGCGCTCAGGTAGTCCTTGACTTCCCCGCCGCCGTCGACGAGGTCGACGAGCTTGAGCAGTTGGCCGAGGCGGATCATGTCGCCGCGGATCGGGACGTCTTGGGCCATCGCCTAGGCCCGCCCGCGCCCGATCGCCTGCAGCACGACCAACACGAAGATCATCCGAGCCCGCCGACCTAGCGGCCGGAGTACCGGCCCGAGGTCGAGCCCGAGCCGCTGCGCGAGCGCGGACGGCGCTTGCGCGCGCCCGTGGTCCGCGGCGCGCCGCCTTGGGAGGCCGGCTTGGCGCCGCCGTGCACGCTGCGCAGCAGCCCGCTCTGGCCGAACTGGTCGAGGATGCCGAGCTGAGTGGCCATCTTCTGCACGTCGCCGGCCTGCTCGGTCCCGACGAAGGTGACGCCCTCACCCGTGCGGCCCGCGCGGCCGGTGCGGCCGACGCGGTGGGTGTAGGTGTCGCCGTCCTCGGGCGGATCGAAGTTGATGACGTGCGAGATGTCGCGGACGTCGATGCCGCGGGCGGCGACGTCGGTGGCGATCAGCGTGTCGACCTCGCCGCGCTCAAACTGGTCCAGGGCGCGCTCGCGCTGGCGCTGGGACTTGTCGCCGTGCATCGCGACGGCCTTGACGCCCTCTCGAGCCAAGCGCTTGACCAGGCGGTCGGCGCCGTGCTTGGTGCGGACGAAGACAAGCGCGAGGTCGCGGTCGGCGCGCAGCTCGCGGACGAGCAGCGACAGGCGGTCGTCGCGCTCGACGGCGATGAAGCGGTGGGCGATCGCCTCGATCGTGGTGACGTCGGGCTCGATCGCGTGCTCAGCCGGGTTGCTCGTGTACTCGCGGGCCACGCGGCCGGCATCGCCGTCCAGCGTCGCCGACAGGAAGACGGTCTGGCGCTCACGCGGGCACTTGGCGACGATGCGGTCGACGGCCGGGCGGAAGCCCATGTCGAGCATGCGGTCGGCCTCGTCGAGCACCAGGAAGTTGACGTGCTTGAGCTTGAGCTTGCCACGCTGCAGCAGATCCTCGAGGCGGCCCGGGGTCGCGACGACGATGTGGGAGTTGACGGCCTCGCGCTCCTGCTTGGTGATGCCGACGCCGCCGTAGACCGTGGTGATCTTCAGCGCGCGGGCATGGGCCAGCGGATAGAGCTCGTCGACGATCTGCGAGGCGAGCTCACGCGTCGGGGCGAGCACCAGGGCCGACGGGCGGCCGTAGCCGTTGGCGTCGATGCGGTCGAGCATCGGGACGCCGAAAGCCAGCGTCTTGCCCGAGCCGGTCGGGGACTTCGCGAGGACGTCACGGCCCTCGAGGATGTCGCCGATGATGAGGTTCTGGATGGCGAACGGCTCGGTGAAGCCACGCTTGGCGAGCGCGGCGGCCACGGCCTTGGACACGCCGAGATCGGCGAAGGTCTTCGATGACATTGGGAACTCCAGTGCGGCACTGAGGGCCGCGGACGATTCGGGGAGACTGCCGACCCGAACCGCACCCTGGCGGGACCCAAGCGAGCTGCCTCGCGGACGACAGAGGTGTCGTACGCCCACGAGAGGCTAGCAGCGCGCGCAGCGCACCTCCGCATGGCGCCGCTCACCCTGCCAATTGGCAGGACACGTTCTCCCACGGACAGAGCCCCACCGATTACGTTCGCATACCAGTCGGGGTGGCATCCTGCTGCCCCGGACCAGCAGGAGGAGAAAACATGTCGCAGGTCTTCGCGGCGCGTGGGGTCACGCGCCGCACCGGGGTGCTCATCGCCATCGCGGTGCTGTGCGCGCTCTCACTGCAGTACGCCGGCGCCGCACGTGCCGACGGCCCGGGCGTCGGTACGCCCTGGATCACGAGTGTCGGTGACTCCTACATCTCGGGTGAAGCTGGCCGCTGGGCCGGCAACTCCAACGTCAGCTCGTCGTATGTCGACGCGCTCGGCTCCACCGCCTACTACGACAACGCCACCAACACGGCCGAGCTGATCCCGAACTGCCACCGGTCCCATTCAGCCGAGGTCTACATCGGCGGCGGCGTCAACGGCATGAACTTCGCCTGCTCGGGCGCCAAGACGTCGACGGTCGCCGGCTCGGACTTCAAGCCCGGACTGGACTTCTACTCCAGTGGCGGCAACCAGGGCCAGGCCCTGATGCTGCAGAACTTCGCCGCCACCCACAACGTGAAGATGATCTCGCTGTCGATCGGCGGCAACAACTTCAACTTCGCGTCGATCATCCAGACCTGCCTCACGGACTGGCTGACCTCGCCGTCGTGGTGGCCGGACTACTGCAACGACGACTCGTCGGTGACGGCCAACTTCACGGCCGGCAACATCTCCACCCAGACGACGGCCATCAAGAACGGCATCCTCAACATCCGTCAGGCGATGACCAACGCGGGCTACAGCGACGCGAACTACAAGATCGTCGTCCAGGACTACGAGTCGCCGATCCCCAACGGCTCGGGCTTCCGCTACGGCGAGTCGGGCTACACCCGTCAGAACACGGGCGGCTGCGGCTTCTGGAACAACGACGCCAACTGGGCCAACGGCACGGCGCTGCCGACGATCAACAACGCGGTCAAGAACGCGGCCACCGCCACGGGCCTGACCAACATCAAGATCCTCGAGCTCCAGTCGACGTTCAACGGCCGCCGGCTGTGTGAGAACACGGTCGGGCTGCTGGAGGAGAAGGGCCTGACGTCCTGGACGCAGTCCGGCGCCGTCGACAACACCGAGTGGGTCAACCAGATCCGCACGGTCTCGACGGTCTTCGGGCCCTACCAGGTCCAAGAGTCGCTGCACCCCAACTACTGGGGCCAGCTGGCGCTGCGCAACTGCGTGCGCCAGGCCTACAACGGCGGCACGATCAAGGGCGGCACCTGCAGTCGCACGGGCACCGGCCTGACGGGCGCGGGCGAGCCGGTCATGACGGTCAGCCCCTAGCCGACATACCCGTCGAGGGACGACTCGAC
>JBEVLC010000013.1:0-4688 GCA_040509415.1 Baekduia sp. | reverse complement strand
ACATGCGCGCGAGAGCCTCGTCACTGCAGCGTGTGAGCCTGGATGAGTTGCAGCAGCCCGTTCGTGATGAGGCGGTTGGCATCGATATCCGCGTCGGCCCGGACGATCTCGTCGGGATCGGTCAGCGTTGCGCGGTCGTCGAGCTGATCGAGAATCGCTCTGGCCAGATCGTTACGCAGACGTTGCAGTTGGGCGATGTGACCGGTCGTGATCGCCACGTCGATCGGCGCGGTGTCTTCGGTCGGCAGCCAGCCGATGGTGTAGAGCACGACCATCGCGTCCCAGAGGATCGACGCGAGCGCGACCAGCTCGGACGGCTCAAGTTCGCGGATGTCTTCGAGCGGCTCGTGGTTCCATTCCAAGACCAGCAGGCTCTGGGAGCGAAGCACGCCGAGAAGATCGGGGGTGACCGTGAGGACACGCGTGCCGTCGTCGTGCGCGCTGCGCTGATCGGCCGGCCCGGGAGGGTCGACATCGCTCTGACCTTGCGCGACGTCGAGGGCGTGGTCGCGGAGCACGAGGAGGTCATGCGCCGCATGGAGCAGCCGTTCGACCTCTTCGGTGTCCTGTGGGTCCTTGGGCCAGATCTGGAGCCACTGTGCGGCACGCTGAGCCAGCTCAGCGACCTCGGCCGGCGTCAGCGACTTGGTCAGGAAGGCTTTGCGAAGGTGCAGCGCCTGGCTGACCTCGATGCGCTGGCGGTCGCTTTCGGGCTGAGCTGCCGTCTCGCGGATGCCTTGGTCTACGACCTCCCGCACCGCGAAGTTGAGGTGGTCGGGGATCGGGACGTGCGGGGGTTGGGACTCGGTACGGTCCGGGGTGTTCATGGGAGCGTGTTCTCCTGTGGGCCACGCCCCCGGCCGTTTGCCCGGCGCGGGGGCACAAATTTTCAGGTTGATGTACTGGTGGTATATGTCGAGCTTCGCTCTACATGGGCTCGTCTAGCTCCTCTTGTGTCGGCATCCCACCCACCGCGTCGCGAAACAAGATGAGGTCGCGCGTCAAGCCGGCTCGGGTCACCACGTCGTCGGCCTCTTCCAGCGTGCGCGGCCAGCGGAGGGGCTGGCAGTGCGGGACCGCGAGGCGGGCGAGCGTCGCGATCTCTTCGCGAGAGCAGGTGCTCGCACCCCAATTCTCAGCGGTGCGAGCCACCTGCAACAGCCGGGCACGCGCGACGGCGCGTTCGTCTCCTTCGGTGGACCAATAGCCGTCGGTGGCGTGCTCTAACTCCAGCTCGGCAGCGGCGCCGAGCAGGGGTCGGAGGTGATCGGGAACGGTAGGGTTCTCGCCGTCCATTGGAGCGTGTCTCCTTTGGGCCATGCCCCCGGCCGTTCGCCCGGCGCGGGGGCACTTCATTGGTTGCGCGGAACACAGTAAGCCATATGGATGGTAAGCGCAACCGCGCCGGTAGCGCCTCTAGGCTCCGCGGTGCGATGCACAAGACCACCGTCAATCTCCCTGACGACGTCCGCGAGATGCTGGAGCGGTCTTCGGCGTCCGTGGGCCAGTCGCCGAGCCAGTTCATCCGGGAAGCGATCTTGCTCCGCTGTGCGGTCGCTGGCGGCGAGGTCACCGACGAGATCCGTCGGATCGCCGCCGAGTTGCGCAAGTAGCCGGGCAGGTCGCACGCGCGGTGGCCCGCGCACCATCACCGAGCGCGGCGAGCACCGCCGAACGGCCCCCACTGCGGGTCCACGGAGGCCCGCTGCTTCCAAAACGCTTCCAACCGGCTTCCCGCCGAGGATAAGCCCGCGGCCGGAACGACGGAACCCCGGCGGTAGCAGGGGGCTCCAACAAATGGGCGGTCCCAGACTCGAACTGGGGACCCCTCGCTTGTAAGGCGAGTGCTCTAACCAACTGAGCTAACCGCCCGGGCCGGTACAGGCTACGTGGAAGTCGTTGGTCGGCGTGTGAAGGGCTGAAGGCGAGGGTAGAGAAAGAGCCACGATGCTCGACCAGCGCCAGGCCAAGCGGGATGTGTTCGTCCTCGACGGGACCTTCGGGCTCGTCGGGCGACTCGACGGGATCCACATCGATCCCGAGGGCGAGGCTTGGGGCACCGTCCACTGCGGCACATTCGGCGCGCGAACGCGTCTGGTGCCCTTGCGCGGCGCGCAGTGGTGGAGTGGCTATCTGCGGATCGCCTGCTCGCGCCACCAGGTGCGCACGGCTCCGGAATCCTCGGGCGATGTGCTGATCGACGGCGAGGATGCCGACACGCTACGCGAGCACTACACCGCGACGACCGAGGACGACAGCGTCGAGCAGCGCTTCTTCCGGCAAGACTTCTAGCCCGGGACCCCACGACAGCGGGCAGGACCGACGGGGCGCGATCATCGCGCCCCGTTCGCGTTCCGGGGGCGCCTACTCGGCGGCGGTCGCGAGCGCCGGGTCTTTCGCGACCGATGCGGCCGGATCCGCAGGCGGAGCCGACGCAGGCTCCGGCGCCGGCTCGGGATCGGCCGGCGGCGCTGGATCGGCGGGCACAGGGGTGGGATCCGGCGCCGGCGCCGGATCGGGCGCGGGCGCGGGGATGGGCGGTGGCGCCGGGGCCGGATCGGGGACGAGCACCGGCGTACCGGCCGGGTCCGGCGGCGGCGGCGCGTTGTCGGCCGAGGAGATCACCGGTGTGGGGTCGGCCTCGGGGGCGATGTCGGCCGCCTCCGGCGCGGCGACGCGGGTCGCGGCCGCGGGCTCCAGCGGCACGGAGCCCGCCGTCGGGGAGATGCCCGAGCCCGCCGATCCGGCGTCGCCAGGAACCGGGATGCCGGCGCCATAGACCGATAGCGGCGCGTCGGCGGCCGGGCCGGCGTCCGGATGGCCGCTGCCCGTCCGGCCGATGGTCGTGAGCTGCGGGCCGCCAGGAGCGCCGCTGCTGCCGGTCGTGCCGCCGCTGGCACCCACCGGCCGTGGGGCCAGGAACGTGAAGGCGCCACCGCCGGAGCCGAGGCCGCCAGGCAGCGAGGCCTGCGCCGCGGTGGTCCGAACACGCGGGTCGGCATGCCCCAGCCCCGGCACCTCGCGCCCTTCGCGCACCGCGCGCGGACCGACGTTGGGGATCGCGATCTCAGGCGCGACCCCACCACTCCCGGCCTCCGGCCACGACGAGAACGAGAGGATCTGCTCGCGCAGCAGGATCGACCCGCTGGCGATGACCGCACACGCAGCGAGGACGCCAAAGGCGAGCGGCGTCTGACGGTGCATCAGCACCGTTCCGACCTCGCGATCGAGGTGATGGCCCCATCCACGCGCGTCTCATCGGCAGGCCACATCCCGCTCTGAAGCGACACACCGCCATCCGGTCCGGGTGAAGACGCAAATTGGGGCAAACGCGTCTCACCCCAAAAAGCGGTCCTATGCATCACGGGGTGTCGAACGCCACGTACTGGAACGTCGTCGGGCCCGGGTCGATCGTGCCCGCCGGTTCCATGCCGATCCGGCAGGCGACGATCCGCAGCGAGTTGTTGGCGCCCGGGTTCGCGGTCACGATGATCGGGTCCGGCCAGCCCGACGTCCCCGGCGAGACCGAGACGACGTCATCGGCGATCAGGTTGTTCTGTTCCGGCGCCGACGGCTGCGGATCGGCGACGAACGCCACCTGGCAGGTGTTGGGATCGAACGCCTTGAAGTCGACCGACACCGAGCCGGTGAAGTCGCCGAGGTCGCGCGTCTGCAGGCCGCCGTCGGCGATCGCCGCCGCGCCGATCGAGTTGTCGGCGACCTTCGAGGCCGTCACCGAGTCCATCGCGAGCTGGCCGGAACCGACGGCGCCGTCGGCGAGCTTGCCCGCATCGACCGCCTTGGCGGCCAGTTGGGTGTTGCCGACCGACCCATCGGCGAGCTTGGACGCGTCGACGGCCTTCGGACCGATCGCGCTGTTGGTCACCGCGCCGCCACGCAACTGGGCGCTGCCGACCGACTTCGACGGCGTCGCCTTCAGGGACTTGGCCGCGCTCTTGGACAGATCCTGGACCCCGAGCGTCCCGTTGCGCACCTGGCGGTTGGTGATCGAGTTGCGTTTGATCGACGATCCATCGATCAGCCGCGCCGCGGTAGCGGGGCCGTCGAGGGCGATGAAGAGGGCGAGCAGAGCGACGGCCATCGAGGCCGATGGACGGCGCGGCAGACGTTTCGACATAGACGAAGGCAGGACTGGCATGGGGATCACCGCGGGCGGCGGTAGCCCGCATGGTCTGGGAACTGTGCCACGCGCAGCGGCGGCCATGAGCCGCTAGACGGAAGTTCGAGCGAGGTGACGTACAGAAGGCTCCTCATCACTGAAGTTCCTTTGTCATCTGTTGGCGGGTCGCCGCTCGCTTCTGCGGCGTCATACCCCCAAGGGGAATCGAACCCCTGCTTCGAGCGTGAAAGGCTCGTGTGCTAACCGCTACACCATGGGGGCGGGGCCATTGAGTCTAGGCTGGTTGGGCCCTCGTAGCTCAATTGGTAGAGCGCGCGCCTTTTAAGCGTTGAGGTTGTGGGTTCGAGCCCCACCGGGGGCATGCGGAAATCTGGCTCTCCCGCGGTCCTTACCGAATCGTTAGACCGCACTCAGGTGCCCTTGGGGTTCAGGGCACATCATGCTCTCAGCGGACACCGGAGGCGACGGTTCCTTGGACCGGCCGGCGCCTCCTCACCCCTCCGCTACGAGAGCAAGTGCAGTTCCTCCCCACCCTCACCGGCGGGGC
>JBEVLC010000012.1:0-5916 GCA_040509415.1 Baekduia sp. | reverse complement strand
CGAACTCGCGGATGTCGCCGAGCAGGCCCTCGGCGTCCTCGGAGTACGGGACGCCGCGGGAGATGATATCCGGCTCGGCGACCGAGCTGCCGTCCTGCTCGGAGATCGTCGCGGCGACGACGAAGATGCCATCGGCGCTGAGCATCCGGCGGTCGCGCAGCGCGACGTCGGTCGGGTCGCCGATGTCGACGCCGTCGACGTAGATCATGCCCGCGCGCTCGCGCTTGCCGAAGCGCGCGCCGTCCTTGTCGAGCTCCAGCGGCAGGCCGTTCTCGCCCTTGAAGATGTGCTCTTCCGGGACGCCAACCGACTTGGCCAGCTCGCCGTGCAGGTGGATGCGCTTGTGGTCGCCGTGAAACGGCATCACGTACTTCGGCTTGGTCAGGTTGAGCATCAGCTTGATCTCCTCCTGGTAGCCGTGACCGGAGGCGTGGATCGGCGTGTCCTTGGGCGTCACCACGTCGCAACCGATGTGGTAGAGCCGATCGATCGTCTCGTTGACCGCCCGCTCGTTGCCCGGGATCGGCGTCGCCGCGAAGACGATCGTGTCGCCGTCGTGCAGCTCGACCTGCGGGTGATCGCGATGGGCCATGCGGCGCAGCGCGCTCAGCGGCTCGCCCTGGCTGCCGGTCGAGACGATGACGAGCTTGTGGTCGGGGAAGCTCGACGCCTCGCGGGGCTGGACGAAGCTCCCCTCGGGCACGTCGATGTGCCCCAACATGCGCCCGATGTTGATGTTCTTGCGCATCGAGCGGCCCACGAGCACGACCTTGCGCCCGTGCTCGGCCGCCGCGTCGACGACCTGCTGGACGCGGTGGATGTTCGACGCGAAGCAGGTGACGACGATCCGCCCCTCGCAGCGGCCGAACAGCGCCGAGAGGTTCGGCCCCGCGATCGACTCGCTCGGCGAGAAGCCCGGGCGGTCGGCGTTGGTCGAGTCGCCGCAGAGCAGCAGCAGCCCCTCGCGGCCCAGCTCGGCCAGGCGGCTGACGTCGGCCGGCTTGCCGTCGACCGGCGTCTGGTCGAACTTGTAGTCGCCGGTGATGAGCATCGTCCCGAGATCGGTCGTCAGCGCGACGGCCATCATGTCCGGGATCGAGTGCGTGAGGTGGATCAGCTCGATGTCAAACGGGCCGAGCTCGATCGTCTCGCCCGGCTTGACATCGTTGAGGTCGGTCTCCTTGAGCCGGTGCTCATCGAGCTTGGACCGCGCCATCGCCATCGTCAGCGGCCCGCCGAAGACGGGGATGTCGGTCCCCAGCTCACGCAGGATCCACGGCAGCGCGCCGAGGTGGTCCTCGTGGCCGTGGGTGATGACGATGCCCTCGATGTCGTCCGCGCGCTCGCGCAGATAGGTGAAGTCGGGGAGCACCAGGTCGATGCCGACCTGCTCGGCCGTCGGGAACCGCAGTCCCGTGTCGACGACCACGATCGCGCCGTCGTACTCGACGACGGTCATGTTCTTGCCAATCTCGCCCAGCCCGCCCAGCGGGAGGACTCGAAGCTTGCTGTTGTCCATGTTCTCCTAGGGAGCCCCGGCGGAGGCGAGCAGCCCGTGGCGCTCGAGGACCGCGCGAACCTGCGCGCGCTCGTCCTCGTCGGCTTCTACGAGCGGCAGGCGCAGGCCGCCGACCGGATGGCCGGCCAGCTCGAGCGCCGCCTTGACGGGGATCGGATTCGTGGTGACGCCCATCGCGGCGTAGACGTCGCGCAGCGAGGCGTCGATGGTCGCCCGGTTCTCGGGCTCGTCGACCATGCGCCGCATCTCCTCGCCGACGAGGTGGCTGGCGACGCAGATGCCGCCGCAGCCCCCGATCTCGAGCGTGCGCAGCAGGGCCTCGTCGTTGCCGGCGTAGATGCCGAGCCCGTCGATCGGCGCCAAGTTGTCGTTGTTGGCCTGCTTGACGTAGTCGATGCCGTCCAGCTGCGCCAGCTCGGCGAGCAGGTCGTTGGGCACGTCGATGACCACGCGCGACGGGATGTTGTAGAGGATGATCGGCACGTCGGTCGCCTTGGCGACCGCTTCGTAGTGCGCGATGAGCCCACGCCGGTTGGGCTTGTTGTAATAGGGGGTGACGCTGAGGACGGCGTCGACGCCAAGCGCGGTCGCGCGCTCGGTCAGGTGCACCGCGTGGCGGGTGTCGTTGGACCCGACCCCCGCGGTGATCGTCGTGCCCTCGGGCCGGTTGGCGACCGCCAGCTCGACGACGCGCAGATGCTCCTCGTCGGTCAGCGTGGAGGCCTCGCCGGTCGTGCCGCAGACGACGAAGCCGTCCGAGCCGTGCTCGGCAAGGTGGTGCAGAAGATCGACGAACGCCTGCTCGTCGACGTTCAGATCGTCGTCAAACGGCGTGACGATCGCGGTGAGGATGGCTCCCAGCCCGGCCACGTGCGGCATTGTCCCAGGATCAGCCCGCAAGCGGGTCGCCACTGGTGAGCGTCGGTGCGGCCTCGTGGCTGCGGTCGACGGCGGGAGCGTCGGCGGCGGGCGGCGCGGGTGGCGCTTTGGGGGCCTCGGCCTCGGCGGCAGCGGCCACCGTCTCGGCGGCCTCGACCGTCGCCTCGGGGTCGGGTGCAGGCTCGGCGGCCGGCGGAGCAGACGCCTCAGGCGACTCGTCCCAGCCCTTCTTCTGCTGGCTCTCGTTGAACTGCGTCTGAACCTCGTCGAGCTTGGCTTGGGCCTGGTCGGCCAGCCCCTTGGCGCGTGCCTTGAGCGTTCCGTCCTTGGCGTCCTGCTGTGCCTGCTCGGCGAACTTCTTCGCCTTGTCCATGAAGCCCATGCTGCCGGTTCTCCTCAGGGTCGATCGGCTTCACAGCGTACCCTCGTCGGGTGCCGGAACCCGCGTCCCTCGCCGCTGAGATCGTCGCGGTGCGTTGGCGCGCGGACGATGGCGGCTTCGCGGTGCTGGCCGCCATCGGCGACGGCGGCGAGGAGGTCACGCTCACGGGTCCGATCGCGCACCTGCACGAGGGCGACACCGTCGAGGTCCAAGGCGCGTGGCGCGAGCATCCGCGTTTCGGACGCCAGCTCCACGTCGAACATCTGCAGGTCGGCGCCGCCAGTCCGGACGCGCTGATCACGCTGCTGAGCTCGGTCAAGCACGTCGGCCCGCGCGGCGCCGAGTGGCTGCTGGCGCGCCATGGCGACGAGGTGCTCGAGGTCATCGACCGCGACCCGGGCGCGCGCCTGCTCGAGGTGCCGGGCATCGGCAAGGCCAAGCTCAAGCCGGCGGTGGCGTCTTGGCAACAGCACGCCGGCGGCCGCGCCCTTGCACTGCTGCTCGCCGAGCACGGCGTCCCGGCCGCGGTGGCGGCGCGCGTGCACAAGGCGCTGGGCGGTGGCGCGCTCGCGCTCCTGCAGCAGGATCCCTACGCGCTGGCCAAGGTCGACGGGATCGCGTTCGCGACCGCCGACGCGGTCGCCCGCGCGCTCGGCACGCCCGCCGACGCGCCCGAGCGCATTCACGCCGCGCTGACGCACGCGCTGCGCGCCTCCGAGCAAGACGGCCACTGCTTCTTGGCGCGCGAGGAGCTGCTGGCGCGGGCGGCGCGCCTGCTGGAGCTCCCGATCGAGGACGTGGATGGCCATGTCGAGGACGCCGAGCTCGTCCGCGACGGCGAGCGTGTGCTCGAACCGCGGATGGACCGCACCGAGCGGCAGCTCGCCGAGCGCGTGCGCGATCTCGCCTCCGCCCCGCCAACGCTTGATGTCGACGTGCCCGACGAGCCGCCGGAGGGCGACCACGCGCCGACCGTGACGCAGTGGGCGGCGGTGCATGCCGCCGCCGAGCACCGGCTCTCGATCCTCACCGGGCTGCCGGGCACGGGCAAGACCGCGACGATGCGCGCGCTGGTGGATCTGCTGCGCGAGCAGCAGCGGACCGTGCGCTTGTGCGCGCCGACCGGCAAGGCGGCGCGGCGGCTCTCGGAGGCAACGGGCGGCGCCGAGGCGACGACCATCCACCGGCTGCTGGAGTGGGTCCCTGGCGAGGGCTTCGCCCGCGACGCCGACGACCCGCTGACCGGCGTGGACCTGCTCGTCGTCGACGAGGCCTCCATGTTGGACGTCCGGCTGGCCGCCGCGCTGCTGGAGGCCGTCGGCCCGCGCACGCACGTGCTGCTCGTCGGTGATGTCGACCAGCTCGCGCCCGTCGGCCCGGGCCGCGTGCTGGAGGATCTGATCGCCTCGGGGGTCGCGCCGGCCACGCGACTCACCGAGGTCTTCCGCCAGGCGGCGCGCTCGCTGATCATCCGCGCGGCCCACCGGGTCAACCGCGGCGAGGCGCCGCTGGATCCCGCCCAGCCGCCGGGGCCCGACGACGTCCGCGACTTCTTCTTCATCGAGCGCCCCAGCGCCGCCGAGGTCTTCGCCGAGGTCGTCTCGCTGGCGACGACGCGCCTGCCCGAGCACTACGACCTGGATCCCGTCGCCGACCTCCAGGTGCTCGTCCCGATGCACAAGGGCCCGGCGGGGATCGACGCGTTCAACACCACCTTGCGCGAGCGCTTGAACCCCGCCGGCCGCGACGTCAAGGGCACGCCCTTCCGCCTCGGCGACCGAATCATGCAGACGCGCAACAACCACGAGCGATCGTTCTACAACGGCGAGATCGCCGTCGTCGCCGCCAACGACCCCGACCGTGGCACGCTGACGCTCGTCGGCGACGACGGCCGCCGGCTCACGCTCGACACCCAAGAGACCGCGACCCTGCGGCTGGCCTACGCCTGCTCGGTCCACAAGATGCAGGGCTCCCAAGCGCCCGCGATCGTCATCGCGCTGGCCCGCGGCCACGCGCCGATGCTGACCCGCAACCTCGTCTACACCGCCGTGACCCGCAGCCAGACCGCCTGCGTCATCGTCGCCGAGCAGGGCGCGCTACCCACCGCGCTGAGCCGCGTCGACGCCTCACGGCGCAACACGCGGCTGGTCGAGTTGGTGTCCTAATTGCGGCTGGCGGCGCCGGCCGGGTGCGCCTCGATGTGGCTGACCGGCGCGTCGATCGCCCGCTGGATGCGGTGCGGGAGATCGATCTGCAGCCAGCGTGACGTGCTGTTCGGCAGCGTGGAGACGAGGATCTCATCCCAGCGACGGGGGTCCCAGACCTCGATGACCGCGCATGCGGGATCAACGTCGCCAAGCATCGCCTCAGCCTCCACGCCGCCGGCATGGAGACGGTCGAGCGCCGCGTTGACGCGCTGACCCAAGCCCGCCTGCTGATCCTGGGGGACCAACAGCGTCACGGCCAGCGGACCATGCTCCGCTCGGGCGTGAAGGGTGTCGTACAGCTCGTCGGAGTCGACCGTCTGGTTGGCCACGACGAGGAGCTTTTCGCGGTACATACGCCGCTCCTCTTCGGGTGGTGGAAAGAACGTCTGGCGACGGTACTCCCCGCTATGAACCTCCGCAATGCCGAACCCTGCCGGGACGTCTAGATGGACATGTCAGCCGTCTTCCCAGCCCCCTTTCGGGGGCGAACTTTGGTCTGTGGCGCCTCATATCCCACATGGGGACACCAAACGACACGGATCACGTCATCGCTGCACTCGCGGGCCGCCACCGTGGTCTCGTCAATCGAAGGCAGCTGTTGGCCGCCGGCCTCTCGAGGGCCACTGGCTTGCGGCGGTATGGGCGTGCGGCGCCGACGCGGTCCTGAGCCATGGCGATGCGGCGGCGCACTGGGGACTGGCGCCGGCGCACGGACGTCTGATTCATGTCACGGCGCCATCGACGTCCGGACGTGCCCCCGACCGAACGCGCATCAAGCTCCATCGCGTCGGCACCCTTCGCGCATCGGCCTTCGAGCGGGACCGCGAGCGTGATCAACATCTCACGCTCGCCGGTTACACCGTCGTCCGCTTCACCTACAAGCAAGTCACCCGACAACGACACGCCGTCGCCGACCGGATCCGCCGGCT
>JBEVLC010000011.1:0-16883 GCA_040509415.1 Baekduia sp. | reverse complement strand
AGCACGTCGGCGCCGCGCAGGAAGGCGACGACGTCATCTCCGGCCGAGACCGGGGTGTAGTTGTTGTCCGCGAACGGCTCGGGCCGACGGCGGCGCAGGTCCAATGCCGCCGCGACGACGTGCAGCTTGATCGTGTCGGCTGTCGGCGGCGCGCCGTCGCGCAGCGCCGCGAGCGCCTCGCGGCGGGCGTCCCAGTCGACCGGGCGGCGGTTGTCGGGATCGACGAGCGAGAGCGCCCAGAGCTCGTCGCCCTGGTAGACGTCGGGCAGGCCGGGCACCGTCAGCTTCAGCAGCGTCTGTGCCAGCGCGACGCGCGCGCCCAGCTCGGCGACCCGCGCGGCGACGGTGTCGAAGCCGTAGCGAAACGGGCCGTGGTCGAGCAGGTCGACGGCGAAGCGCGTGACCGCCGCCTCGTGCTCGAGATCGGGCGTGATCCAGTTCGACGACACCTTGGCCTCGCGCAGCGCCTTGACGACGTAGGATTCCAGCCGCTCGGCGTCGATCGGCCAGGCGCCGACGAGCGTCTGGTAGATCAGCAGCTCCTCGGCCGGTGTGGGCGCCCCGAGCTTCGCGTCGCGCAGCGGGGCGTTGACCTCGAACCATGAGCGCACCGCCCCTGCCCACTCGTCCGGGATCGCGGTCAGCGCGCAGAGCCGCGCGCGTACGTCGCCGGAGCGCTTGGTGTCGTGGGTGGACGACACCAGCAGGTTGAGCGGCAACCGCTTGATGTTGCCCGCGTGGAAGGTGTCGATGCCGATGCCGAAGCGCCCCGGGTCGCCGCCCACCTCGTTGAGGGCCAGCAACCGGACGTAGCGATAGAAGGCCGTGTCCTCGACGCCCTTGGCCATCACTGGCGGCGTCGTCTGCTGGAAGCGCCGCACGAACTCGGCGGGCACGGAGGCGTCATCGAGCGTCAGCACGCGCCGGATCGCGGGCGCCAGCCCGTGGCGCTCCGCCTCGGCCAGCGCCTCGCGATCTGCCGCCTCGACGCGCGCCGTGTCGGGCTCGATGTAGGTGCGGTAGATCGGCAGCGAGGCGAGCGCCTCCTCCAGCTCGGGTACGTCTGGCCACAGTCGCCGCAACCGCTCGACCTCCGGCGTGAACGCTGTGCGCGCCTGCTGCAACTTGGCCTCGGCGGCCAGCTCGACAAACGGCCGTGCATCGCCCGTGAGCGAGGCGTACAACTCGGTCAGCACCGGCTCGGCCGCCGGATCGACGAAGAGCGCCGCGACGTCGTTGGCGAACTCATAGCCCACCGTTCCGCAGACCGGCCAGTCGGCGCGCAGGTCCTCGTCGGGGTCGAGGATCTTCTCGACCCAGACGTGCTCGGCGCCACCGTCGCGCAGGCGCCGCAGGTACTGCAAGGGGTCGGTCAGGCCGTCGGGATGGTCGACGCGCAGCCCGTCGATCACGTCCTCGGCGAGCAACCGCAGAGCCAACCCGCTGACGGCCTCGAAGACGTCGGGGTCCTCCATGCGCACGCCCGCCAGCTCGTCGATGTCGAAGAAGCGCCGGTGGCGGCCACTGACGGGGTCGACGTCGAAGAACTGCTCGCGCAGCGCCAGGTCGGCCCAAAAGCGATTCGCATCGTCGGTCGCCATGTGGTTGGGCACGACGTCCAACACCATGCCCATGCCCTGCTCGTGCGCGGCGTCGGCCAGCGCGCGCAGCCCCTCCTCCCCACCGAGCTCGTCGCTCACCCTGCCTGGGTCGATGACGTCGTAGCCGTGCGTCGAGCCTGCGCGTGCCTGAAACGATGGCGACAGGTAGAGATGCGAGCAGCCGAGCTCGGCGATGTAGGGGATCAGCTCGCGCGCGGCGGCGAAGTCGAGGTCGGTGCCGAGCTGCAGCCGGTAGGTCGCGCGGAAGGGCGCACGGTGCGACGGCGCCATCTATGCGGTCCTCCGCAGCACGGTGATCGACCGCGACGACAGGTAGCAGTCGCCGCGCGCCTTGTAGCTCTCCGCGCCCGCCTCGATCCACGGCGCGGCCGTCGTCAGCTCGACCGTCCAGCGCGTGCCGAAGCGCGCGGCAGGCAGCTTGTAGACGACGTCCTCGTGATGGGCGTTGAAGAGCACCAAGAACGAGTCGCCCTGCACCTTGGCGCCGTGACGGTCGCGCGCGCCCGTCGCCTGCCCGTTGAGGAAGACGCCGAGCGAGCGATGGCTGGGGTTCTCCCAATCGCGGCGCGTCATGCGGCGACCGTCGAGGCGGAACCACCAGACGTCGGGCAGCCCGGGCTCGGAGCGCTCGCCGGCGAGGAAGTGCTCGCGACGAAAGACGGGTTCGGAGCGGCGCAGCGCGATCAGCCGGCGCGTGAACGCCATGATCTGGTGGCCTTCGTCGCCGACGTCCCAGGCGTACCAGGAGATCGGACTGTCCTGGCACCAGCCGTTGTTGTTGCCGTCCTGCGTACGGCAGAGCTCGTCGCCGCCCAGCAGCATCGGCACGCCCTGGCTGAGCATCAGCGTCGCGAGGAAGTTGCGCTGCTGCTTGGCGCGGAGCTCGAGGATCCCGGGATCGTCGGTCTCGCCCTCGGCGCCGCAGTTCCAGGAGCGGTTGTCGTCGGTGCCGTCGCGGTTGCCCTCCTGGTTGGCCTCGTTGTGCTTGTCGTTGTAGGAGACGAGGTCGCGCAGCGTGAAGCCGTCATGGGCGGTGATGAAGTTGATGGAGGCGAACGGGCTGCGGCCGTCGTCCTTGTAGAGGTCGCTGGAGCCCGTGAAGCGCGAGGCAAAGTCGGCGATCGACGCCTGGCCGCGCCAGAAGTCGCGCATCGTGTCGCGGTAGATGCCGTTCCACTCGCTCCACAGCACCGGGAAGTTGCCGACCTGGTAGCCGCCGGGTCCGACGTCCCACGGCTCGGCGATCAACTTGACTTGGGAGAGCACCGGGTCCTGGTGGATGGTGTCGAAGAACGAGCCCAGGCGATCGACGTCGTAGAACTGGCGCGCGAGCGTCGAGGCGAGATCGAAGCGGAAGCCGTCGACGTGGCACTCCAGGACGAAGTAGCGCAGCGAGTCCATGATCAACCGCAGGACCGCCGGCTGCACCGCGTTGAGCGTGTTGCCCGTCCCGGTGAAGTCCATGTAGAAGTGCGGGTCGTCGGGCATCAGCCGGTAGTACGCGGCGTTGTCGACGCCCTTGAACGACAACATCGGGCCGAGGTGGTTGCCCTCGGCGGTGTGGTTGTAGACGACGTCGAGGATGACCTCCAGGCCGGCGCGGTGTAGCGCCTTGACCATCCCCTTGAACTCCTTGAGGTTCTCGCCCGGCTCGTGGTTGGCCGCATACGGCGAGTGCGGCGCAAGGTAGCCGACCGTCGAGTAGCCCCAGTAGTTGGTCAGGCCGTGTTCGTGCAGGAACTGCTCGTCGGCGATGTGATGGACGGGCAGCAGCTCGACCGCGGTGACGCCCAAGTCCTTCAGGTACCCGACCATCTCGTCGGACGCCAGGCCGGCGTAGGTGCCCTGGAGCTCGGGCGGAAGTCCCGGGAACTGTTTGGTGAGGCCCTTGACGTGGGTCTCGTAGATGATGGTCTCGGTCCACGGCCGGCGCGGCGGCCGGTCGTCCTCCCAGTTGAAGGACTCGTCGACGACCACGCACTTGGGGATCGCGGGCGCGCTGTCCTCGTCGTCGAACTCGAAGTCGGCGTCGTCGGTCGCGCCGTCCTCGGGCGGCGTGTAGGGCAACGCGTTGGCTGCGTCCCAGTCGACGGTGCCGTCGATCGCCTTGGCGTAGGGGTCGATCAGCAGCTTGTTGGGGTTGAAGCGATGGCCCTCGGCCGGCGCGTAGCGGCCGTGGACGCGGTAGCCGTAGCGTTGCCCGGGCCCGACGCCGGGCAGGTAGCAGTGCCAGTTGTGAGCTGTCTGATCGACGATCTCGAGGCGTTCTTCGTGGCCGTCGGCGTCGAAGAGGCAGAGCTCGACGCGCTCGGCGTTCTCGCTGAAGAGCGAGAAGTTCGTTCCCTGGCCGCCGTCCCAGACGGCGCCGAGCGGGAACGGCTCCCCGGGCCAACACTCGCGCCTCATCGCGGCGCCTCCACGAGCGCGCCGGACAACGGCGGCAGCGTCACCGCACCATCGGCGAGCACCCGCACCGCAACGTGCGTCCCCAGGACGAGCCGCTGCGCCCCCGCCTCGACCACTTGCTCGACGTCCGCGAAGTTCATCACCAAGGTGTGCTCCCCGCGCACGACGCGCAGCCAACGCGCGCGCTCGTCGCCGCGCACGTCATCAACCGGGCCGCGCGGCAGCAACCGCCGGGCGCGCAGCAAGCTGGTGTACAGCTCCCGCAACGCCGGATCACCGCGGCGCGTCAGCTTCGAGCGCTCGAACGTCGCGGGATCCTGAGGATCGGGCACCTCCTCGCCGGCAAAGCGGGCAAACGCCGCGAACTCTCGGCGGCGGCCCTCACGGGTGGCGATGGCGATCTCCTCGTCGATGTGGTCGGTGAAGAACTGAAACGGCGCGGTCTCGCCGTCCTCCTCGCCCATGAACAGCAGGGGCGTGTAGGGCGACAGCAGCGTGCAGAACGCCGCCAGCGGGCGTGCGGCCGGTGGCAGGCGGTCGCCGAGCGCGCGGTTGCCGACCTGGTCGTGGTTCTGGCCGAAGACGACGAAGCGCTCCGGCGGACAAGCCGCCGCGGGCGCGCCGAAGCGGCGCTTGCGAAACGCCGACCAGCGCCCGTCGTGGACGTGGGGATCGCGGAACGCGTGCATGAGATCCGCGAGCGCGCCGAACTCCGCGTAGTAGCCCTCGCGCTCGTCGGTGACCAGCGTGCGGATCGCATGGTGGACGTCGTCGGCCCAGGCGGCGTCGCAGCCCCAGCCGCCGTCCTCGACGGGCCGCACCACCTTGGGATCGTTGAGCCCCGACTCCGCGATGACGAGCGCCTGATGGCGCCACGCGTGCACGCGGCGGGCCAGCTCGGCGACGACGTGCTCGGCAGATTGGTCGAAGATCGCGTGGACGGCGTCGAGGCGCAGGCCGTCGAGATGGAGGTCGCGCACCCACATCTCGGCCGCCTGGATCGCCCACTCGCGTGCCGGACCCGACCACTCGCCGTCGTAGTTGATGGCCTCGCCCCAGAAGGTCGAGTACTTGTCGGTGAAGTACGGGCCGAAGGCGCGGATCGCCTGCTCGCCCGATGCGCCGACGTGGTTGAGCACCAGGTCGAGCAGCACCCCGATGCCCGCCGCGTGCGCGGCGTCGACCAGGCGCTGCAGGCCGTCGGGCCCGCCGTAGGCCTCGTGCGCGGCCCAGAAGTAGACGCCGTCATAGCCCCAGCCGCGACGGCCTGGGAAGTCGGCGATCGGCATCAGCTCGATCGCGGTGACGCCGAGCTCGGCGAGCTCGGCCAGGTGCGGGATGACCGCGTCGAACGTGCCGCGTTCGGTGAAGGTTCCCACGTGCAGCTCGTAGACCACCAACTGCTCGAGCGCCACCCCACCCCAACCGGCGTCGGTCCACGTCCACGCGCCGGGATCCACCACGCGCGACGGCCCGCGCAGCCCGGACGGCTGCAGCCGCGTGTGCGGGTCCGGCAGCCGCGCACCATCGATGATGTAGGCGTAGTCGTCGCCCGCCGCGGCCGCCACCGTCGCCACCCACGTGCCGTACCCCTCGTCGACCATCGCGTGCTCGACATCCCGCACGACCAGCACCGGCTCGTGCTCCAGCGAGAACACGCGAAAGCGCACCAAGCCGTCACCGACCGGCACGGCACCGAGCGGCTGCTCGAAGGGGAGGGTCGACAGGCCGGTCACTCCGGTGCGAACCACAGCACGCCCAGCGGCGGCAGGCTCAGCGCCGCCGAGTGCTGCTGGCCGTGCCACGCGAGCTCCTCGGCATCCACGCCACCGAGGTTGCCGACACCCGAGCCGCCGTAGATCTCGGCGTCGGTGTTGAGCACCTCGCGCCAGCGGCCGCCACGCGGCAGGCCGACGCGATAGCCCTCACGCGGCACCGGCGTCAGGTTCATCACGCAGACCAGCACGCGGCCCTCGCGCGACGTACGAGCGAAGGCGACGACGCTGTTCTCGGCATCGTTGGCCTCGATCCAGAAGAAGCCCTCCGGGTCGCTGTCGCGCTGCCACAGCGCGGGCTCGTCGCGGTAGGCGTAGTTGAGGTCGCGCACCAGCGACTGCACGCCCTCATGGCCACCGTCCTCCAGCAGGTGCCAGTCCAGCGAGCGCTCGGCCGACCACTCGCCGGCCTGCGCGAACTCCTGGCCCATGAACAGCAGCTGCTTGCCCGGGTGCGCCCACTGGTAGGCGTACAGCGCGCGCACGTTGGCGAGCTTCTGCCAGTGGTCGCCGGGCATCCGCGAGTAGATGGTGCCCTTGCCATGGACGACCTCATCATGTGACAGCGGCAAGATGAAGTTCTCGCTGAAGGCGTACATCAACGAGAACGTCAGCCCATGGTGGTGGTAGCGGCGGTGGATCGGATCGTGGGCGAAGTAGTCCAGGGTGTCGTGCATCCACCCCATGTTCCACTTGAACCCAAAGCCCAGGCCGCCGACGTAGGTCGGCCGCGAGACCCCCGGCCACGCCGTCGACTCCTCAGCCGCGGAGATGATCCCCGGCTCGCGGGCATGCAGGACCTCGTTGAGCTCCTGGAGGAACGCCACGGCCTCGAGGTCCTCTCGACCGCCGTGCTCGTTGGGGATCCACTCACCCGCCTTGCGCGAGTAGTCCAAGTACAACATCGACGCGACCGCGTCGACCCGCAGGCCGTCAGCGTGGTACTCCTCGCACCAGAACAGGCCCGAGGCCAGCAGGAAGTTGCGGACCTCGTTGCGCCCGAAGTTGAACACCAACGTGCCCCACTCCGGATGCTCACCGCGACGCGGATCCTCGTGCTCGTACAGCGCGGTGCCGTCGAAGCGCGCCAGGGCCCAGTCGTCGCGCGGGAAGTGGGCTGGCACCCAGTCCATCAGCACGCCGACGCCGTGCTCGTGCATCCGGTCGACGAAGGCCTTCAGGTCGTCGGGCCCGCCGAGCCGCGGATCGGGCGCGAAGTAGCCGGTCACCTGGTAGCCCCAGGAGCCCGTGAACGGATGCGCCATGACGGGCAGCAGCTCGACGTGGGTGAAGCCCATGTCGGTGGCGTAGGTCGCCAGCTCGTCGGCCAGCTGGGCGTAGTTGAGCAGCCCGTCAGGGTTGCCCGGATCGCGTCGCCACGAGCCGAGGTGGACCTCGTAGACCGACATCGGCCGCTCGTGCTGCAGTTGCTCGGAGCGCGCGGCGACCCACTCACCGTCAGCCCACTGATGGTCGGAGCGCGCGACGATCGCTGCCGTCTTGGGCGAGATCTCGACCTGCCGCGCGTAGGGGTCGGTCTTGACGCGCAGCGCGCCGCCTTGGGTGCGGATCTCAAACTTGTAAAGCGCGCCCGCCTCCACGCCCGGAAGGAACAGCTCCCAGATCCCGGAAGATCCGAGCGAGCGCATCGGGTTCAGCCGCCCGTCCCAGGAGTTGAAGTCGCCGACGACCGCGACCGACTTCGCCGCCGGCGCCCAGACGGCGAACGCCGTGCCGGCGACGCCGTCGACCTCGAGCAAGTGGCCGCCGAGACGCTCGTAGATCTCCTCGTGGCGGCCCTCGCCGGCGAGGTGCAGGTCGAGGTCGCCGACGGTCGGGGCGAAGCGATAGGCGTCGGGGGCAGTGACCGTCAGGCCGTCGGGGTAACGCGTCTCGATCTCATAGGACAACGGCGGCGTGAGGCCGTCCAGGTGCGCGGCCCACACGCCCGCGGGGTGCACGAGCTCGCAGCCGTAGTCCATCCCGCCGGCGACGTGGACAACAACGTGCCCACCACCCGGCCGCCAAGCGCGGATGATCGTGCCGCCGTCGCCGTCGGGATGCGGGCCCAGGAGCGCGTGCGGGTCGGCCAGCTCGCCGGCGGCCAGCGCCGCGGCGTCTCGCTGCCAGGCCTTGGTGAAGCGCTCGTCCTGCATCGTGCGGCTCATGCCTCCGGCTCCGTCGACTCGGGCTCGAGCAGGCGCGCGATCCCGGCAACGGGGATCTTGACCCAGTCGGGGCGGTTGTCCAGCTCGTAGCGCAACTCGTACACGGCCTTCTCCAGCTCGAAGACCGCCAGCAGCCGCTCCACCGCAGCGCGCCCGGGCGGCAGCAGCGACTGGTCGGTCTCCTCCAGGTACCCGTCCAAGTAGGCCGTACGCACCTGCGCCTCCCAACCTGCCGGCGCGGGCGCACCGTGCAGCAGCGCCGAGGCCGTCGCGGCGTAGGCGAAGGAGCGCAGCATGCCCGCGACGTCGCGCAGCGGCGAGCGCTTGCGCCGGCGCTCGATCAGCGTCCGCGCCGGCTCGCCCTCGAAGTCGAGCACGACCCAGTCGCCGTCGGCGGTGTGCATCACCTGACCGAGGTGGTAGTCGCCGTGGTGGCGGATGACGCGCCCGGCCGAGCCGACCTGGGTGAGCATCCGCAGCTCCTCGCGCACCTCCTCGCCGCGACCGCGGATCGGCGCCAGGACGTCAAGGTCATCAGGAAGGTCGAGGAAGACGCGCTCGATCTCCTCGTCGACGGTCGCCGTCAGCAGGCCGAGCGCCTCGGCCGAGGTCTCCTCAGGCGCGAACGCCGGGTCGGAGTTGTCGGAGCCCAGCGCGGTGTGCAGGCGACCGGTGACCTCGCCCAGTGCGCGAGCCCGGGCGGCGAAGCGCGCCGGATCCTCGCGCAGGTCGGCAAGCGCCAGGTCCCAGCCGTCGGTCGCGCCGGCCAGGAAGTCCTGGACGATGCCGAGCGTCGCGTCGATCAGCCGGCCCGAGTGGCCGTACCAACCGCGCAGCGGGGCGACGTGCGGGAACTCGCGCTCGGTGAGGAAGCGCAGGATCTCGAGCTCGGGGTTGGGCCCGGCGCCGAGGCGGCGGTAGGCCTTGAGCACCAGCCGCTCGTCGAGCACGACCGAGGAGTTGGACTGCTCGGCGCCCATCGGGCGCACCTCGGCGATCTCGCTGCCGAGGCCCGCCTCACCGACCGACCGGAACTCCGCCGTGCCCTGACCGGTCTCGATCTCGGTCCCCGCGGCGATCAGGCGTACGAGCTGGCGGACCATCTCGGGGTCGCTCATCGCGTCGTAGATCGCCATGCCCTCGTTGGTGGCGATGACGCCCTCGGTCCACTCGCCTTCGGGCCGAGCGCCGATCGGCAGCTGGTAGAGCTCGTGCGTACCGGGCAGGAACTCGACCTCCAAGACCGCCAGGACCAGCGGCTGTTCGGTCAGCGGGATCGTCTCCAGCAGCCGGAAGTGCGCGACCTCGCGCGACTTGGAGCCAAACCAGCGCTGGGCGATGACGAACTCGCGCAGCGCGTCCTCGCTGGGGAGCCGCAGCTCGCGGACGGCGCTCATGCGGCAGCCCTCCGCTGGTCGTCGCTCTCGGTCTCGGGTTCTTCCTCGGCCGGCTTCTCCAAGACGAACCAGAAGAAGCCGCGCGGGGCGAGCGTCAGCAGGTAGGGCAGCTCGCCGATGCGCGGGAAGCGCGAGCGGCCGAACATCTCCACGGGATGACGTCCCTCGTAGGCGGAGAGATCGAGCTCGACGGCCTGGGCGGAGCGCGCGACGTTGTGCACGCACATGATCACGTCGTCGGCGTAGGTCCGCAGGTGGGCGAAGATCCGCGTGTTCTCGGTGCGCAGCGGGACGTAGTCGCCCAGCCCGAAGACCGGATGCTCCTTGCGCAGCGCGATGAAGCGATGCAGCCACCGCAGCAACGACGTCGGCGTCCGCAGCTGAGCCTCGACGTTGACGGCCTGGAAGCCGTAGACAGGGTCCATCAGCGGCGGCGCGTAGAGCTGGGCGAAGTCGGCGCGACTGAAGCCGCCATTGCGATCGCCCGTCCACTGCATCGGCGTGCGCACGCCGTCGCGGTCGCCCAAGTAGATGTTGTCGCCCATGGCGATCTCGTCGCCGTAGTAGAGGACCGGCGAGCCGGGCAGCGAGAAGAGGATCGCCGTCATCAGCTCGATCTCGTCACGCCCGTTGTCCAGCAGCGGCGCGAGCCGGCGGCGGATGCCGACGTTGATCTTCATGCGCGGGTCCTTGGCGTACTCCCCGTACATGTAGTCGCGCTCCTCGTCGGTGACCATCTCCAGGGTCAGCTCGTCGTGGTTGCGCAGGAACAGGCCCCACTGCGCGGTGCGCGGGATCGCCGGCGTGCGGTCGAGGATCTCGAGCATCGGCGTCGCGTCCTCGCGACGCAAGGACATGAACATGCGCGGCATGACCGGGAAGTGGAAGGCCATGTGGCACTCGTCGCCCTCGCCCTTGCCGTAGTACTCCACGACGTCCTCGGGCCACTGATTGGCCTCAGCGAGCAGGACGCGATCGGGGTACTCCTCGTCGACGGTCGCACGCACCTTGCGCAGGAACTCGTGGGTCTCCTCCAAGTTCTCGCAGTTGGTGCCCTCGCGCTCGTAGAGGTAGGGCACGGCATCGAGGCGGAAGCCGTCCAGGCCGCGGTCCAGCCAGAAGCGCAGGACGTCGAGCATGCGCTCGTGGACGACCGGGTTGTCGTAGTTGAGGTCGGGCTGGTGGGCGAAGAAGCGGTGCCAGAAGTACTGGCCGGCAACCGGATCCCAGGTCCAGTTCGACGTCTCGGTGTCGGTGAAGATGATCCGCGCGTCGGCGTACTTGTCGTCGGTGTCTGACCAGACGTACATGTCGCGCTCGGGCGAGCCGGCCGGCGCCTTGCGCGCCTCCTGGAACCATTGGTGGTCGTTGGACGTGTGGTTCATCACCAGGTCGGCGATGACGCGGATGCCGCGCTCGTGGGCGGCCAGGATGAAGGTCTCGAAGTCCTCGACGGTCCCGTAGTCAGGGTGGATGGAGTAGAAGTCGGCGATGTCGTAGCCGCCGTCGCGCAGCGGGCTGGCGAACATCGGCAGCAGCCAGATGCAGTCGACGCCGAGCCACTGCAGGTAGTCGAGCTTCTCGGTCAGCCCGACGAAGTCCCCCGACCCGTCGTCGTTGCCGTCGTAGAACCCGCGCATGTGGATCTCGTAGAAGATCGCCCGCTTGAACCACAGGGGATCGCGCTCGAACCAGTGCGTCGGGTCGGCGGCGCTGAGGCTCTCGAGCTTGCCCTGCGGCTCGCCGGCGGCGGGCGCCGGCGATGAGCCCTCGGCCTGCTCGAAGCGCGTGGGAGTCTCGTCCTGGGGGCTCTCGCGAGCTTGGGTGGCCATCTACGCGTTCACCACGCGGAAGAGATGCGCTTGGCGGTCGCCGGGCGCGAGCGCGACGTAGTTGCCGCCGACGTGCCAGTCGTAGCGGCTGCCATCCAGGAGATCCTGGACTTGGAAGGCCTGGGGCAGCCCGAGGTGGTCGGGCATCTGCACCAGCCCCTCCTGCGCCCACTGCGCATCGAGGCACACGACCGCCAGGATCGTGTCATCGCCGCGCTGTTTGACGTAGGCGATGAGCCCGTCGTTCTGGGTGTCCAAGAACGTGATGTTGGAGAGGTGCTGCAGCGCGGGATGCGCGCGGCGCGCCTCGTTGAGCAGGCGGACGAGCCCGAGCAGCGGAGCGCCGCTGAGGGTCCGTTCCTTGGCCTCGTACTTCTCGGAGTCCAGGTACTCCTCGCTGCCCGGCTTGACCGCCGTCTGCTCGACCCACTCGTAGCCGGAGTAGATCCCATAGGTCGGGCTCAGCGTCGCCGCGAGCACCAGCCGCGACTCGAAGGCGGCGCGCCCGCCGTGCTGGAGCTGCTCGGTGAGGATGTCGGGGGTGTTGGCGAAGAAGTTGGGGCGGAAGTAGTCCTGGCTGACGTAGGCCAGCTCGCCGACGTAGCGCTCGAGCTCCCACCGTGACTGCTGCCAGGTGAAGTAGGTGTAGGACTGGTTGAACCCCGCCTTGGCCAGCGTGCGCATCACCGCGCGACGGGTGAAGGCCTCAGCCAGGAAGACCACATCGGGGTGCTTGGTGCGGACCTCGCGGATCAGCCACTCCCAGAAGGCCAGCGGCTTGGTGTGCGGGTTGTCGACGCGGAAGACCTTGACGCCGCGGTCGACCCAGGTGAGCACGATGTCCAACAACGCGTTCCACAAGGACTTCCAGTCCTCGCACTGGAAGTTGACGTTGTAGATGTCCTGGTACTTCTTGGGCGGGTTCTCGGCGTACTTCAGCGAGCCGTCGGGGCGGCGGTGAAACCACTCGGGGTGCTCGGTCAGCCACGGGTGATCGGCCGAGCACTGGATCGCGAAGTCGATCGCGATGTCGATCTCGTGCGCGGTCGCCGTGTGCACGAGCGCCGCGAAGTCCTCCAGCGTGCCCAGGTCAGGATGGACCGCTTCGTGGCCACCGACGCCCTTGAGGCCGATCGCCCACGGGCTGCCGGGATCGCCCGGGCGCGCGGTCAGCGCGTTGTTGGCGCCTTTGCGGTTGGTCTCGCCGATCGGGTGGATCGGGGTGAGGTAGAGGACGTCGAAGCCGAGCGCCGCGATCTGCGGGATCGCCTCCGCCGTGCCCTTGAAGCCGCCCCACGAGCGTGGGAAGAGCTCGTACCAGGAGCCGAAGCGCGCCAGCTCACGGTCGACGTCCAGCGCGAACGGCTCGTCGAGCTCCGCGGACTCGGTGCGGTCGGGGTAGCGGTCGATCGCCGCGGCCAGCTCGGGGCCGAGGGCGGCGTCGTGCTTGGCCTCCTCGGGCGCGTCCGGGTCGGTCAGCGTGCGGATCGCGTGCTCGATCAGGCGGCGGTCGGTCGCGGCCTTCGCGCGCTGCGCGGCGGCTTCCAGCAGCACAACGCCCTCGCTCAGCTCGCCGGCCAGATCGTGCTGGCCGCCTTGCACCTTGCGCCGCAGCTCCTCGCGCCAGGAGGCGAAGCGGTCAATCCACGCCTCGATCGTCCACTCCCAGCGGCCGAGCCCGTCGACCGTGAAGAAGCCCTCGAAGGTGTCGCCGTCGACGTCCTTGTCGACGTGGACGAGCGGCGTCTCACGCCACTTGCGGCTCTGAGGCGCCTTGACCTTGGCGACCGCGCGCAGGACGTCGTGCCCGTCAGCGAAGATGGTCGCGCGCACGTCGACCGACTCGCCGACGGTGCGCTTCGGAGCGAAACGGCCGCCGTCGAGGACGGGCTCGGGCGCCAAGAGGACGATCCGCGGCGGTGCCGCGGGCTTGGACCGCCGGGTCGCGCCGCCGTTCTTCACGGTGCGTGAGGGGGTCGGTTGATCGGTCGGGCGAGCGGGCACGTAGTGGCGACTCTTCCCAGAATGACGGCAGACGAACTCACAAATCCAGAGACCGGCCGCATGAACCACCTCTCCCGACGGTCGAGCGGCGTGCAGCTGCACCTGACCTCCTTGCCCGGCGGACGCCTGGGCGCGCCGGCGCGCGCCTTCGTCGACTGGCTCGCCGAGGCGGGCCAGCGCTGGTGGCAGATGCTCCCGCTGGGTCCGCCCGATCGCTACGGGTCGCCGTACAAGTCGTCGTCGGCGTTCGCGGCGTGGGGCGGATTCCTGGAGGAGCCTGGCGCGGAGGTCGCACCCGAGGAGGTCGCCGCGTTCCGGGCGCGGCACGCGTTCTGGGCCTCGTCGCTGCCGGCGCGGATGCTGCCCGATCAGGTGCGCTTCGAGCGCGAATGGGCGGCGTTGCGGAGCTATGCGTCGGAGCGCGGGGTCGGGCTGATCGGCGACGTCCCGATCTACGTCGCGCCCGGCTCCTATGACCAGCGGGCCTGGCCCGAGCTGTTCCTCGACGGCGTGGTGGCCGGTGTGCCGCCCGACGCGTTCACCGCCGCCGGGCAGCGCTGGGGCAATCCGATCTACGACTGGCCGGCGCTCCAGCGCCGCGGCTACCGCTGGTGGGTCGAGCGCTTCCGGCGCACGTTCGAGTTGTATGACATGGCTCGCATCGACCACTTCCGCGCGTTCGTCGCCTACTGGGCGGTGCCAGCAGGCGACCGGGACGCGCGCGGCGGGACGTGGCAGCGTGGGCCAGGGCGCGCGCCGTTCGCGGCGGCGACCGAGAAACTCGACCCCACCCGCCCGCTGTCCTTCATCGCCGAGGACCTCGGGGTGATCACGCCGCCGGTGACGCGCCTGCGGCGCGAGCTGGGCTACCCGGGGATGGTCGTCCTGCAGTTCGCCTTCGACCCCGACGACCCGCGTGGCCCGCACCGGCTGGAGAACCACGGCGCCGACGTCGTCGCCTACACGGGCACCCACGACACCGACACGCTGCGCGGCTGGTGGTCGACGCTGGAGCCGGCGCGACGGGATGAGGCGCTCAGCGCGCTGCGCACCGCGGGTCTCGCCGACGACGACATCGACTGGGGGCTCATCCGCCTGTGGATGCGCTCGCCGGCACCGCTGGTGATGCTCCAGGTCCAAGACATCTTGGGGCTCGGATCCGAAGCGCGCATGAACCTCCCAGGGACCGCCGGCGGCGCTTGGAAGTTCGCGCTCCAGCACGGGCAGCTGACGGCACGCCACGCTCACCGCCTCCGCGCCGTCACCGAGGAGGCGGGCCGCCTTGGCTGAGCCACGCCGCCCGGAGCGTCGAGGGAGTGGCGTGCTGGGTCTCGGCGACTCGATCAGCTGCGGGCCCGAGGAGGGCGCGTTCGGCGTGCCGCCGCGGTCGTGGGCCCAATGGCTGGCCGAGGCGCTCGACCTGCCGTTCCACAAGCTCGCCCAGCCAGGCGCGACGACGCCGTGGATCGCGGACGCGCTCCTGCCGCGGACGCGCGACGACTACGCGCTGGCATGTGTCGGCGTGGGCACCAACGACGTCCGCTCGCTCGATTGGGATCCGGGATCGTTCGCGGGGGCGCTCGGACGGATCCTCGACGGCCTGGAGGAGCGCGCGGCCCGCGTCTGCCTCGCCACCGTCCCGCTCGATCTCGGCCGCCCGCCGGCCGGCGCGAAGGTCGGCGAGCTCAACGCGATCGTGCGGTCAGCGGCCGCGGTGCGCAACGCGGTCGTCGTCGACCTGGACGACCTCCGCGGCTGGCGCCGCTTCTTCCCAGACGCCGTCCACCCCACCGCGCTGGGCCAACTGGAGATCGCCCAGCGCGCGGCCGCAGCGCTCAAACTGGACGTCTCGCCGATGGCGCTGACATCCGTCGAGCGCGGCATCCGCGCGGACGCGCGCTACGCGGGGACGCGCCAAGTCGCGCATCTGCTCCGCGATTGGCGCCGTAGAGCCATCGAACGTAACGTTTGACGCCGAGCAGGGGACGTCTTGATATCTGCCGAAAAGGGCAGTACGTCACTCCTTAGGAGCGCTTGATCGGACGATGGGAAGGTTTGGATGTCGCCGGACCAGGCGATCCATAGACCCCGAAATTCCCCTCCCCACCGCAACTTCTGCGTCCGTGACGCGTCGCACAGTTGCGCGAGCAACGAATCTGGCGTAGAATCCCTACTGCAGCAATCGGGATTTTACCCGGGAAAGGACCTTAGTTGACCCCCTCCACCCTCACCCCCACGTTCACGAACGACGTCCTGGCCTCCCCGCTGGACCAGCTTCTGCGGCGTGCCAGCCAGTACCAGCTTCTCGACCCCGCCAAGGAGATCGAGCTTGCCCAGCGCATCGAGCGCGGCGACCTCGACGCCAAGGATCTGCTGGTCAACTCCAACCTGCGCCTCGTCGTGTCCGTCGCTCGCCACTACGTGGGCCAGGGCTTGACCCTGGACGATCTCGTCCAGGAAGGCATGCTCGGCCTGATCCGCGCGGTCGAGAAGTTCGACTACCGCAAGGGCTACCGCTTCTCCACCTACGCGACGATCTGGATCCGCCAGGCGTTGCAGCGTGGCCTTGACAACACGGGCCGGACGATCCGTCTGCCCTCCCATATGTCGCAGCGTGCGCGCCGGATCGCGCGCGTCGAGCGCGAGCTGACCGCCGAGCATGGCGAGCCGCCGACGGACGAGAAGATCGCCGCCGCGGCCGAGCTGGAGCTCGACGAGGTCGCGCTCCTGCGTGAGCGTGACCGCTCGCTGGCCAGCCTGGACCAGACCGTCGGCGACGACGGCGAGACCGCGCTGGGCGCCCTGCTTCCCGCTGACGGCGAGACCGTCGACGAGGAGGTCGAGCGCGAGACCGAGGCGTCCTCGCTGCGCGAGGCCGTCAACCGTCTCCCCGAGGACGAGCGCGAGGTCATCCACCTGCGCTTCGGCACGGGCGGCGACGGCGAGCACACGCTCGTCCAGGCCGCGCGCCGTCTGGGCATGCCGCCCAGCAAGGCACGTCAGGCCGAGGAGCGCGCGCTGCGTCGCCTCGCGGCCGATGGGGACGTCAAGTCCCTGCGCGTTGCTGCCTAGCTTCAACGCGAACAGCTGAGTTGCAACGATGGGCGGCGCCATGTGCGCCGCCCTTCGTCGTTCTGAGCGCGATTCGCCTGCCGCTGCCGAGGTCGTCGTCGCGCCGCCGGCCGCGTTACCGCGCACGCCGGGGTGGCGGGATCGCCGGCGGCTGGCGCGCGCGGTGCGTGGTGGCGGGGTCACCGTCGAAGGTGACGGCGCGATCGTCATCGGCCGGCGCGTGCGCTTCGACGTGGCGCCAGGTGGTCAGGTCATCCTCGGGGCGGGCGTCGCGCTCGGCGACGGCTGCCGGCTGCACGTCGGCGCCGACGGATCGGTGACGATCGGTGCGGGTACCACGCTCGGCGAGCGCTGCGTGCTGACCGCGCATGACCGCATCGCGATCGGCGTCCGCTGCCTGCTTGCCGACGAGGTCGTGCTGGTCGACGGCAACCCATCCTTCGAGGACGTCGAGCGCCCGGTCCGCGAGCAGGGCGTCGTGTCCGCGCCGGTCGCCATCGGCGACGAGGTCCGCATCGGGCCGAGCGCGGCGGTGCTGCCGGGGGTGACGGTTGGCGCAGGCGCCGCGATCGGCGCCCACGCGGTCGTCACCGCCGACGTCGCGCCG
>JBEVLC010000010.1:0-5367 GCA_040509415.1 Baekduia sp. | reverse complement strand
GCCACTGCCGCCGGGCCCGTCTGATCAAAGCGCGCGGACCCGCCGCGATCCCGGCCGAGCCGAGGGCTAGTATTTGTCACTGCCTGGACTGCCGCAAACATCACGGGGGCGCTGTTCCATGCTTCCCATGCTGATTCTCTCGATGAGCGTGTCGGTGGATGGCTACATCGCCGACCGCCACGGCGGGTTCGACTGGACGCCCCCTAGCGACGAGCTGTTTGGCTTTCACCTCGAGCAGGTCAGCGAGCTCGGCGGGTATCTCCTCGGCCGCCGGCTCTACGAGGCGATGCGGGTGTGGGAGACGGATCCGTCGCTGCGCGACAACGAGGCCAGGACCGCGTTTGCCGATGTCTGGTGCGCGCTCCCGAAGATCGTCTTCAGTCGCACGCTCGACAGCGTCGAAGGCAACGCCCGACTGGCCGAGGGATCGGTGGCCGAGGAGGTCGCCGCTGCGTTGAAGGCAACCGACAAGGACGTCTCGATCGGCGGTGCCGGCCTCGCCGGATCGGCCATCCAGCTCGGCCTTGTCGATGAGCTGCGCATCTTCCGTTATCCGGTCATCGTCGGTGGCGGCACGCCGTTGCTGCCGCCGGTCACAGAAGACATCTCGCTCGACCTGATCGAAACCAGGACCTTCGGCTCGCGCGTCGTCTACGAGCGCTACCGGCGCGTCCGTGAGGACGCGGACTGACACTCGCTCGATCGTCGGATCCGCCACTGCGTTCTGCTGAGCGCCTAGTATCGCTGCGTCGAGACCGACGAACCGAAAGGGCCAGCCATGAAGGGCGACGATCAGGCGGAAGGACCGGCGGGGGCCGCTGCCACGGCGAAGACCGACCCCGGCCGCAAGCAGCGGGTCGCAGTCGTCGCGGCTGGCGCGGGCGCCCGTGGAGCGTTCGAGGCGGGTGCCTTGTCGGTGCTCGTTCCGTGGCTCGCGGAGCGCGGCATGCGTCCCACCGTGTTCGTCGGCACGAGCGCCGGCGCCATCAACGCGGCGCTGCTCGCCGCCAACGCGCACCACGAACCGGCCACAGCCGCGGACGCGCTGCTCGAGTTCTGGCGCGGGCTGGGCGTCCGCAAGGTCTATCGCTCCCCGCTCGTCAGCGCCCCGGGCACCCTGGCCACGTACATCGGCCAGCTGTTCGGGCGCAGCCACGTGGTCAGCCTGTTGGACACCAGCCCGATGCTGACGTTCGCTGAGCAGATATTCGAGCCGCTGGAGCCGGCCCTGCGCGAGAACATCAAGAGCGGGCGGGTGCAAGCACTGGCGCTGGTGGCCACCGACCGTGCCCAGCGGACCACGGTCTTCACCGACAACGCTCCCCGCGTGCCAGTGCCACGCGCCAACCCGGGGCGGGCGATCGACTACCGCGCCACCGAGGTGACGTTCAAGCACGTCCTCGCCTCGTCGGCCATCCCGGTGTTGTTCCGTCCGGTCGAGATCGACGGTGCGTACTACACCGACGGTGGCGTGCGGCTCAACGCGCCGCTCGCACCCGCCGCCGCGCTCGGCGCGACGCATGTCGCCGTGGTGGCCACGCACCCGGAGACGTATCCCGACGCGCCTCCTCCGCAACCCCAGTCGCAGCCGCCGGATGCGGTGGACTCCATGGTGGCCGTGCTCGGGAGCGTCCTCGCAGACCGCATGGTCGAGGACCTGCATACGCTCGACAAGCTCAATCGCGTCGCCGACGGCGAGCGGGTCAGGCGGATCCCGCGGCTGTTCGTCGGCCCGAGCGCCCGCGACGAGATCGGCGAGCTGGCCACCAAGGTCTATGAGGATCGCCACCGCGGGCGACGCGCCGCCACCGAGCTCGACTTCCGCGCCCTGCACAGCCTGATCGGGGCGCGGGAGAAGGGCAGCGGCGATCTTCTGAGCTACGTGTACTTCGACCCGGCGTTCGCAGACGACGCGATCGAGCTCGGAATCCGCTACGCACGCGACAAGACCGGGAGTGGAGACCCCTGGCAACCACCCCTCGCCCGCGCGGGGCGAGGCGTTGGCTAGGCGTCAGCCCGTGCGCTGAACGAAACTGAGGAGTTCAAACTGATCACTGTCGTCGCTGTCAAGCGCCCTTGTCCCGGTCGAGCTGCTCGACGAGGGCCTTGACCCGGCGAGCGATGTCGTCGCGGGTGGCGCGGACCTCGTCGATGGGGCGGCCCTTGGGATCGGGGAGATCCCAGTCGACGTAGCGCTTGCCCGGGATGTATGGACAGGCGTCGCCGCAGCCCATCGTGACGACGACGTCGGCCTGCTCGGCGAGCTCGTGGGTGAGTTGGATGGGCTTGACGCCGGCCAGATCGATGCCGAGCTCACGCATGACGGTGACGACCTCGGGATGCACGGCGCCGTCGGGATCGGCGAGGCTGCCGGCCGACAGGGCGCGGTGGTTGCCGTCGGCGGCCTGGTCGAAGAGGGCGCGGCTCATCTGGGAGCGCCCGGCGTTGTGGAGGCAGACGAACAGGACCGTGGCCATCAGGCGACCTTGGCTTCGGCGGGGTGTGGGATGACCACGTCGGCGACCGCATCCGGGGTGATGCCGGGATACAGCGTTCGGATCAGTCCAATCGCCGTCACGCCGCCGACGAGCTGCGCGACCACGTAGGCCGGCGCCGACGCCGGGGCGATGCCGGCGAAGGTGTCGGAGAACATCCGCCCGACGGTGATGGCGGGGTTGGCGAAGCTGGTCGAGCTGGTGAAGAAGTAGGCGGCGCCGATGTAGGCGCCGACTGCCGCGGGCGCCGTTGCTCCGCGGCCGGTGCGGGCCAGGGAGAAGATGACCAACAACAGCCCGGTGGTCGCGACGACCTCGGCCAGCACGTGCGCGCCGGTGGCGCGGTGGGTGGTGGCGATGCTGACGGCCGCCTTAGCGAACATGACGTTGGCCAGGACGGCGCCCGCGATGCACCCGGCGACCTGCGCCGGGATGTAGGCGAGTGCGGTGCGGCGGTCGATGCCGCCGAACGCCGCGTCGACGAGCGACACCACGGGGTTGAAGTGCGCGCCCGAGACCGGGCCGAACATCAGGATGATCGCGAACAGGCCGGCGGCGGTCGCGGCGGCGTTCTCGAGCAGTTGCAGGCCGGTGTCGTCGGGTGACAATCGGGCGGCGGCGATGCCCGAGCCGATGACGACCGCCGCCAGGAGCGCGGAGCCCAGGAACTCAGCCAGCAGCTGCCGGCGCAGTGCGTCGGCGGTCACGCTCCCGCCCGGGTGGCGCGGATAATCGCCGAGGAAGCGTGCTCGTGGACGCGGTGGGTTTCGGTGATCTCGACCTCGGCGAAGCCGGCGGTCGTCAGGCCTCGCTCGAACTCGTCGCGGGTGAGCGCCCCAGCGATGCAGCCCGTCCACGCAGCCATGTCGGACCTGGTGGCCTCGTCCATGTCGGCGTCGGCAACCACGTCAGAGACGGCGAAGCGCCCACCGGGCTTGAGCACGCGCGCTGCCTCGGCGAACACCTTGTCCTTGTCGCCGGCGAGGTTGATCACGCAGTTGGAGATGACCACATCGACGGCACCGTCGGGCAGCGGGATCGCCTCGATGTAGCCCTTGACAAACTCGACGTTCTGGGCGCCCGCCGCGGCCGCGTTGGCGCGGGCGAGGTCCAGCATCTCGTCGGTCATGTCCAACCCATATGCCTTGCCGGTCGGTCCGACCCGACGCGCGGAGATCAGCACGTCGGCGCCCGCTCCCGAGCCGAGGTCGAGGACCGTCTCACCTTCGCGCAGCGCCGCGACAGCGGTCGGCACGCCGCAGCCCAAGGACGCCGCGACGGCCGCAGGAATGGCGCCGTCGGTCTCCTCGTGGTCATAGAGCGCGTCGCCGAAGACCTGCGCGCCGCGCGCGTCGGTCAGCTTGACCTCGGCGCCGGCGCTACAGCAGCCGCCTCCGGCCGTGGCGGCGCGGGCGGCCGCCGCGTAGCGGTCACGGACCGTCTCGCGCAGGTCGCGATCAGCATTCAGCTCAGCCATGACAGCAGCTCCTTGGTGGAGTCTGGAACGAGGTAGTAGTACGCCCACAGGCCGCGACGCTCGGTCGCCAGGATCCCGGCGCCGATCAGCACCTTGAGGTGCTTGGACAGCGCGGGCTGCGACATGTCGAACAACGGCAGCAGCTCGCATTGGCACACCGCTTCCGGCGCGGCCTTACGGACGGTGTCAACGATGCGCAGCCGTGTCGGATCGGCCAGCGCCTTGACCACCACTGCCAGCGAGGCGGCCTCCTCGATGCCGAGATCAGGCTTGACGAACGGCTCACAGCAGCCGCCGGCCTGGCGCTCGCGCGGGGTGATGACCGGGAGAGGCGTGCTCACTCTCGCCAAGATACCCAACCGAATGGTTATGAATCAACCCTGGAGGCCATTCGGTAACAAGGCCGCTGTCAAGGCGCGTGCGCTCCAGGGACGTCCTTCAACTCCACCGCGACCGCGAGCTTCTGGTCGTGCCACAGGAAGATGAGCTCGTCAGGGTGGTGCTCGATCGCGTCCGGCTGTGGGAGGCCCTCGGCCTCCAATAGCTCTCGAAAGCGCGTCTCGGCCATGGTCGGCGTCGTATGCATGGATCACAGCACACCGTTGATCGCGTGCCGTCTCTACCCACGACTGTGACGCCTTGCGCAAGGAATCGTGGCGCACCGCAGGATCGTTCGACATTTTTTAGCCCTGGTACCGCGACGCGCGCAAGACGCAGGATCCGCAGGAGGCGGAAGACCCGCGCGGCCTGCAGACCGGCTGGGACGAACGGCGGTGTGAGCATCCTGGCCCGCCGGTTGCTCTCGACCGAGGGCATCCGCGACGCGGCGGTGCTCGCCGCCCTTTCGGCGCTCGCGGGCGGCGCTGCGTTCGCGGCCGTCGAGAAGACCGATGCCCACGGCCACGTCATCACCGCCTGGGATGGCGTTTGGTGGGCGATCACCACGATGACCACGGTCGGCTACGGCGACTACGTGCCGCGGACCGATCTTGGTCGCGTCATCGCCATAGGGGTGATGGGCATCGGGATCGGCTTCGTCGCCGTGCTCACCGCGGCTACCGCGAATCGCTTCGTGCGCGCCGGTCGACATGCGGAGGAAGATCGGCAGCAGATCCTCGACCGTCTGGACGGCATCGCCGAACGCCTTGATGACGTCGAGCGCGTCGGCCCGACGGCGAAAACCCTGGTGCGCCCATGAGGTCCAGCGTCGTGTATGTCGGTCTCATCCTTCTGTTCGTCAGCATTCTGCTGAGCTCAATGCCCCCGGACTACTAGACGCAATGCCGGCGTCCGGCCGATCGTAGAGCCGAGGTAGTTCCGTTTGGGGGGGGGTCCCCCCCCACGCACGGTGTGCGGGGGTGGGGTGTTGGGGGGGCGGGTGGGGGGGCTGACACC
>JBEVLC010000009.1:0-7196 GCA_040509415.1 Baekduia sp. | reverse complement strand
GGCCGCATTCGCGACGGTACCGGGCTCGCGCGCGCGGGCGGGGGAAATCGCTCACCCGTCATGCAGGGGCATTGGTGCCCCGGGAATCGGTCTAGCGCCGGAGCGTGAAGGCCCGGTGAATGGATCGGACCTTCTGGGCGGCTCGCATGGTCAGCGCGAGCGTCACGGTCGCCTTCTTGGCATGGGCGATCCGGGACCGCTGCGCCTTGGTCAGTGAGAGCCGGATGACCGTCGCGCCGCCCGCCTTCGCCTTCAGGGTGCGGTGGACGAGCTTCAGCGTGCCGCGCCCCCGCGCGCCGCGCTGCTCGCCGCTGAGCCTGAGCTGCCCGTCGACCCCGAGCGTGCAGGCCTTCGCGCAGAGCACGACCGCCAGCGGCCGGCCGTCGGCGACGGTCTTCGCGGCGGTGGCGAACCCGCGGGCGGCGGTGCCGAGCCCGAGGTTGAGGGCTACGGCGGATCCGCCGAGCAACGACGCCGCCCGGAGCGCGGCAGGGTCGCGGACGGCAGCCGTGGCCCGCGGCGTGGCCGACACGCGCGTGACCGTCGCCCCCGGGCCGACGTGGAACAGCACCTGGCCGTAGTTGAGGCCGTAGTGCCCGTCGTCCACGTGGAAGCCGACCAGGTCGTCGCCGGTGAAGCCGACGTCGGGCGTGTAGGTGAGCGTGCCCGCGGCGTCGTCGAACCGCACGGTGCCGTGGACGGCCGGCGTCCACAGCCTTGCGGTAAGCGGGTCGCCGTCAGGATCGGTGCACGGCCGGCGAATCGTCACGCCGGGATCGGCGGCGGCCCCGCGGCCGACGATGGTCTCCTCGACCCGCAGCCCGCACTGAGCGAAATGGTTCCCGACGTGCAGCGTCATCGCCTTGCGCAGCGTCCCGCCCTGGCCGTCGCTCAGCTCCACCACGAGCGCGTCGGGGCCGGTGTAGCCGCCGATCGACGTGTAGGTGAACGTCGGGCGCGACGGGTCGGGGCCAGGGACGACCGTCCCGTGCGCGGGCGGCTGGACGAAGGTGAGCGTGATCGGGTCGCCGTCGGCGTCGCTACACCCGAGCCAGACCGTGTTCTGGCCGATGAAGACGGTGGCGTCCGCGGTGGGCGGGGTCATCCCGGGGGCGAACGGCGCGGGCGGGCAGACCGGCGGCTGGTTGGTCCCCAGCGGATGGACGTCGACGCCGACGGTCGCCTCGGCAGAGCGGTCGTCGTGGTCGTCGGTGGCGGCGTAACCGATCGTGTCGGTGCCGGCAAAGCCCGGGTCCGGCGTGTAGGTCACCTCGTAGCCGCCGCCGATCGCGGCGGGCCGGACCGCCGAGACGGCGCCGTGGGCGGGATTCGTGGTGACCGCGACCGTCAGCGGATCGCCGTCGGCGTCGTAGCAGGCGTTGATCGGCACGACGACCGCCTTCTCCTGGCGCGTGACCACCCCGCCGGAGACGTAGCCGCAGTTCGGTGCCGTGTTGGCGGTCGCCGAGACGTCAATGGCAACCGTGAAGTCCGGCCACGCCTGGCCGTCGGCGCCGGCGGGATGCACGATGAACGAGGCCGAGCCCGTGTAGCCGTCATCGGTCGTGTACTGGAAGGTGAGGTTCGAGAGCGCGGTGACCGTCCCGTGCGCGGGCGGGTCGATGTCCACTGACGCAGGCACCGCGGTGGACGGCGTGCAACTCGCGTAGATGAGCTGGGTGCGGCCGGGATGAGCGATCACCGCACCCGGCACCGAGCAGGTGGCGACCGGATCGGCGAGCGCCGGGCCCGCCGCGAAGCCGGCGAGGGCCGCGCCCGCGAGCAGGGCCGCGAGTGCGGCGACACGGCGGAGCGGGGCGAGCGACGGCGAGGGCACGGGGCCAACATTACCCCTCCGCCGCGGATTGCTAAAGCTTCTTCTGTGTGGAGCGCGCCGGCGCGGGCGCCAGGCGGTCGCCCCGCCTACACCGCGGCAGGCGCGGGCGCCGGGGGCGCCGCCAGCGCTTCGGGCCCGAGGATCTTCGCCAACTCGGCGCGCAGCGACGGTGTGGGGTCGACGCGGAACTCGGAGCCGAGCTTCAGCGTGCGGGCGCCCGCGGAGGTATTGATGGCGAGCACGACGTCGGCCTCCCCCGTGTGGTTGCCGAAGACGTGCTTGAGCTCGTCGATGATCGAGGCGGGAAGGCTCGATGCGTCGAGCAGGATCGTCAGGGCCTCGGGGCCCTTGGCAACGGCGACCGCGGCGGCACGCGCCGTCTCGACCTCTTCCTCGCTAGGGGTGAAGAGCTCGCAAGCCTGGACCTTGATCGTCAGCCCACGGTCGTCGTTGCCGACGCGGCCGCGCACGGTGACGATCTGATCGACCTGGGCGATGTGCTCGTACTCGGTGAGCTGGTCGCCGAAGAAGATGAGCTCGATCGAGCCCTCCAGGTCGTCCAGCGTCGCGAACATCATCATGTTGCCCGTGCGCGTCTTGAGCTTGCGCGCCGCGGTGATGATGCCGCCGACGGTGATCCACTCGCCGTCCTTGACCTGGGGCAGCTCGCTCAGCGGGCGGTCGACGGCGGCGAGCAGTGCCTCGCGGACCTCCTTGAGCGGGTGCATCGAGAGGAACAGCCCGATGGCGTCCTTCTCGTGGGCCAGGAGCTCGTTCTTCTCGAACTCCTCCTCGGGGATCGGTGGGTGCGTCGGGCCGGCGAAGGCCGCGGCAGCACCATTCGGCCCGCCATCGGCCGGAGCGGCCTCGAAGAGGTCGAAGATCGAGCCCTGGCCGATCTCGGCGTCCTGCTGGATCTTCTGGCCGGCCCCCTGGGCCTGCTCCAAGACCTCCAACATGCCCTTGCGCGATGCGCCGGTCGAGCCGAAGGCCCCGCACTTGATCAGCGCCTCGATCGAGCGCTTGTTGACGGCCTTGGGGTCGACGCGCTCGCAGAAGTCCCAGATCGACTTGAACTCGCCGCCCTCTTCGCGGGCGCGCTTCATCGCCTCGACCGCGGCGTAGCCGACGCCCTTGACGGCATCCAGCCCGAAGCGGATGTTGCCGTCGACGACGACGAACTCGTGGTCGGAGAGGTTGACGTCGGGCGGCAGGATCTCGATCCCCATCTCCTCGCAGCGCGCGGCGAAGAACGGGACCTTGTCCTTGGTGTCCATCACCGAGGAGATCAGCGCGGCCATGTACTCCGCGCAGTAGTTGGCCTTCAGCCACGCCGTCCGGTAGGAGATCAGCGCATAGCACGCCGCGTGGGACTTGTTGAAGGAGTAGTCGGCGGCCTTCTGGTTGGTCGCCCAGAGCCAGTCGATGGTCGACTGCGCGACGCCGTTCTTGGCGGCGCCCTCGCGGAACATCGGCTCCAGCTTGGCCATCGCCTCGCGGTTCTTCTTGCCGATCGCCTTGCGGAGGTCGTCGGCCTGCGCGCCCGAGAAGCCGGCCAGCTCCTTGGAGATCAGCATCGACTGCTCCTGGTACAGGATGACCCCGTACGTGGGGCCGATGATCGGCTCCAGGCGCTCGTCGGCGATCGAGACCAGATCCGGATTGCGCTTGCCGCGCGCGTAGGTCGGGATCTGCTCCATGGCGCCCGGGCGGTAGAGCGACACGAGCGCGACGAGGTCGTCGAACTCGGTCGGCTTGACCTTGCGCAGCGCCTCCTGCATGCCCTCGGACTCGAACTGGAAGACGCCCACGGAGTCGCCTGCGGCGAGCATCTCATAGGTCTTCTCGTCGTCGAGCGGCAGCTTGGTCATGTCGGGCCGCTCGCCGGTCGAGCGGCCGATGATGTCCAGCGCGTCCTCGATGACGTCGAGGTTGCGCAGGCCCAGGAAGTCCATCTTGAGCAGGCCGAGCTCCTCGACGGGCTTCATCGAGAACTGCGTGACCTGCCGGTAGATCTTGTTGCCCGAGGCGTCGGTCTCGTTGGCGTCGGCCAGCTGCAGCGGGACGATGTCGGTCAGCGGCATGCCGGCGATGACGACCGCCGCCGCGTGGATCGAGTTGTTGCGGACGATGCCCTCGAGGCCCTTGGCGACGTCGACGATCTGCTTGGCGATCGGGTCCTTGTCGTACTCGGCGCGGAGCGGCTCGCCCTCCTTGAGGCAGTCCTCGAAGCTCGGTGAGCGGCCCATGATCGGGTCCGGGATCAGCTTGGCGAGGCGGTCGCCCTGGCCGTACTCGTGGCCGAGCACGCGAGCGGCGTCGCGCGTCGCCGCGCGCGGGAACATCTTGCCGAAGGTGATGATCTGCGCGACCGACTCGCGGCCGTACTTCTCGACCACGTACTGCATCACGCGCTCACGGCCGCGGACCGAGAAGTCGATGTCGATGTCCGGCATCGACACGCGCTCGGGGTTGAGGAAGCGCTCGAAGAGCAGGTCGTAGCGCAGCGGATCGAGGTCGGTGATCTTCAACGTGTAGGCGATGATCGAGCCGGCGGCCGAGCCGCGGCCCGGTCCGACCGCGATGCCGTTGTCCTTCGCCCACTTGACGAAGTCCCACACGATCAAGAAGTAGGCGTTGAAGCCCATCGAGTCGATGACACCGAGCTCGTACTCCATGCGCTCGACGGCCTCGGCGGGCAACGGCATGCCGTAGCGGGCGTGCATGCCCTCCTCGACGCGAGCGCGGAGGTACGCCTTCTCGTCCTCCCCCTCGGGGAGGAAGCGCGGGATCAGCTGCTGGTCGAGCGCGATCTCGACGTTGCAGCGCTCGGCCACCTCGAGCGTGTTCGGGATCGCCTCAGGCCACTCGGCGAACTTCTCGGCCATCTCCTCCGACGAGCGCAGGTAGAACTCGTTGGTGTCGAAGGTCATCTTCGGCGCGGCGAGCGTGGACTTCGTCTGCACGCAGAGCAGCGCCGTGTGGTGGTGGTAGTCCTCGCGGCGGAGGTAGTGGACGTCGCCGGTGCCGACGAGCTTGCCGCCCATCTCGCGGGCGATCTTGACGATGCCCTCGTTGGCCTTGTCCTGATCGGCGATGCCGTTCTTCTGGACCTCGAAGTAGACGTCCTCGGGGCCGAAGACCTGGATCAGATCGTCGGCGTGAGCACGTGCCTCGGCCGGGTTGTCGGCGATCAGGCGCTGGCAGAAGCGGCCGGCCAGGCAGCCGGTCAGCGCGATGACGCCGTCGGCATGGGCGGCAAGCTGGGCCATATCGAGCGACGGCTTGCCGCGGTGCAGGCCCTCGAGGAAGCCGGCGCTGGAGAGCTTGACGAGGTTGCGGTAACCGGTCTCGTTGGCGGCCAGCAGCGTGAGGTGGTTGCGCTCCACGCGGCCGGGCGCGCGGTTGGCGTGATCGTCGACGAGGTAGATCTCGCAGCCCAGGATCGGCTTGACGCCCTCGGCCTTGCAGGCCTTGTACATCTCGACCGCGCCGTTCATGACGCCGTGGTCGGTGAGGCCCAGCGCGGGCTGGCCGAACTCGGCGGCGCGCTTGGCGAGCGCCTTGATGTTGCACGCGCCATCCAGCAGCGAGTACTCGGAGTGGACGTGCAGATGGACGGCGGGAGACTGGCTCACGGGCAGAGGTCGAGGATAGGTGGCGGATCGGACGACGGGACGGGCTGCGACGGTGGCTCGTGCAGGCTCCCCGCAAGGTGCGGAATTCGGTGCTGCGACGCTGCGATCAGGACTGGTGGCGCTGGGCGCGGTCGAGCCAGGAGAGCAGCGTGCGGACGTCGCGGGGGTCGCCCTCGACGGAGGCGTCACCGGGCGCGGCCGTCCCTGCGAGGACAGCGGCGAGGCGGTGCGCGGAGGTGTGCAGGACGGCGGACGGTGACGTGCCCGCGTCGCTCGTGGCCGGCACGATCGCCAACGGCCCATCGCCGGAGGCCACGACACGCCAGCGGTCCGAGCCCTCGGAGGCGACGTCGACGGTCAGCGGGTGGCGGCGGACGGTCCAGCGCGGCTCGACGGCGCGGGCCAGGACCGTCAGCAGGAGGCCAGGAGACGGCGCGATGTCGGCCGCGGCCAACTCGGCGAGCCCCAGCGGCGCGCGGCGTGCCTTGATCAGCCGGCGCAGATGGCGACGGCCGTCGATGCGCGTGCCCGGCAGGCGGCGGCCGGCGCCGCCGGCGACCAGCGGGACCAGCGCGGCCAGCGGTCCGGCGACGCGCACGGGCTCGGGCCCGTTGCCCGGGAGCTCGACGCGCACGCGGTCGGGGCTGACGACGACGCGATGGGTCGTCCCGCCCTGCACGGCGAGCTCGTAGGTCAGCGAGTCCTTGACCAGCCCCGCTTGGGCGGAGAGCAGCGAGACAACCAGCAGCTCGGCGATGTCGGGCTCGTCGACGGCGAGCCCCTGAAGCGCGTCGCGCAGCCACGGCCCGGGATTGGTGATCGGCTCACGCGGGGTCAGCGGCTGGCGCTCTGCGAGCGGGGCCGGGACCGAGGCGATGACCACCGGCTCCGGAGCAAGCGCCGGCGCCTCGACGACCTCGATCGCCTCGACCGGCACGACGGGCACGTCGAGGGACGATTCGACCACGCCCTCGGGGGTTGAATCGTCCCTCGATGCGGATTTGGGCTCGGGCTCGTCGGTCGCGGCCACGGTGGCGCGGAGGCGCTCGGCGGCGGCGGCGAGGTCGAGGCTCAAGGAGGGTGTGGTGGCTGCGTCGGTCTCCCCCGCCGCCGGCGCCTGCAGGTGCTCGAGCGCCGCGCGCAGCGAGGCAAGTGCGGTCGGATCCGGGCCAGCGCGATGGGTCTGCGCGCGGAGCGCTTCGAGCTCGGCCTCGACGTCGGCGAGCCGCTGCTCGGCGGAGGCGCGTGCGGCGCGGTCCTCGTCGCCGCGGCGGCGCTCGGCGTCCAGCTCGGCCTCGGCGACCCAGCGGGCGGCGCGCTCGATCTCCAGCTCCTCGCGTAGCGCCGTGGCCTCCTCGACCCCGGCCTGCAGCTCGGCGACGCGCTCCTGCATGGCGGCCAGCGACGCGGTCAGCGCATCCTGCTCGGCGCCCAGCTCGCGGCGGACACCGTCGCGCAGCCCGGTCGCCAGCGCGACCACCGACTCCACGCGCGCCGCGAGCCTCACGGCCCGCTCGCCATCGCCCGCGCGTACGGCCGACAACTCGCCATTGACCGCGTCCAGCGCGTGGCGCAGCTGCGCCTCGATCTCGACGCGCGCCGCCAATGCCTGCTCCAGCTCACCGGCCCGCGCGCGCTCGTGCGCCACCGCGCTCGCCGCCGCTTCGCGCTCTTGCGCAGCCGCGCGAACGGCAGCATCGCGCTCACCGGCAAGCTCGGCG
>JBEVLC010000008.1:0-24622 GCA_040509415.1 Baekduia sp. | reverse complement strand
CCCGCGTCGCCCGTAGCGCTGCCAGCGGCAGCGCGCCGCGCAGCCGCTCCAGCCGCGCGCGCTCGCGCTCGACCTCGTCCAGCTCGGCGCCCGCCCGTGCGTACGCCGTCTCCAACCCCTCCAGCGCGCGGGCCAGCGCCTCGTGCTGGGGAGGCCGCAGCGCGGCGTCGCGCAGCGTGCGCACCGCCTCGGCGTGCAGCGCCAGAAGCTTGTTGAGGTCCTTCTTGCGACCCAAGGGAGTGAAGACCGCGTCCGCGTCGCCCTCGAGGCGCCGCAGCAGCGCATGGAGCCGGCTCGTTCCCGCGGCGGCGGCAAACAAAGACTCGCCGACCGCGCCGCGGCCCGCCAGCAGCTCGTGGCCGCCCTGCACCAGCGAGTCGTGGGTGATCTCGAAGAGCCCGGCGTGAACCTCGCCGCTCAGCCCGCCCAGCGCGCGATCCAGCGGCGCCGGGTCAAGGACCTCACCGTCGGCGTCCAACAACGTGTTCTTGCGACCCTTGCGCCGGACGACCTCGACCGCCCTCCCGTCGAGCTCGAGCAGCGCGCCGACGCGCAGGTCCGCGCCCGGGCGTCCGTAGGTGTCGACCGTCCGCTCCGGCACGCCGAACAGCAGCGCGCTGACCGCGCGCCGCGTCGTCGACTTCCCGGCCTCGTTGGCGCCGAAGACGACATGGAGCCGTCCTGCTTGCCCGAAGGTCAGTTGACGCCCGTCGAAGTGGCCCCAACGCTCGAGGTCGAGCCGCGCGATTCGGATCACGAGCCACCACCGCCGTCCAGCAGCAGCGCGGGCAGCTCACGCTCGACATCAGCCAGCAGCGAACGCACCGTCGCGGGCGCCAGCGGATCCCAGCCCAGGTCGACCGGCAGCTTGGCCGCCAGCGGCGCCAGCTCTTGGGCCAACGTGGCCACCGCGTCGTCGTCGCCCGCCGCGTCGCGCACCGCGCGCGACAGCTCGGCGAAGACGTCGTCGGATTCGAGCTCCGACGAGCCGGCGCGTTCCGGCACCGTGCCGACGACGACCTTCTCGACCCACGCCCGCTCGCCCGCGACCTCGCCAGCGGCGCTGCGCACGTCCCACTCGAAGCGCCGCGCGTCGCGCACCAGCGCGCCGTGGGCCGCCGACGCGCCCGTCACCCGCACGCGCGCGGCCAGCAGCCGCCCGTCGGCGGCCTCGACGGCCACCGCCAGCGCGTCGCCCGCCGCCGCGACCACGGCGTCGGCATCGGCCAGCTCAGAGGCGTCGACCGAGCAGACCGCCCAGCGCACCACGTCCAGCACGCGCTCCTCGAGCACCGCCCGCCCGTCGGCGCCGAACGTCACGACCGTCGCGCCCTTGGGCCCGGTCTCGCGCACGTTGCGCCCCTGCAGGCAGCCGGGGAACAGGATCGGCGGATCCTCGGCCAGCAGCACACGCTCGTGCACGTGTCCGAGACCCCAGAAGTCGTAGCCGTGGGCGGCCAGCCGGTCGACGCGGCACGGCGCGTAGGGCGCGTGGTCGAAGCGGCCGTCGGCGCTGGTGTGCAGCAGCCCGACGTTGACCATCCCCGACAGCGCGCGCGGGTAGCCCGCCGAGAGGTCCTCGGTCACCGCCGCCGTCGCGTAGCCCTGGCCGTGGACGGCCAGCCCCAGCTCCTCGAAGATCACCGTCCCCGGTGCGTCGACCGGCAGGGCGTGCACGTTCTCGGGTAGCCGCAGCGCCTTCGTGATCCGGCTCGCCGCGTCGTGGTTGCCGGTGACCAGCACGATCGGGACCGACGCCTCGGCCAGCCGTTGTGCCTCGCGGACGAACTGGGCGCCCGTCGCGTAGTCGTGCCAGTCGCCGTCGTAGAGGTCGCCACCGATCAGCAGCGCGTCGGCGCGTTCGTCCAGGCACAGGTCCACGAGGTTGCGCAGGGCGGCCCGCGTCGCCAGGCGCAGCTCGCCCACAGGGGCGGTGTCGTAGGCGGCCAGCCCGTGCATCGGGCTGTCGAGGTGGATGTCGGCGGCATGGACCAGCTTCATGGACGATCGCCCAGTGTGCGGGTGGCCACGGACAGACGACCGCGCCCGTCCCCATAGGCTGCGTGGGGATGCGGCCGACGGTCACTGGCATCGAGCGGGTTCTGGCCGATGCGGGCGGGGCGGATGCTCCGCGGGACCGCGTCGGCCAACTGCGCACGTTGCTGGGACGGGAATTGCAGCACGGGGTCAACGAGCTCGCCGCGGCGCGCTCGGGCTACGAGCATCCGGTGGTCGTCGCGGCGGCGCTCCACACCGACGGTCTGGTCGTCGTCGCGCCGATCGCACCCGAGCTGCGGGCCGACCCCGACGCCGTCGACGAGCGCGCCTTGCTGCTGGCCGCCGCGCTGGTCGGGGCGCTGGAGGAGTCGGTGAGCGTCTCGGGCGAGCTGACCGCCGGGACCTTCGACGGCTACCTCGCGCTCCACCTCCACGCCCCGGTCGCCGACGCCGTCGTCGAGCTCTTCCCGCTCGCCTTCGAGGAGCAGGTCGAGCCCATCGACCGGCTGAAGGCGATCGCGCTCGCGGTGCCCGAGGCGCTGCTGGAGGAGGTCGTCGACCTCAAGGCGCCGATCGGCCCCGCGCATCCGCTGCTGGTCGCGCTGGAGATCGCGCGGCTCGGTGGCCGGCCCGCCGATCAGAGCGCCCACACCGAGCACGAGGACGCGATCATCGCCGTCCTGGACGCCGCCCACGACGGCGTCTCCCGCCCGCACGACGATCCCGATCCGTCCCGCCGCGTGGCGCGCCGGATCCTCCAGCGGCTCGACGGGATGGGCAAATGGGGCGGCTACCACACCGCCTTCACGCACCTCGCGCGCGGTTTTGCCGGCAACGACCGCGCGCTGGCCGAGGAGGTGGGAGAAGCGTTGCTGCTCTCAGGGTTGCTGGCCGAGAAGCCGAGCGTGGGACAGCGCCACGTCTTCCTGAACCCGCGGCGGGCCGCCGACATCCGCGGGCTGATCGAGCGCGGCGACGTTCCGGACGACCTGACCCTGCCCTGAACGCCGAACGCCAAGCGTCATGCCGTATCGCCACGAGGAGTCCCGTTAGTGCCATATTCCCAAGCAATGTCCCAGGTGCAGCACGTCCTTGACCTGGTCGGCAACCGCGCGCAGGCCGTGAAGGTCCTCGCCGACGCCGGCGTCATCCGCCCGATGCGGCCCGAGAAGCTCGTCCACATGGCGACGACGATGCTGCGCTGGGGACCGACGCCCGCGGCCGGCTACTCGGTCTCCGCGGCACGCCGTCCCGACAAGCTCGGGATCGTCGACGAGCTGGGGACGCTCACCTTCAAGGAGATCCACGAGCGCACCAACGCGCTGGCCAACGCGTGGAGCGACCTGGGCATCGGCGAGGGCGACGGCGTCGCGATCCTCTGTCGCAACCACCGAGGCTTCGTCGACGCGACCGTGGCGTGCTCCAAGCTCGGCGCCAACGCGTTGTACCTCAACACGATGTTCGCCGGCCCGCAGATCACCGACGTCTGCAAGCGCGAGAAGCCCAAGGCGATCGTCTACGACCAGGAGTTCGCCGAGCTGGTCCAGGAGGCGGGCAAGCGCCGCAAGCGCTTCGTGGCGTGGTTCGACGGGGAGGACGGCGCAGCGGCAGACGACCCGTTGTTGGAGGACTTGATCGCTCGCGGCGACAGGTCCGACCTGGTCCCGCCGGCCGAGAAGGGCCGCGTGGTGATCCTGACCAGCGGCACGACCGGCACGCCCAAGGGCGCCAACCGCAGCCAGCCGAAGTCGCTGCTGCCGGCTGCCGGCCTGCTGTCGAAGATCCCGATGCGCTCCGAGGAGCCGTGGATGGTCGCGGCGCCGATGTTCCACTCCTGGGGCTTCGCGCACTTCACGATGGGGATGGCACTTGGCGCCCAGCTGGTGCTGCGCCGCCGCTTCGATCCTGAGGGGACGCTCAGCGCGATCGCCCAGCACAAGTGCACGACGCTCGCCGTCGTGCCGGTGATGTTGTCGCGGATCCTGGAGCTGCCACCAGAGACGATCGCGCGCTACGACACGAGCTCGCTGCAGATCATCGGCGCGAGCGGCTCGGCGCTGCCCGGCCCGCTGGCGACCGAGGTCATGGGCCGCTTCGGCGACGTGCTCTACAACCTGTACGGGTCGACCGAGGTCGCGTGGGCGACGATCGCCCAGCCCGGCGACCTTCGCGCCGCGCCCGGCACCGCGGGCCGTCCGCCGTTCGGCACCGTGGTCAAGCTGCTCGACGACGACGGCCGCGAGGTCGCCGACGGCGCGACCGGCCGCATCTTCGTCGGCAACGAGCTGGTCTTCGACGGCTACACCGGCGGTGGCAACAAGGCGATCATCGACGGCCTGATGTCGACCGGCGACGTCGGCCACTTCGACGAGGGCGGCCGCTTGTTCGTCGACGGCCGCGACGACGAGATGATCGTCTCCGGCGGCGAGAACGTCTTCCCACGTGAGGTCGAGGACCTCCTCAGCCACCACGACGCGGTCGAGGAGGCCGCGGTCGTGGGCGTCGATGACGCGAAGTTCGGCCAGCGGCTCAAGGCGTTCGTCGTGCTCGGCAGCGACGGGGCCGCGTCAGAGGACGATCTCAAGGCCTACATCAAGTCGAACCTGGCCTCTTACAAGGTGCCGCGCGAGATCGTGTTCCTCGACGAGCTGCCGCGCAACGCGACGGGCAAGGTGCTCAAGCGCGAGCTCGCTGCTGATGGAGAGCCGGCGAACTCCTAGTCCTAGGGGACGATGACGGCGGCGCCCTCCAGGGCGCCGGACCGCAGATCATCGAGGGCGCGCTGCGCGTCCTGCAATGCATAGGTCGTCACCTGCGGGCGCAGCGGCACGCGTGGGGCTAGCGCGAGCAGCTCATGGCCGTCGGCGCGCGTGAGGTTGGCGACGGAGCGCAGCGAGCGCTCGCCCCAGAGGTCGGCGTAGGGGAAGGACGGGATGTCGCTCATGTGGATCCCGCCGCAGACCACGGTCCCGCCCGGGCGCACGGCACGCAGCGCGAGCGGCACGAGCTCGCCCGCCGGCGCGAAGATCAGCGCGGCGTCGAGCTCGACGTCCGGGCGCTCGTCGGTCCCGCCGGCCCAGATCGCGCCTTGGGATCGCGCGAACTCCTGCGTGCGCGCGTCGCCCGGCCGCGTGAAGGCGTACACCTCGCGCCCTTCCCAGACGGCGATCTGGCAGATCAGGTGCGCCGCGTTGCCGAAGCCGTAGATCCCCACGCGCGCCGGGTCGCCGCCGGCCCGCAGGGTGCGCAGGCCGATCAGCGCGGCGCACAGCAGCGGCGCCGCGTGGACGTCATCGATCGCGTCCGGCAGTGGCAGGCAGAAGCGCTCGTCGGCGACCGCGTACTCCGCGTAGCCGCCGTCGAGGTCCTTGCCGGTGAAGCGCGCGGCGACGCACAGGTTCTCCTGGCCGCCGGCGCAGTAGCGGCACGTCCCGTCGGTCCAGCCCAGCCATGGGACGCCGACCCGTTGGCCTGTGTCAGCCCGCTCCGCGACGATCTGGTGGCCGAGCACGAGCGGCGAGCGCGTCGCCTCCACCTCGCCGTCGACCACATGCAGATCGGTCCGGCAGACCCCGCAGGCACGCACCTTCAGCAGCACCTGGCCTGGGCCTGGCTCGGGCACCGGCAGATCGGCGAGTCGCAAGGGCGTCTGCGGGCTGTCCAGCACCATCGCGCGCATCCATCCATCTTCTACCCTCAGCGGCGAGATGTCTGCGCGTACCGACGCCTTCGACCTTGGGCCCCTGCACCTGCGTGCCGGCGAGGCCCGTCACCTCGATCTGGAGGTCCCGCTCGATCACTTCGAGCTGAGCAACGAGCGCTACGACGTCGCACCGACGCCGATTCCCATCCAACTCGACGCCTCCAAGATGACCGGCGGCGGCTGGTCGCTGCGGCTGCGCCTGCGCGCCGAGCTGCACGGGCCGTGCATGCGCTGCCTAGAGCCTGCGTCGCCCGCCTTCGAGGTCGACGCCTACGAGGTCGACCAGCCCGACAGCGGCGAGGAGCTGGATTCGCCCTATGTCCAAGGCGAGGTCGTCGACATCGCCGCCTGGACACGCGACGCGCTCGCGCTCGAGCTGCCGGCCAACATCCTCTGCCGGCACGCCTGCCTCGGACTCTGCCCCGAGTGCGGCATCGACCTCAACAACGCCGGTCCCGAGCACCACCACGAGAAGGCGCCCGACCCGCGCTGGGCGGCGCTGTCGCAGCTCAAGTTGGAGGAGTAGCCAGGCTCGTGGCCTACAGCGTCTTGACGTAGGCCACGATCGCCAGGCCCATCGGGGGATAGACGTCGCGGCGCCCGTCACGGGCCCAGCCGAGCCCTGCGTAGAGCTGTTCGGCAGGTGAGCCCTCCAGCGTCCACAGCTGCGCGCGCTCATGGCCGGCGGCGCGCATCGCCGCGTCGGCGCCGTCCAGGAGCCGGCGGGCGACCCCACGCCGCCAGCGGCTGGGCTCGACGAAGACCGCGCTGACGTGCGCGAGCCCGGGAACGATCGTGCGGTCCTCGCGCGACACCTGACCGTTGGCGAAGGCGACGACGCCGGCGATCGTCCCATCGTCCTCCTCGGCCACCTGGATCCACGCGCCGCTGCGCGCGAAGCGCAGCTCCCACTCCAGCTCCTCGCCGGCCTCGGGCGGGATTGGCACCGTACGGCCGAGCCACTCGGGGACGGTCTCGTCGCAGCGGAGCACGAGGCCAACGATCACCGGGATGTCGGCGCGCGTGGCGGCTCGCAGCCTCACAGGTACGCCCCGCTGGGCAGGTAGGGAGCCAGCGGGCCGAGCTCGCCGCGCACGAAGGTCGGGCCGTCGGGCGTGAGCGACAGACCGGCGTCCAACGCGAGGGCGACGGCCCAGTCGTTGCCCTGGGTGATGAAGTCGATGTGGACGGGAGCGCCGGCAGCGCCGGTGGCCAGGGCCGACCACGTCAGGTCGGTCGCCGCGGCCTCGTCGACGGCGGCCACGACCGCGGGCCATCCGTCGCGCGCCGCGGCCCAGCCGCGGCCGGGGATCACCAACAGCTGATGGCCGGTCGCCAGCAGCGTGGGGATGTCCTGTGCGTGCGACGCGCCGCGCACATGGCGCGAGACGGCGTCGATCGTCTCGCGGTCGGCGTCGAGGTCGCCCGGGCGTGCCTGCAGGCCGCTGGGGATCCGTGAGCGGTTGAGGCTCCCGGCCGCCGCCAGGCACGGCCGGACCCGGAAGCCCGCGCGGAAGTAGCGGCGCATCGCGCGCGGATCAGACGAGCTGAGGATGATCGCGCCACGGCAGCCCTCGGCGGCGCGCAGCGCTCCCACCAGCAGCCGCCCGCCGATGCCCTGGCCCTGCAGCCCCGGCTTGACGCCGAAGAGCGAGAGCCCCCAGACGCCTTCGCGCACGAGCGCGAGCGCGACCCCGACGATCTCGCCGTCGAGCTCGGCGACCCACGCGCCCTCGGGATCCTGGTCGCGGAGGTGGCCGACGCGGAGCCGGGCACGGCGCGTCTGCTCGGCGCGCGCCGCCGCGTCGGCGACCTGGAACTCGGCGGGGTAGAGCACCTCCAGCGCTGCGTGGCCGACGGCAGCGGCCCCATTGACGTCGTCGGGCAGCATGGGGCGGGTGATGGCGGTCGCAGACACGGCCCGCCGCAGTCAACCACGCCGCGCGGACCCGCACGGCGGGGCGGTCCGTCGTCCGCTACCCTTCGGCGTCGCCCATGGCCGTCCCGAAGCAGAAGCAGTCGCACAGCCGCACGACCAAGCGTCGTTCGCAGCACAAGATCAGCTCGCCCGCGATCAACGCGTGCCCGCAGTGCCACAGCCCGCGCCGTCCGCACCGGGTCTGCCCCGTGTGCGGCACCTACGCCGGCCGTCAGGTCCTTGAGCCTGACACCGATCACCACGGCCACGAGCACTAGGCCGATGGCTCCGGAAGGGGCCAACGTCGTCGTCGCGGTCGACGCCAACGGCGCCGACCTCGGCCCCGCCGAAGTCGCCGCCGGCGCGGCGATCGCCGCGCGCGAAGGCGTTCGCACACTCCTCTTCGGCCCAGCGGAGAAGTTCGGGGAGATCGATGCGCCCGACGGTCTCGTCGAGGTCGTCGACGCTCCCGTCTCGATCGCGAAGGTCCCGGACCCCGTCGCCGCGGCGCGATCAACGCGCGACGCCTCGATCGTCCTGGCCGCCAAGGCCGTGGCCGAAGGCCGCGCCGACGCGCTCGTCTCCGGCGGCTCCACCGGCGCCGCGCTCGCCGCGGGGCTGTTGAACGTCAAGCGTGCCCAGGGCATCTACCGTCCGGCTCTGGCGATCCCGCTGCCCGTTCCCGGCGGCCGTCAGCCCGTCACGCTGCTCGACGTCGGCGCCAACGCCGAGGTCCGTCCCGAACACCTCGTGCAGTTCGCCTTCATGGGCGCCGCGCTGGCCTCGACCGTCCTGGGCATCCAGCGCCCGCGTGTGGCGCTGCTGTCCAACGGCACCGAGGCGATCAAGGGCACGCCGCTGGTCCAAGAGGCCCACAAGCTCCTGCAGGAGCGCGCCGCGTCCTCGCCGCTGGTCGACTTCGTCGGCAACACGGAGGGCAACGTGGTCATGGACGGCGTCGCCGACGTCGTGGTCGCTGATGGCTTCACCGGCAACGTCGCGCTGAAGCTCATCGAAGGCGTCTCCTCAGCGACGCTGCGCTCGATCCGCGAGGCCGCTGAAGGCTCGACGCGCGGCAAGCTCGGCGGCCTGCTCCTGCGCGGCGACCTGCGCGCCCTGCGCGCCGAGATCGACCCCGAGGCCCAGGGCGGCGCCTACCTGCTCGGGCTGCGCAAGCTTGGCGTTGTGCCCCACGGCCGCTTCACGCGCACCGGCTTCTCCCAGGCGATCCTGCTGGCCGCGCGCGGCGTGCGCAATGACGTCGTCGGCCGGACGCATGCAGCGCTCCAGGAGGCGGGAGCACTCAAAGGTCCCGCGCCAATTTCCTCAGCGTCCGATTCCCGCACTACCGTTCCCGAGGCACCATGACCCGCGAAGCCGTCTTCACCCTGATCCGCGACCACCTCGCCGACGAGCTCGACCTCGACGCCGGCCGGATCGAGGAGGGCACGCGCTTCAAGGAGGATCTGGATGCCGACTCGCTCGACCTGTACACGCTGGTCCAGGAGCTTGAGGACTCCTACGGCGTGAAGATGACCGACGAGCAGGCCGCGCAGATTCTCTCCGTGGGTCAGGCGGTCGACTTCGTCCTCGCCCACGCTCCCAGCGGCGCGGCCTAGATCAGGATCCGGATCCGCTGCAACAACTGCACGCACTCCTCGACGAGGTCCCCACGGACCTGGCTCGCCAGGTCTTCACCCACGCCTCGTGGACCGCGCGGCGGTCAGACTCCTATGCGCGCCTCGCGTTCCTGGGCGACAGCGTGCTCGGCCTCGCGATCACCGCGCACATCTACCCGTTGCTGGAGGCCGAGCGCTACGGTGCCGGCCGGCTGACGAAGATCCGCGCGCAGACGGTCTCGGGGCCGTCGTGTCGCAACGTCGCCGAGCGCCTCGGCGTGCCGGAGCGGCTGCGCGCCGCCGCGCCTGAGGGCGCCGAGCAGACGACGGCGCTGATGGAGACCGAGCGCGTGCTGGCGTCGATCATCGAGGCGGTGATCGGCGCGTGCTTCCTGCACGCGGGGTACGAGCGCACGGCGGCGGCGGTCGTCGAGGCCTTCGCGCCGGAACTGGCCAACGCGCTGGAGCATCCCGTCGACTACAAGTCGACGCTGCAGGAGCGCCTGGCGCAGCGCGGCGAGGTCGTCGCCTACGAGGTCACCGCCGAGCGCGGGCCGCCGCACGACCGCACCTTCGAGGTCTCCGCCGGGGTCGAGGGCAACGTCATGGGCACGGGCTCCGGCCGCTCCAAGAAGCACGCCGAGCAGGAGGCCGCGCGCGTGGCACTGGAGTCGCTGGAGCCGGAGGAGACCGCCGAAAGCCCTGCATAGGGCCGGACGGTCCACGCTTCGGTACCGAACGTCCGGGGCACCCGCCACCATGTGGGCGTGCATCTGAAGTCGCTGACCCTGAAGGGCTTCAAGTCCTTCCCCGACCGCACGAAGCTCGAGTTCGGCGAAGGCGTGTCCGTCATCGTCGGGCCCAACGGCTCCGGCAAGTCCAACATCACCGACGCGGTGCTGTGGGCGATGGGCGAGCAGTCGCCGCTCGCCGTGCGCGGCCAGTCGATGCAGGACGTCATCTTCGGCGGCGGCCGCGGGGTGCAGGCGCGCTCGTCGGCCGAGGTCGAGTTGGTGTTGGACAACTCCGACGGGACGGTCGACCTGCCGGTGGGGGAGATCTCGATCCTGCGCCGCCTGGATCGCAACGGCGACGGCGAGTACCGGCTCAACGGCGCGCGCTGCCGGATGGTCGACGTGCTGGAGGTGCTCTCCGACACGGGCCTGGGCAAGGAGTCGCACTCGGTCGTCTCGCAGGGGCGCGTCGAGGCCATCGTGACCTCCAAGCCCAAGGACCGCCGGCTGCTGATCGAGGAGGCCGCGGGCCTCGGCAAGCACCGCAAGCGCCGGCGCCGGGCGCAGCTCAAGCTGGAGCGCACGCAAGATAATTTGGATCGTGCGCTGGACGTGGAGCGTGAGGCGCGCTCGCGGCTGCGGCCTTTGAAGCGTCAGGCCGAGGCGGCTGAGCTGCACGAGCGGCTGGAGCGCCAGACGGTCGAGGCGCGCTGGGAGCTCGCGCGCGAGACGGTCCGCGCGCGCCGGGCCGAGATGGCCGAGGCACTGGAGACCGCGACGTCGGCCAAGGCCGCGCGCGAGGAGGCCCAAGGCGAGCTGCGCGAGGTCGCCGCCCGCCGTCAGCTGGCCGAGGAGGCGCTGGCGCAGCGCTCCGAGCAGCGCGAGGCGCTGGCCCGGCGCGTGGAGCGAGCGCGCAGCGCTGCTGAGCGGATCGAGCTGCGGCTGGAGCGCACGCGCGAGACGGCCGAGCAGGTCGCCGAGCGCGCAGAGGGTCGCGAGCGTCAGCTGGGTGCGCTGCGCTTGCAGGCCGCCGAGGACCAGCCCGACGAGAACGGCCTGGAGCGGATCGAGTCGATCGAGGCCCAGCTCAAGGCACTCGACGAGGACCGCCAGGGCGCGCTGGAGCGCGAGCTGGCGGCGCTGGAGGAACAGCGGTCCGTCGCTGCGGCACGCGTCGAGGAGCTGCGCGTCGTGGTCGACGCCAAGCGCGCCGCGCTGGCCGAGGCCGACGCCGCCTGCGAGCTGGCGCGGCAGGCCCGGCGGGCGGCCGAGACGTCGGCGGAGGCGGCGCGCCGCGAGGCGGCCAAGATCGGCGCCGAGCTGGCGCGGGCCAACCAGTTCCTGCGCTCGGCCGCTGGTCCGTCGGGCGGCGCGCGGTCGTTGAGCGATGACTTGGAGGTCGAGGCGGGCGCCGAGCTGGCGCTGTCGGCCGCGCTGGGCGCGCGTCTCTCGGCCGCGGTGGTCGAGGATCGGGCCGCGGGCGGCGCGCTGCTGGACCGCGCCAAGCGCGACGGCGGGCGCGCGCTGATCGCCGATGCCGCCGAAGGTTCGAATCCTTCTCCCGCCGTAGGTGCGGGCGCTCCGCCCGCTCCCGGCGCGCGCCCCTTCTCCGACCTCATCCGCGGCCCCGAGCCCGCCCTCTCGCTGGCTCGCCGCCTGCTCGCCAACGCTTGGCTCGTCGACAGCCTCGACGCAGTCCCGGATTCCTTCACCGGCGTCGCCGTCACGCCCGCCGGCCGCGCCTGGCTCGGCGCGACGCGCGAGCTGCAACAGGCCGCCGAGGGCGGGGCGGAGCGCGTCCTGGCGATGCGCAACCAGCGCGACGCGCTGATCGCCCAGTCAGAGCAGCATGTCCAGGCCGAGCACGAGGCGGGCAAGGGCGTCGAGGCGGCCTCCCAGGCCGTCGCAGCCGCCGACGCCTCGCGCGACGAGGCCGAGCGCGGACGCCGTGAGGCCGAGCGCTCCTACGCCGAGGCCAAGGAGTCCGAGCGCCAGGCCGCATGGCTCATGGAGGAGCGCCGCAAAGCCCCCGAGCAGGGCGAGGCCGCCGTGCGCCGCGCCCAGCTGGAGGGCGAGCTGACCTCCGAGCGTCGCGTCGCCGAGCAGGCGGCCAAAGCGCGGGCCGAGCGCACGCAGCGGATCGCCCACCTGGAGGCCCAGCTCGCGCGCGACACCGCGCTGGGCCCGGCCGCCGGCCGCGTCGCCGACGTGCTCGCCACCGTCCACGAGGCGGTCATGGAGCGGATGCGCGAGATGGAGGCCGCGCTGGCCGCCGACCGCGCCGAGGGCGAGGGCGTCGCCGCCGAGCTGCGCGCCTGCGCGGCGTCTGAGGCCGAGATCCAGCAGCGGCTCGGGGAGCGCAACGAGCTCGTCACGCGCGCCGAGGTCCGCGCCCAGCAGCTGCGCGACCAGGAGGCCGAGGCCGCGCTGGAGCTGACCGCGCTGGCCGAGAAGCTCGAGCTGCCCGCCGAGCCGCGCGAGGACGCGCTGGAGCCCGAGGAGGCGTCGCAGTTGCGCCAGCGCGTCGAGCGCCTCGTCAAGCGCCGCGAGCAGCTCGGCCCGGTCAATCCGTTGGCCAAGCAGGAGTACGACGAAGCCGTCGCCCACGTCGACGAGCTGGAGCGCCAGCGCACCGACCTGGAGACTGCGCTGCGCGAGCTGCGGGCCTTCATCCGCGACACCGACCGCCAGATCCGGACCACGTTCACCGAGACGTTCGAGGCTGCGGCCAAGAACTTCGAGGAGCTGTCGCAGACGCTGTTCCCGGGCGGCAGCGGGCGGTTGACGCTGGTGCGCGAGGAGAACGCACCGCGTCCGGTGCTCGGTGGCGCCAAGGCTGACGACGGTGGCGATGGCTCATCCGAGGTCGAGGCCGAGGCGGCCGCCGAAGCTGCGGCCGACGCCGAGGCGGAAGCGGCCGAGGGTGGCATCGACCCCGACGACGACCTCGGCGTCGAGATCGAGATCACGCCCGCGGGCAAGTCCATGAAGCGCTTGACGCTGCTCAGCGGCGGCGAGAAGACGATGACCGCGATCGCCTTCCTGTTCAGCGTGTTCTTGGCCAAGCCGTGCCCGTTCTACATCCTCGATGAGGTCGAGGCCGCGCTCGACGACCTCAACATCACGCGCTACCTCGACCTCCTGCAAGCCCACGCCGACCGCGCGCAGTTCATCGTCGTGACCCACCAGAAGCGCACCATGGAGGCCGCCGACACGCTCTACGGCGTATCGATGAGCAACGACGGCGTCTCGAAGATCGTGTCGCGCAAGATGCCAAAGGAGTACGTGGCCGACGCGGAGGCGGCACAGCCGGTGGGGGCGGGGGCGTAGCGCGTCGCGTTTGGTTCGGCGTCGCCGGCGAGGTCCGGGTCGTCTGGCCCCTGCATGTGAGGGGTGAAACGACCCGGACCGTCGCTTCGGGCCCGAAGTATCGATCTGGGTCGCCTGGGGTCCCAATATGGGGTCCGAAACGCCCCGGACCACGATTCGGTCACGAACCACCCGCGCCCGGGCGCCAACGGACGACAGACCCGCGCCTCGAGCACCGACCACCGCTCACTCCCTCGGTGCCCCGGACCACGTCGCGCACTCCGACCACAACGCGCGCTGAGCACCACGCCAGCCAGCACCCGCGGACGACCGAAACGCGGCGCGCGACGGCCGACCAGCGCTTGCCACCCGCGCCCCCGGGTAGCCCCAACCCCATGGACGACCACGGCGCACCCGCTTCCTACCTCACCCTCACCCCCGGCACCGACGTGGTGTCCAGCGACGGCGAGACCGTCGGCAAGGTCCAGCACGTCCTGGCCGACGAGGGCACCGAGATCTTCGACGGCCTCGTCATCGACACCCGATTCGGCCCCGGCGGCCTGCGCTTCGTCGACGCTCCGGAGGTCGACGAGATCTTCGAACGCGCCGTCGTGCTGACCGTCCCCGCCGCAGCGGTCGAGCAGCTGCCGGAACCAACCGCCTCGCCCGGCGTGATCGAGAGCCACGGCGAAGAGGACTCTGACAGCGCGCTGCAGGGCAAGCTGCGCCGCGCCTGGGACCTCATCTCCGGGCGCTACTAGGCGACGTCCAACCGCTTCTCGCCCCAGAAGCTCGCGAACGGATTCGCGTTGAAGTTCCCGATCGGCCGGTAGCCGGCGCGCTCGTACATCGCTTGGGCCACCGGCTGATGCACGCCCGTGTCGAGCCGCGCGATCACGTACCCCAAACGCCGGGCCTCCTCCTCCAACGCCTTCAACATCCGCGAGGCGTGCCCGCGCCCGCGTGCCTCCGGCACCACGTACATGCGCTTGATCTCGCACGCCTTGTCGTCGTGCCGCTTCAGACCTCCGCCCGCGACCGGCACGCCGTCCTCGAACACGACCAAGAACGCACCGCCACGCTCGGGCGAGAAGTCCTCCGGCGTGGCCGTCGGAGCGCCCGGCACATCGATGGGGCCGTACATCTCGGAGACCTCATCGACCATGGCGGCGACGAGGTCGGTTGCGGGCGGCTCGCCCGACGGGACGGTTCGCGACTCGATCACCCCGCTATCTTCGCGCGCCATGGCCCGTGAATGGCGCGACCTCTTCCTGACCGGCACCCCCGGCGACCCTGCGACCTCTACCGAGGACGACGCGCCGTCCGACGAGCGTCGCGGCGGCTTCTTCAAGCGCCTGCGCCAGAACCTCTCCAAGACCCGCGAAGCGCTGACCACCGAGATCCAGGCGACGCTCTTCGACACGCTCGACGACGAGACGTGGGAGCGGCTGGAGGAGGCGCTGATCATGGCCGACGTCGGCGCGCGCACGACCGCCGGCGTCGTCGGTCAGCTTGAGCAGGAGGCGACCGCCGGCAGCGTCGAGGGTGGCCCGGCGCTGCAGGAGCGCCTCGTCGAGCTGCTGGCCGGCATCGCCAAGACCGGCACCGACACCATCGACCTGCGTCACGAGCCGACCGTGATCATGGCCGTCGGCGTCAACGGCACCGGCAAGACGACGACGATCGGCAAGCTCGCGTGGCACCTGCGCCAGGAGCTCGGCAAGACCGTCCTGCTCGGCGCGGCCGACACCTTCCGTGCCGCGGCCGTCGAGCAGCTGACGGAGTGGGCACGACGTGCTGACGTCGAGATCGTGACCGGTCCTGAGAACTCCGATCCGGGCTCCGTCGCCTTCGAGGCGGTCAAGCAGGGCCGTGAGCGTGGGGTGGACGTCGTGATCATCGACACCGCCGGACGCCTGCACAACCAGGACGAGCTGATGAACGAGCTCGCCAAGATCCGCCGCGTGATCGGCAAGCAGATGCCCGACGCGCCACACGAGACGCTGCTGACGATCGACTCGACGACGGGCCAGAACGGCGTCCGCCAGGCCAAGCTCTTTTCCGAGGCGGTGCCGGTCGACGGGATCGTCCTGACCAAGCTCGACGGCACGGCCAAGGGCGGCATCGCGCTGGCGATCGCGGGCGAGCTGGGCATCCCGGTCAAGCTGATCGGGATCGGCGAGGCGCTGGAGGACCTGCGCCCGTTCGACGCTGAAGACTTCGCGCGCGCGCTGGTCAGCGCCTAGGCACACGCCCTCGTCGCCGTCCCGGCGGCCTGTGATACTCGCCGGGCAATGGACGCTTGGATCATCTGGCTGATCGCGGGGGTGTTCGCGGCCGTGGGGGAGATCCTCACCGCGGGCTTCTTCCTCGCTCCCTTCGCCGTCGGCGCCTTCGGCGCGATGCTCGTGGCGCTGGCCGGTGGTGGCGGTGTCGTCCAGGCCGTCGTCTTCGCCGCGCTGACGCTGGCGAGCTTCGCGCTCATCCGGCCGATCGCCAAGCGCCACATGCACACGCCGCCGCGCATCCGCACCGGCACCGCCGCGCTGATCGGCACGTCGGGCATCGTGCTGGATCGCATCGCCAACGACGAGGGCGTCGGTTCGGTCCGCCTCGACGGGGAGGTCTGGACCGCCCGTGCCTATGACGATCAGGTCGTGATCGAGGCGGGTACGAAGGTCGAGGTCGTCGAGATCCGCGGTGCGACCGCGCTCGTCGCTCCATGACCATGGCCATCAACTTCGCAGCATCCCGAGTCCCCTCACCGGAGGTATCCCCGTGGCCGCGCTGATCGCGCTGATCGTCATCCTGCTCTTCGCGCTGTTCGTCGCGTCGCAGACCATCCGCATCATCCCGCAGGCGCGCGCCGGCGTGGTGGAGCGCCTCGGCCGCTACAGCCGCACGCTTGATCCCGGGCTGACGATCGTCCTGCCGTTCATCGACCGCGTGAAGCCGCTGATCGACCTCCGCGAGCAGGTCGTCAGCTTCCCGCCCAACGGCGTGATCACCGAGGACAACGTGACGGTCAACATCGACACGGTCCTCTACTTCACGATCACCGATCCGAAGTCGGCGTCCTATGAGGTCGCCAACCCGCTGCAGGCGATCGAGCAGCTGACGGTGACGACGCTGCGCAACGTGATCGGCGGCCTGACGCTGGAGCAGTCGCTGACCAGCCGCGACCAGATCAACACCCAGCTGCGCATCGTCCTCGACGAGGCGACGGGCAAGTGGGGGATCCGGATCAACCGCGTGGAGCTCAAGGCCGTCGACCCGCCGGCCGGTATCCAGGAGGCGATGGAGAAGCAGATGCGCGCCGAGCGCGACCGTCGCGCGGCGATCCTCACCGCAGAGGGCTCCAAGCAGTCGCAGATCCTCGACGCCGAAGGCGAGAAGCAGTCGGCGGTCCTGCGCGCCGAGGGCGCCAAGACCGCCGCGATCCTGCGCGCCGAGGGCGAGGCGAGCGCGATCGCCACGGTCTTCGACGCCATCCACAAGGGCGACCCCGACCCCAAGCTGCTCAGCTACCAGTACCTGCAGATGCTCCCGAAGATCGCCCAGGGCGACGCCAACAAGGTCTGGGTCATCCCCTCGGAGTTCACCGCCGCGCTGTCGCAGGCGACCCAGGCGCTCAGCGGCGCCGACACCGACAAGGAGCCGCCACATGTCGGACCTCGTCCGGTCTGACGTCGAGGCCTACACGGCCACCCACACCACGCCGTTTGCGGCATGGATGGACCGGCTGCACGCCGAGGCGGTCGCCGAGCTGCCGTTCCCGCAGATGCTCAGCGGCCCGGTCGTCGGGCGGCTGCTGGAGACGCTGGTCTTCGCGCTGCGCCCGGCGCTGGTCGTCGAGGTCGGCACCTACGCGGGCTACAGCGCGCTGGCGATGGCCGCCGCGCTGCCGCCCGGCGGGCGTCTCGTGACGCTGGAGATCAACGACGCCAGCGCCGACTTCGCCCAGCGCCACTTCGACGCCTCGCCGTTCGCCGATCGGATCGAGCTCATGCGCGGCCCAGCGCTCGAGTCGCTCGCCGCGCTCGACGGGCCGTTCGACTTGGTGTTCATCGACGCCGACAAGACCGGCTACCCCGACTACTACGAGGCGGCGCTGGCCAAGCTGGCGCCGACCGGCTTGATCGTGGCCGACAACACGCTGCGCGGCGGCGGCGTCCTGGCGCCCGACAGCGAGAGCGACGAGGTGATGGCGCAGCTCAACGACCGTTGGGCGGCCGACGAGCGCGTGATCGCCACGCAGCTGACCGTGCGCGACGGCGTGACGCTGATCCGCCCGCGCTGAGCTCGCCCTCTGAGCCCGCGCGCGGGCCCGTACACTGACGGCCTCGTGTTCGACGCCCTTGCCGAGAAGCTCCAAGAGACCCTGTCCGACGTCCGCGGCCGCGGCACGCTGACCGAGGACGACGTCAACAAGGCCATGCGCGAGATCCGGCTCGCGCTGCTGGAGGCCGACGTCAACTTCAAGGTCGTCAAGCAGTTCACGGCCACGGTCAAGGAGCGCTGCCTCGGCGCCGGTGTGCTCGGTCAGCTCAATCCCGGCCAGCAGGTCGTCAAGATCGTCAACGAGGAGCTGACGGCCCTGATGGGCGGCTCCTCGGCGGGCATCACGTTCGCGCCGCGGCCGCCGACGGTCGTGCTGATGGCCGGCTTGCAGGGCTCGGGCAAGACGACCGCCACGGCCAAGCTCGCGCGCCTGCTCAAGGAGCAGAACGGCTCCTCGGTCGCCGTCGCCGCGTGCGACGTCTACCGCCCGGCGGCGGTCGACCAGCTGATCAAGGTCGGCGGCCAGGCCGGCGCCGCGGTCTACGAGCAGGGGACCGACAAGGACCCCGTCGACATCGCCCGCTGGGCGCTGGACCGTGCCAAGCAAGAGGGCAAGGACGTGTTGATCGTCGACACGTCCGGGCGCCTGCACGTCGACGAGCGCCTGATGCAGGAGCTCAAGGACATCCGCAAGGCGGTCAAGCCGACCTCGATCCTGTTGGTCGTCGACGCGATGACCGGCCAGGACGCGGTCAACGTCGCGCAGCAGTTCTCCGAGGCCGTCGACTTCGACGGCGTCGTGATGTCCAAGCTCGACGGTGACGCCCGCGGCGGCGCCGCGCTCTCGGTCAAGGCCGTCACCGGCAAGCCGATCCTCTTCGCGTCCGTCGGCGAGAAGCTCGACCAGTTCGAGGCCTTCCACCCGGATCGCATGGCGCAGCGCATCCTCGGCATGGGCGACGTCATGTCGCTGATCGAGAAGGCCGAGCAGCAGTTCGACGAGGACGAGGCCAAGGAGCTCGAGCGCAAGCTGCGCAAGGACGAGTTCACGTTGGAGGACTTCCTCAAGCAGCTGCGCCAGCTGCGCAAGATGGGTCCGCTGACGTCGCTGCTGGGCATGATGCCCGGCTTCGCCGGCCAGCAGATGAAGAACATGAAGGTCGACGAGAAGGAGCTCGATCGCGTCCAGGCGATCATCCTCTCGATGACCCCGGAAGAGCGCCGCCGACCCGAGCTGATCAAGGGCTCGCGGCGCCTGCGGATCGCCAAGGGCTCGGGCACCAACGTCCAAGCCGTCAACCAGCTCGTCAAGCAGTTCGGCCAGATGCGCAAGGTCATGAAGCAGATCGGGCGAGGCAAGATGCCCGACCTGCAAGCCATGATGCGTCAGGCTCGCTAACCTCCCACGTCGCTTTCCCGCGCAAATGTGCTGCGGGTTCCGACGATCTTTCAGTACCGACGCAAGGACTTTCATGGCAGTTCGACTCCGACTCACTCGCGTGGGCGCCAAGAAGAACGCGATCTGGCGCATCATCGCCGCCGATCAGCGCTCGCCCCGTGATGGGCGCAACATCGAGATCCTGGGCCAGTACAACCCCCAGACCGAGCCCTCGACCATCACGGTCAACGAGGAGCGCGTGCGCTACTGGGTCTCCACGGGCGCCACGGCGACCCCGCAGGTCCGCAAGCTCCTGCGCACGCAGGGCATCGACCTCTCCAAGGTCTAGCGCTTGATGAAGGAGCTGCTCGACTACCTGGCGCGGCAGCTCGTCGATGATCCCGACGCCGTCGCCGTCGAGCAGTTCGACGAGGAAGACGGTACGGTCGTCCTCGAGCTGTCGGTCGGCGACGAGGACTACGGCCGCGTGATCGGCAAGGGCGGGCGCACCGCCAACGCCTTGCGCACCGTGGTCAAGGCCGCGGCGGTCAAGGAGCAGCGCCGCGTCCTCGTCGACATCGTCGACTGAGATGGCCGACGCGGATCCGGCTGCCGCTCAGGCCGCCGGCGCGCTGCTCAGCGTCGGCCGCATTGGCCGCGCCCACGGTCTGGACGGCTCGTTCTACGTGACCCAGCCCCGCGAGCGGGTGTTGGGCGGTGCGGTGGCGGTGATCGTCGACGGCGTCGACATCGCGATCGTCCGCCATGACGGCACCCCGTCGCGGCCGATCCTGCGCTTGGCGGGCGTCGAGTCGCGCGAGGCGATCGAGCGGCTGCGCGGCACCGATCTCTGGATGCGACGCGCCGACGCGCCACCGCTGGCCGAAGACGAGTGGTACGCCGAGGACCTGATCGGCTGTCGCGTGGTCGATGGGGAGGCGGCAGTGGGTGTCGTCGCCAAGCTGCTGCCCTATCCGTCGTGTGACCTCCTCGAGGTCCAGCGCCCGACGGCCGGCGCCAAGGCGTTGTGGGTGCCCTTGATCTCCGACGCGGTGCGGACGGTCGACCTCGACGCGCAGACCATCGACGTGGACCTGGCCTTCCTCGGAGAGGACGCCTAGCTTCTTATGCAACTTGATGTGGTGACGCTGTTCCCCGAGTGGTTCGAGTGGTTTCAGACGCAGCGCCATGTGCGCAACGCGACCCAGCGCGGGGCGGAGCTGCGGACCTTCAACCCGCGCGACTACACGCCGCTGAGCGGTGGCCAGGTCGATGACACGCCCTTCGGCGGCGGCGCCGGCATGGTGCTGCGCGTCGACGTCATGGACAAGGCGCTGCAGGGCATCTACAACCAGGACCCGGTCGACCTGCGGCGTGAGCGCCGCGTGATCGCGCTGACGCCGGGCGGGCGGATGCTGGACGACGCGCTTGTGGATGAGCTGGCCGCCGAGCCGGCGATCACGCTGCTGTGCGGCCGCTACGAGGGCTTTGACGAGCGCATCGTCCAGCACTTCGCTTCTGACGCAATCTCGGTCGGGCGCTTCGTCCTGAGCGGCGGTGAGCTGGCGGCAATGGTGGTCATGGACGCGGTGCTGCGCAAGTTGCCGGGCTCGCTCGGCCACGCCGAGTCGGCGCTGGAGGAGTCCTTCAGCCAGGCGCTGGGCGGCGATCCCGAGTACCCGCACTACACCCGCCCGGCCGAGTACCGCGGCTGGAAGGTCCCGCCGGTGCTGCTGTCGGGCCACCACGAGGAGATCCACACCTGGCGGCGCATGCGCAGCCATGAGCGTGGGGTGGTCGGGCCGACCGCACGGCCACCAGACCCCGAGCCGAGCGAGACGCGCCAAGGCGGGGGTCCGGATCCGTTCGGACCGATGTCTGACGAGCCACCGCGGAGCGCCGGGCCGGACCCCTTCGGGCCTATGTCGGGCTAGGAGTCCCTCCAAACAGGCCCAAAGGCGCCGCGGCGGTCCCTTCGCTACCATCACCCAGCCGACGCGCGGAGCCGATCTCCGCGCCTTCTCTTTGCCATGAGCACTGTCATCGAATCCCTTGAGCGCGCCCAGCTGCGCCGCGTCCCCCGCTTTCAGGCGGGCGATCGCGTCCGCGTCCACTTCCAGGTCGTCGAAGGCACGCGTCGCCGCACGCAGGTCTTCGAAGGCGTGGTGATCAAGCGCCAGGGACACGGTGCGCGTGAGACCTTCACGGTCCGCAAGCAGTCCTTCGGCGTCGGCGTGGAGCGCACGTTCCCCGTGCACTCGCCGAAGATCGAGAAGATCGAGGTCGCCGCTCGCGGTGACGTCCGTCGCGCGAAGCTCTATTACATCCGCGACCGCGTCGGCAAGGCCGCCCGCGTGCGCGAGCGCCGCTACATCGGCCCGGAGGAGGTCGTGGAGGCAGGTCTGCTTCACGATCCTGCCGCAGAGCTCGAGGCCGAGGCGGCTGCCAGCGAAGGCGCCGTCGACGCGGAGGGCGTGACGGCCGAGGAGGTCGTCGTCGACGCTGAGGGCGTCGAGACCGCCGATGCGAGTGTCGAGACCGCCGAGGCTCCGGCCGAGGCAGACGCCGACTCCGAGCAGTCGTAAATGAGCCCCGCCGCCGGCGGAGCCAGCAAGGAGAAGTCGGCGGGCAGCTCGTTCGTCGAGCTCATCGTCATCGTGGTGGTCGCGCTGGGACTGGCGCTGGCCATCCAGGCGTTCCTGATCAAGCCGTACAGGATCCCGAGCGAGTCGATGGTCCCGACGCTGAAGATCGGCCAGCGCGTGCTGGTCAACCGTCTCGGCAACCGCTTCAACGCGCCCGAGGTCGGCGAGGTCGTGGTCTTCCACCCGCCCGCCGGCTCCGACAGCAACACCTGCGGCGACCCGAACAAGAAGCCCGACCAGGCATGCGGCCGCCCCACGGCGACCAAGGCCAAGGTCAACTTCATCAAGCGCGTCGTCGCCGGCCCGGGCGACACCCTGTACATCAAGGGTGGCCACGCCTTCGTCAACGGCAAGCGCCAGGCCGATGGCTTCACCCGTCCGTGCGAGGGTGGGACCGGCTGCGACTTCCCGCGGCCGATCAAGATTCCCGCCGGCCATTGGTTCATGATGGGCGACAACCGTGGCGAGTCCGATGACAGCCGGTTCTGGGGTCCTGTCCCGCGCAAGTGGATCATCGGTGGCGCCTTCGCCACCTACTGGCCGCCCAAGCGCATCGGCCTCCTCTAGCGCCATTTCGGCCGAGCCGACCAGCCCGACGCTCGCCGAGGAGCTTGCCGTCGCGGTGCCCGTGGACGTCGTAGCCGCGCCCGACGTCTCGTCCAAGAAGGCCAAGCCGCGCAGGAAGAAGGGCAAGGGCCGCACTGGCCGCAAGCTCTTCCAGCACGATCGCGCGCTCGGCGTGCGGTTCGTCGCCGGCGCCGATGAGGCCGGCCGCGGCTGCTTGGCCGGCCCGCTGGTCGCGGCGGCCGTGCTCTTTGACTACGACCGTCTCGGTCCGCGCGAGGTCCGCGCGCTCTCGCTGCTCAACGACTCTAAGCAGCACACCGAGGAGGCTCGCGAGGCGCTCTACCCGGTCGTGTTGCGGATCGCCACGCGCGTCGCGGTCGTCTCCCGCAGCGCCGGCGGCATCGACCGCCGTGGCCTGCACAAGACCAACCTCGCCGCGCTCCGCGAGTCGCTCCTGAAGGTCGCTCGGCCGGGGTGCATCTGCCTCAGCGACGGCTTCCCGGTCGGCGACCTCGACGGCCACACCGGCCGCGCGATCGTCGAAGGCGACGCGACCAGCGCCGCCATCGCGGCCGCGAGCATCATCGCCAAGGTCACCCGCGACCGCTTCATGCACCGCGCCGACGCGCGCCACCCAGGCTGGGAGTTCGCGACCCACGTCGGCTACTCGACGCCCGAGCACCGCGACGCGATCCAGCGCCACGGCGTCTCGCCGCTGCATCGCATGTCGTTTCAGAGCACGGCCTACCAGCAGCTCGCGCTGTAGCGCCGGCAGGCTCGGCGTGAGCTTCGCGTGCGCCATCAGAACGCGTTCTCCAGATGCTCGAGCCGCGTCAGGCGCCCGCGCAGGTCGATGACCACGCCGATCGCGTCGAAGCGGACCAGTCGGGTCCGCGGCCGGTCGGTCGCCTCCGTTAGATAGGCGCGCGCCATGCGGCGGACCTGCGCGCGCTTGGCCTCGTGCAGCGCGTCCCACGGCTGGCCGCGGCCGCGTCGCGTCTTGACCTCGGTGAACGGGAATTTCCCGCCGTGCCCGGTCGTGATGTCGGCGTTTGTCGTGGCATAGACGGCGCCGGAACCTAGGCGGCGCCGATTCCCCGTGTCACGCCAATGACACTGATTCGGAGCTTCCACGGCGTGATGTGGGAGTCCTGATCGCCCCATAAAAAGCGGGGCCGCGTCCGTTAGCGGCGGACCGACCCCGTGGCCCAACCAGGAGTGGACCTGATGAGCACACGAAGCGTAGCCGGACCGTCCGCGACGTTCTCCGAGGCGGTGCGGTGATGTCCCCCGAAGAAATCCAGCGCCGATTCCGCGCGTTGCCGTCGGCGCCGGTCAGCGTCGCTACCCCGGTGTTGGCCGGTGCGTGCCGACAAGCGCTCGTCGCCGCCGCACAGGAGGCGTTCCGCACCGCCGCGTTGGCGGAGTTGTTGGACGACACGGAAGCCGGGCGCGTCGTCGTGACGTGGGTTCCGGAGCGTGTGTCATGACGCGGTTGGCGGCGTTGGCCGCGGTCGTCGTGGCGTTGGTGGCGTCCGGGTGCGGATCGGCGGGCACGGCCGACGTCCACCCCCACGCGTGCGCCGAAGATTCGTGGTGTTGGTCGCCGTTGATCGACGGCAACCACCGCGGCGCCGTCCGCCCGATGGTGGGGTCGTAATGGCCTGGTGGAGAAGGTCGCGGGACCCGGTCCCGGATGATCGCCGCGTCGTGATCGTCGTCCGGGGGTCCGACTCGGAATTGCGTTTCGAGATGCCGTTGAACGATGACTGGACGCACCCGGCTCTACACGCATTCGGGCGCGACCTCGGGCACGCGGCGGGGATCGTGCCGGAGACGGTTTGGGCCGGGGTGTTGCTCCCGTCCGGGCGCGGGGCGGACGCGGGCCGTCGTGACGGGAGGCGCGACGGCGTGCGCCCGCTCACTTCGGAGCGGGATCACCAACGGATCGGAGGATCCATGCACCACCTGATTTCCACCAAGCGTCGCCGCACGATCGCGTTGGGTCTCGCGCTCGTCGCCGTCGCCGCATCGGTCGCCGCCGCGGCGTGGATGTTGAACTCCAACGGCCAGGGCGCGGCCAAGGTCGGAACGTTGTCCGACGTCACCGTGTCGGCCGGGGACCCGACCGACGACCTGTACCCCGGCAACGACGGTGCGGGCACGTTCACCATCGACAACCCGAACGGCGCATTGGTGTTGGTCGCCACGCGCGTCGGTGACGGGTCGGGCACGACGTCCAACCCGGCATGCGGTTCCGGCAACCTGAGCATCAACCCGGCGTCGGGGTTGTCGATCACGGTTCCGTCCGGCCATTCGTCGGTGCGGGTGCCGGGGTTGTTCCACCTGTCATCCGATGCGCCGTCGTCATGCCAGGGTGCGAAGCTCACCCGTGACGTCGGCGTGACGTTCGCAACGCCGACGACGCCGTAGACGACTTCGGCCACACGCATCATCCGGACGCCCGCCC
>JBEVLC010000007.1:0-7774 GCA_040509415.1 Baekduia sp. | reverse complement strand
GGTCGCCGGCCCAGACGCCGGCGGCGTTGACGACCGCCCTCGCGCGGACGTCGTACGACGCACCGGTGAGCTCGTCGCGCAGCGTCACAGCGGTGCCGGTCGCCGAGGTGGCACGGGCCCGCGTGCGCACGTGGGAGCCGTACGACGCCGCCGTGCGCGCGACGGTGACCACGAGGCGCGCGTCGTCCTCGAGCTGCCCGTCCCAGGCGAGGAGCCCGCCGCGGAGGGTGTCGGCGCGCAGCGCAGGGGCGAGGCTGAGGGCCTCGGTGGCGTTGAGCCGCCGGGGGCGCGGGAGGGTCCGCGTGGAGGTGTGCGCGCTGCGGCGGAGCACGTCGCCGGCCTGCAGCCCGCCCCACGTGAAGGCGGTCCGGCTGCGCGGCATTGCGTCGTTGACCGGCGTCAGCATCGGCAGCGGGTGCACGAGGTGGGGGGCCGTGACGCCCATCAGGATGCCGCGCTCGACGGCGCTCTCGTGGGCGATGTCGAGCTGGCCCTGGGCCAGGTAGCGCAGGCCGCCGTGGACGAGCTTGGACGATCGCGACGAGGTGCCCGAGGCGAAGTCGTGGCGCTCAACCAGCGCGACGCTGTAGCCGCGCGTGGCGGCATCGAGCGCCACGCCGGCGCCGGTGATCCCGCCACCGACCACGACGACGTCGAACTCCTCGGCCGCGAGGGCGGCGACGGCGGCTGCGCGGTCGATCATCGGGTCCGGAGTCTGTCAGCTAGCGTCGATGTCCCTGATGCCGGACCCGTACCTCGTCCTCTTCGTCGCCGACCCCGCCGACGACGGCCACGCCGACGCGCTGCGTGTCGCCGCCCGCACCGTCCCGCAGGCCGGGTTCTTCGATGATCCGGCAGGCGGCGACACGCGGACCGTGGGCGCGTATCTGCGCACCGAGGAGCTGGCCGACGGGCTGGCGCTGGTCGCCGCGGTTGCCGAGGTGTCCTTCGCGCTGGCCGCGCGGATCGAGGTCCAGTACCGCGAGGAGATCCTCGGCCACCTGATCGACGGACGGCCCGACGAGGCGCTGCGCGCCCGGCTCCCTCTGGGGGACATCCCCGAGCCGCTCTAGGGTCATCCCGGATGGTGCGCGCGGCCGCGCCGCGCGATCTTGGTCCTATGCCCGAGACCCCTCCCTCCTCCCCCGATCCGCACGACGCCCCCACGTCGCAGCAGCCCGCGCCCGAGGACCCGACCACCGAGGCGCCGCGGCCCGAGCCCGAGCCCGCCGCCGCCACCCCGCCCGCACCCCGCCGCCTGCTGCGCACCCGCGACGACCGCGTCCTCGGCGGCGTCTGCAGCGGCCTGGCGCGCTACTTCAACGTCGACCCGCTGATCATCAGGATCGCGGCCGTCGCGCTGATCTTCGTCGGCGGCTTCGCCGTCATCGCCTACATCGCCGCGTTGCTGCTCGTCCCCGAGGACGACGGCACCGGCCAGCCGGTCGCCGGCAAGCCCGGGCGCTTCTCCACGATCGCCGGCGCCTTCGTCATCGTCTTGGCCGGCGTCGCGCTGCTCGACGGCCACTGGGGCGTCGGCTTCGGCTGGGTCTTCGGCGCGCTCGCGCCGACGGTCCTGATCGTCGCCGTCCTCGCCATCGCCGGGCAGCGGCTGCTGGCCAACCGCGGCGAGTCACAACCCGCCGCCGCCCGGATCGCCGGCGCCGCGCTGCTGCTGAGCGCCGTCCTGGCCGGCGCGCTCATCGCCGCCGCCGGCGCTGCCGTGGCGACCGCGGCAGGCGGTGGGAGCATCATCGCCGGCGTCGTCATCGTGCTCGGCGTCTTGATGGTGGCCTTCTCCTTCCGCGACCGCCGCGCCCGCTGGCTGGCGGTGCCCGCGCTCGCGTTGGCGATCCCGTCGGGGGTGGTCGCCGCGGCGGGCGTCGACACCAGCCATGGCGTCGGCAACCGCGACTACACCCCGGCGACGATCAACGACATCCGCCCCGGCGGCTACGAGCTGGGCGTCGGTGAGCTGGTCGTCGACCTGCGTGACACGCAGTGGCCGCGTAACGGGACCGTGAACCTCAAGGTCGACGTCGGCACCGGCCACGCGCTGGTCCTGGTCCCCACCGACGTCTGCCTACAGGCCAAGACCCACGCGGGCCTGGGCTACGTCGGCCTGCTCGGCAAGGAGACCGGCGGGGCGGACATCGACGAGCAGCACGGCACGGTCGCGCGGAGCCCCTCTGCGCGCAAGCTGATCCTCGACGCCGATGTCGGCATCGGCGCCATCGAGGTCCGCCACACGCGGACCGGCAGGGACGATTGGGATCACGGCCGCCACGGGCCGGATGAGATCGACGCAACGCTGGCCGCGGCCGGCTGCGCCGGGGAGCGAGCGTGAGCCGCCCCGACCTCGCGACCCTGATCACCGGCCTCTCCGTCTTGGCGCTCGGCACCGTGCTCCTCCTCGACCAAGCCGGCCAGGTCAGCCTCGACTTCGGCTCGCTGGCCCCGATCGTGCTGACGGTCGTGGGGCTCGTCCTCCTTGTTGGTGGACTTGCGAAGCGCGACGGAGCCTGATGGAGAAGCCGCGACGACCACCGCCGCGCCGTGACGATGACCGCAAGGTCATCGCCGGCGTGTGCGCCGGCATAGCCCGCTGGCTCGGCGTCGATCCGCTGATCGTGCGGATCGCGGTGGTCATCCTGACGGTCGCCTCCGGCGTCGGCCTGCCGATCTACATCGCCGGCTGGCTGCTGCTGCCGCCGGCCGACGGTTCGCCGGCCATCGCCGCCCGGCTGCGCGCCCGGCCCGGCGCCTGGCAGATCGGGGCCGGCGTCGGCTGCCTCACGCTCGGCGGCCTGTTGACGATCCGCGAGCTGGGCCTCTGGTGGAGCGACGCGATCGTCTGGCCGTTCGTGCTCGCCGCGGCGGGGGCGGCAATGCTCTGGCGCCAGACCGCCGCTCGCCGCGCCGGCCCCGAACCGACGCGCTCCCCGCGCGACGGCGTGCAAACCGTCGAGCACGAGCCGGCGACCGTGCCCGCCACCGAGGAGCCCGCGCTCGCCGCCGACGAGCGCCCGCCGCTGGGCTCCGCGCTCCCCCAGCGCCTGCGTTCGGTCTACCAAGGCGGCTTCGGCATCGCGCTCGTCGTCGGCGCCGGCCTCCTCTTCCTGCAGGCCAACGGCGCGCTCAGCGGCGCTCGCGACCTCGTGCTCGCCTTCGTCGTCGTCGCGCTCGGCCTCGGCCTGATCCTCGCGCCGTTCTGGCTGCGCCTCGCGCGCGGCCTGCGCGACGAACGCAACGAGCGGATCCGCTCCCAGGAGCGCGCCGAAGTGGCGGCACACCTGCACGACTCGGTTCTGCAGACGCTCGCGCTCGTCCAGAAGCGCGCTGATGACCCACGCGCCGTCGCGACGCTCGCCCGCCGCCAGGAGCGCGAGCTGCGCAGCTGGCTCTCGGGCGCGCCCGCGGCCCGCCCGGACGAGTGCCTGGCCGACGCGCTGCGTGCCGCCGCCGAGGAGATCGAGGAGGCCCACGGCGTCCCGATCGAGGTCATCGCCGTCGGCGACCACGACCTCGACGAGCGCCACCGCGCGTTGGTGGCCGCCGCCCGCGAAGCGCTCGCCAACGCCGTGCGCCACAGCGCCAGCGACGAGCCGATCGCGCTCTACGTCGAGGTCGCCGGCGGCCGCACCGAGGTCTTCGTCCGCGACCGCGGCCAGGGCTTCGATCCCGATCAGATCCCCGAAGACCGCCGCGGCGTGCGAGAGTCGATCATGGGCCGGATGGCCCGCCACGGCGGCACCGCCGCCGTGCACAGCACGCCCGGACAGGGCACGGAAGTGGAGCTGGTGCTGGATGACTGAGAGCCTGCCGACCGTCGTGCTCGTCGACGACCACGCGATCTTCCGGGCCGGCGTACGCGCCGAGCTCGACGGGTTGGTGACGATCCTCGGCGAGGCCGGCGACGTCGAGAGCGCGGTGCGCGAGATCACCGAGCGCGCGCCCGACGTCGTGCTGCTCGACGTCCACCTGCCGGGCGGCGGCGGCGTCGAGATCCTGCGCCGCCTGAGCACCGAGGCGCCAGATGCCAAGTGCCTCGCGCTCTCGGTCTCCGACGACCCGGAGGACGTCATCGCGGTCATCCGCGCCGGCGCGCGCGGCTACGTGACCAAGACGATCTCGCCGACCGAGCTGGTCGACGCGATCCGCCGTGTCCAGGAGGGCGACGCCGTCTTCTCCCCGCGGCTGGCGGGCTTCGTGCTCGACGCGTTCGCCAACGACGGCTCCGGTGGCGGGAGCGCTCCGGCGGCCGGCGCGCCCGACGCCGAGCTCGACCAGCTCACCCCGCGCGAGCGCGAGGTCCTGCGCCACATCGCCCGCGGCTACCTCTACAAGGAGATCGCCCAGCGCCTCGGGATCTCCGTCAAGACCGTCGAGGCCCACGTCAGCGCCGTGCTGCGCAAGCTCCAACTCTCCACCCGCCACGAGCTCAGCCGGTGGGCCGTCGAGCGACGTCTCGTGGACTGAAAACGTCTAGGTTCCCCAATCGATGCCCCGGACCTACCTGCTCACCGGCTTCCCCGGCTTCCTCGCCGGCCGGCTCGTCCCGCGCCTGCTGCAAGACGACGACGAGGCGCGGATCGTCGCGCTGGTCGAGCCGCGCATGGTGCAGCGCGCCCGCACGCTGGCGCCCGACGGCGTCGACATCCAGCCCGGCGACATCACCGATCCACGGCTCGGCCTGGACGAGCGCACCTACGAGCGGCTGGCGGCCGAGACCGTCAAGGTCTTCCACCTCGCCGCGATCTACGACCTGGCCGTCGGCTCCGACCTGGCCGAGCGCGTCAACGTGCAGGGCACCCAGCACGTCATCGACTTCTGCCGTGCGGCAACGCAGCTGGAGCGCCACCACTACATCTCGACGGCTTATGTCGCCGGAACGCGCTCGGGCCTCGTGCTCGAGGACGACCTCGCCGAGGGCCAGGACTTCAAGAACTTCTACGAGTCGACCAAGTTCGCCGCCGAGGTGCTCGTGCGCGCGTCGATGGACGACGTCCCGACGACGATCTACCGCCCGGCGATCGTGGTCGGCGACTCGCAAACCGGCGAGACGCAGAAGTTCGACGGCCCGTACTACCTGCTGCGCTCGATGGCGAGCCCGATGGGCGCGCTGCTGCAGATCGGCCGCGGCGACGCGTCCTTCAACGTCGTGCCGGTCGACTTCGTCGTCGATGCGATCGCCGCGGGCGCGCGCGACGCCCAGGCTGTCGGCCACACGCTGCACCTCGTCGACCCCGAGCCGGTCAGCTCGCACGAGCTGGCGCGGCTGCTGGCACTGGAGTACGCCGGCCGCGAGCCCAAGATCCCGCTGCCGCCTGGCCTGGTGGACCGCTCGCTGGGGTTCGGCTTCGTCCGCAAGATGTTCGGCGGGACGCCGCGCGAGTCGATCGTCTACCTCAACCACCCGGTGACGTTCGACACCGCGCAGGCGGGCGAGGTGCTCGGGCGCAACGGGCTGCGCTGCCCGCACTTCCCGGAGTACGTCGGCGCGATGGTGAAGTTCTACTCAGCGCATCAGGACGACGACGCGTACCGCCCCGCGCATGAGCGCTAGCGAGCGCGCCGAGCTCGAGCGCTAAGCGCCGTCCGGGCAGACGCGCAGCCCGTCGATCAGCAGCTCGAGAAAGCGATCGCCGAGGACGACCGGCGACGCCTGCTGGGCGGTGATCACCGCGCCGGCGGCGCACATGAAGGCCGGCATGTCGGCGACCGTGAACGCCGGCGTCATCCGCCCCTGGTCCTGCGCGCGCTCGATGATCTCGCCGACGACGACCGACAGCGCCTGGCGCTCGGGCTCGGCGAGGGCCAGCGCGTCGGCGTCCTCGCTCCAGGTGACGCGCTGGCGCAGCGAGGCGTCGGTGGCCATCGCGGCGAACGTCTCGCGCAGGAAGCCCTCGAACGCGGTCCAGCCGTCGGGCTCTGACGTCCAGCGGCGCGCGACCTCGGCGTGGTGGCGGAACTTCGCGGCCATCAGCTCGCCCTGCAGCGCGCTCTTGGTCGGGAAGTGGCGGTAGACGGTCCCGACGCCGACCTGGGCGCGCCGCGCGACGTCGTCCATCTGCGTCGCCTGACCGCACTCGGCGAACAGTTCGCGGGCAGCCTCGACGATCCGCTCGCGGTTGCGGACGGCATCGGCCCGCTGGGGCTTGGGCTCCGTCGAGCTCACGGTCCGCACTGTAGCGAGATGACTTGACAAACGGAACCGCTTCTCCGTATGGTCGTCCGCGCAACCGGAATCCCCTCTCCATTTCCCCGACACGATCCCCGGAGGTCCAAACTCGTGTCCACCGCTCCTCCCCAGAGCACCAACAAGTGGCTCGCGCTCGCGCTGCTGGCCACCGCCCAGTTCGTCGTCGTCCTCGATGCCTCGATCGTCAACGTCGCGCTGCCCTCGATCGGCAAGGACCTCGACTTCTCGTCGGAGAACCTCTCGTGGGTCGTCAACTCCTACACCTTGGTCTTCGGCGGCTTCCTGCTGCTCGGCGGGCGCCTCGCTGACCTGCTCGGCCGCCGCCGCCTCTTCATCGCGGGGCTCGTGCTCTTCGCGCTCGCCTCGCTGGTCGGCGGCTTCGCCCAGAGCGAGATGTGGCTGATCATCGCCCGCGCCGTCCAGGGGCTCGGCGCCGCGCTCGTGTCCCCCGCCGCGCTGTCGATCGTCACCACCACCTTCGCCGAGGGCGCCGAACGCAACAAGGCGCTGGGCGTCTGGGGCGCCGTCGCCGGCTCCGGCGGCGCGGCCGGCGTCCTGCTCGGCGGGATGCTGACCGAGTGGGCCGGCTGGGAGTGGGTGCTGTTCGTCAACGTGCCGATCGGCATCGTCGCCGCGCTGCTGGCGCCGCGCCTGCTCGGCGAGAGCCGCGACATCGACCGGGTCCGCCACTTCGACGCCGCCGGCGCGTTCACCGTGACCGCCGGCCTGGCAATTGGCGTCTACGCGCTCGTCGACGCCAACGATGCCGGCTGGACCTCGACGCAGACGCTCGTTCTTGGCGCGGCGTCGGTGATCCTGCTCGCCATCTTCTCCGCGGTCGAGCTGCGCTCGCCGGCCCCGCTGGTGCCGTTCTCGATCTTCCGGCTGCGGAGCCTGCGCGGATCCAACATCGTCGGGCTACTGATCGGCATGTCGCTGTTCTCGATGTTCTTCTTCATCTCGCTGTACCTCCAGCAGGTGCTGGGCTACAGCGCGCTGAAGGCGGGCTTCTCCTACCTGCCGCTGGCGTTGGTCATCATCTTCTCGGCAGGTGCCGCGTCGCAGCTGGTCACGAAGATCGGCTTCAAGCCGTCGCTGATTCTCGGGATGGTGTTCATCGCCGCCGGCCTGCTGTGGTTCTCGCGCGTCTCGCCGGACGGCACCTACCTGGGCGATGTCCTGTTCCCGTCGATCCTCGCCGCCATCGGCCTCGGCTTCTCGTTCGTGCCGGTGACGATCGGCGCGGTGATGGGCACCAAGCCGCAGGAGGCCGGGCTGGCCTCGGGGCTGATCAACACCTCCCAGCAGGTCGGTGGCGCGCTCGGCCTCGCGATCCTGTCCTCGATCGCGACCAGCCGGACCAACACAGTCGCCGGTGGCGCGCGCCCGGATGCGACCGCGCTGACCGAGGGCTTTCAGACCGCGTTCCTGGTCGGTGCGGGTTTCGCGGTGACCGGCGCGATCCTGGCGGCGGTGCTGATCTCCTCACGCGACAGCCGCGAGCAGGTCGCGGCGGCACGCGCGGGCGAGCCTTCGCCGCTGCCCAACCCCGCTTAGGCCCAGCCCAGGGTC
>JBEVLC010000006.1:0-6395 GCA_040509415.1 Baekduia sp. | reverse complement strand
GGGCTGGTGAGCCCGCCCCGTCAAGTGCGTCAACTACGTGGTGGCTACCAGCTGGTGCAGGTGCCGGTGCACGCGCGGGTGAGGACACCCGTCGTGGCGTTCTTGGTGATGGAGAAGTTGTTCGTGCTCTTGGAGTGAGCCGTGACGGTGTAGCCGGTCGCCGTAGGCGTGCCGATGTCGACCTGGCCAACGCCGGTGCCGAGGTTCAGGCCGGACGTCGAGAGGTCACAGCCGACGTAGGTCTGCGCGTCGGCGTAGCACGACTCCATCTGGGTGACCGCGTTGCGGGCATCCGACTTGGCCGAGGAGTCCTGGGCCTTCTTCTGCTGACCGAGGAAGCTCGGCAGCGCGATCGCGGCGAGAATGCCGATGATCAGGATGACGACGAGAAGCTCGATGAGCGTGAAGCCCTCGTCCTCGTTCTTGAAACGCTGAAGCAAGACGATCCCTCCTGTGAGATCTGGATTTGACCTTCTTCGTGCGGAGGGCCGACTTCCCAATGGTTTCCCGCGGGGTCTCAAGTCCTTGCAGCAAGCCCCGTCAGTTGCCCGGTGGTCCGTCACCGCACAGTCGGAGTGATCGGCCGCTTGCGCCCTGGCTTGCGCACGACTGTCCGATCTCTGGACTTCTGTTCTACGGTCAGCACCCCAGAGGGCGCCGAACAGGAGGAATCGCGTTTAGGCGGGGGCCGCGTCGCCCTCAGCGGCGGCCTTGCGGGCCGCCTGGGCGTCGTGGTCGGCCAGGAAGACGCCGGTGCCCTCGCACCAGGCGCAATCCACGTTCGACGGCGAGCCGCCGAGGTTGGAGATCAGCGTGCCGGTGCCGCGGCACACGGTGCACGGCACGGGCTCGGCGGTCTCGGGGGTCTCTTCGTCAGCGCTCACGACGCCGCGAGCGTAGCGGCTCGCCGCCTCGGTGACCGATCCGCCCACGCCCGCTCCCACCCGACCGGTCCGGTGCGATCGCCTCGGAGTGGTCCTGTCGGGCAGACCGGCGGGGCAGTAGCGTCGCGCTCATGCAGCACATCGCCCCCACCCCCGCGGCGCGCGCCACGGCCCTGCGCGCCGGCGTCTTGGCGGTCGCCGGCGTCCAGCTGGTCACCGGTCTCCTGCTGGCGCTCGCGCCCGGCGCCTTCTATGACGCGCTTGCCGACTTCGGGCCGCGCAACGAGCACGACCTGCGCGATATGGCCGCGTTCTACCTCGCGTCGGCGATCGTGTTGGCGATCGCGGCGGGCCGCCCGTCCTGGCGAGCGCCCGCGCTGGCGCTCGTCGGGCTGCAGTTCGCGCTGCACGCGATCAACCACCTCATCGACGTCGGCAACGCCGATCCCGGCTGGGTCGGGCCGTTCGACCTGGCGACGCTGGCGCTCGGCGGGCTGGCGCTCGGCGCGCTCTACCGCGCCGCGGCCCGCGACGACGACGCGCGAGGTGTCCGGTGAAGGTCTTCGTGGCGGGTGCGGCGGGCGCGATCGGGCGCCCGCTGGTCGACCGGCTCGTCGCCGAGGGGCATAGCGTGGTCGGCACGACACGCGACGAGGCCCGGGCGCAGGCGCTGCGCGCCCAGGGCGCCGAGGCGGCCGTGCTCGACGCCCTCGATGCCACCGCGCTGCGCGCCGCGGTGCTCGCGGCCGAACCCGAGGTCGTCATCCATCAGTTGACCGCGCTGCCGGCCCAAGCCGACCCCAAGCTCATGGCCGCGGGCCTAGCCATGACCAACCGGCTACGCCGTGAGACGGTCCCGACGCTGCTGGCTGCGGCCACCGAGGCCGGCGCCCGCCGCGCGCTGGTCCAGAGCATCGCGTTCGTGACCCGCCCCAACGGCACGCCCGTCCACGACGAGGACGCGCCGCTGTACCTCGACGCCCCCGAGCAATTCCGCGACAACATCGCGACGGTGCGCGACCTGGAGGCCGCGACGACCGGCGCGACCGGCATCGAAGGGCTCGTGCTGCGCTACGGCTTCTACTACGGGCCGAGCACGTGGTATGCCAAGGACGGCACCATCGGCGACCTGATTCGCAAGCGGCGCTACCCGATCATCGGCGGCGGCGAGGGCCACATGTCCTTCGTGCACCTCGATGACGCCGTCGAGGCGACCGTGCGCGCGCTGGACCGCGGCGCCCCCGGCATCTACAACATCACCGACGACACGCCTGCCACCTCGCGCGAGTGGCTGCCCGAGACCGCGCGGCTACTCGGCGCCAAGCCGCCGCGCAAGGTCCCCGCTTGGCTGGCGCGCCGGCTCGCCGGCGACGCGCTGGTCTACTACTCCACGACGCTGCCCGGCAACGCCAACGGCCGCGCGCGCGCCGCCTTCGACTGGGCGCCGCGCCCTTGGCGCGACGGCTTCGCCGAGGTCTTCGGCTGAGCGCGACACCAAACCGGACCGGGCGCTTCGCGCCGTCGCCGACCGGGACGCTGCACCTCGGCAACCTCCGCACGGCGCTCCTGGCCTGGCTCTACGCGCGCGCCCAGGGCGCGCCGTTCCTGATGCGCGTCGAGGATCTCGACAGCGGACGGGTGCGCCCGCACCTCGAGGCCCAGCAGCTCGCCGACCTCGCGGCGATCGGGCTGGACTGGGACGGCCCCGTCGTGCGCCAGTCCGAGCGGCTGGAGCGCTATGACGCGGCGCTGGAGCACCTCGCCGCCGATGGCATCCTCTACCCGTGCTGGTGCACGCGCGCGGAGATCCGCGAGGCGACCTCGGCCCCGCACGGCCCGCTGCTCGAAGGCCACTACCCCGGCACGTGCCGGCGGTTGACGGCCGCCCAGCGCGCCGAGCGCGAGCGCTCCGGGCGGCCGCCCGCGCTGCGCGTCGACGCCGGGAGCGCGACGGTGGCGTTCGTTGACCGCCTGCACGGTGCCCAGGAGGGTGTCGTCGACGACTTCGTCGTGCGCCGCAACGACGGCGCGTTCGCCTACAACCTGGCCGTCGTCGTCGACGATGGCGCCCAAGCGGTCGGCGAGATCGTCCGCGGCGACGACCTGCTCGACTCCACCCCGCGTCAGCTCTGGTTGGCGTCACGCCTGGGGCTGGGCGAACAGGACGCGTTCTCCTTCGCCCACGTGCCGCTCGTGCTCGGCCGCGACGGCGCGCGGCTGGCCAAGCGCCATGGCGCCGTCACGCTCGCCGACCGCCTCGAACAGGGCGAGCGCGCCGACGACGTCCGCGCGCGCCTGGCCGCCTCGGTCGGCCTCGCCGAGCCCGGCGAGCGCCCCTCCCCCGCCGAGCTGGTCTCCCGCTTGCACCCCGATCGCTTCACCCCGCCGCCGTCCGGGCCGCTCCCGGGTCTCTGACCGCGCAAACCGTTGCGCCCGCCCGCACCGCGTCCGCGCCGGCAATGCGGATAGCGTGCGCGCCCATGTCGTGGTCGACCGCAGACATCGCCGCGCGTGCCCGGGAGACGGGGCGCCTGGGCATCGACACGGAGTTCATGGGCGAGGGCCGCTACCAGCCCCTGCTCTGCCTCGCCCAGATCGCGCTGGACGATGGCGAGGGCGGCTCCGAGGTCATCGTCCTCGACCCGCTCACCGAGCAGTACGACCCGGCGCCGCTGGCCGAGATCCTCGCCGACCCCGAGATCGAGATCGTCCTGCACGCCGCCCGCCAGGACGTCGCGCTGCTGCGCCGCGACTGGGGCGCCCCGGTGCGCAACGTCTTCGACACGCAGGTCGCCGCCGGCTTCGCCGGCATGCGCGCCCAACTCGGCTACGAGCCGTTGTTGAAGGAGATGCTCGGCGTCAAGCTGCGTAAGTCCGCGTCGTTCACGCGCTGGGACGACCGCCCGCTGACCGAGGAGCAGCTCGGCTACGCCCGCGAGGACGTCCTTCACCTACTCCAGCTCGCCGGCGCGCTGCAAGACCGGCTCGCCGAGCTCGACCGCCTGGAGTGGGCACGCGAGGAGTGCCGGGCGTTCGAGGCGATCGACGACAAGCGGGATCTCGACGTCGTCTTCGGCAAGCTGCCGCGCGTCAACTCGCTCGACCCGCCGCAGCGCGCGGTCGCGCGCGAGCTGGTGCAGTGGCGCGAGGACGCCGCCCGCGAGGGCGACCGGCCGGTGTCGAGCATCCTGCACGACGCGGCGCTGATCGAGATCGCCAAGCGCCGCCCGCAGAGCGTCGAGCGCCTGCGTCAGATCCGCGGGCTCAACGACGCGACGCTGCACCGTCGCGGCAAGGCGATCGTCGAGGCCGTCGCCCGCGGGCGCGAGCGCGAGCCGATCCCCGTCGAAGGCGTCCGCCCCACCCAGCCCGACGCCGAGGACGCACCGCTGATCGCCCTCGGCGAGGCGCTGGTCCGCACCCGGGCGATGCAGTCCGAGCTGGCCTATGAGCTGATCGCGGCGCGCGCGGACCTGCAGAAGATCGTCACGTCGATCCGCGAGGGCGGCGGTGAGCCCGACGTGCGCACGCTGCAGGGCTGGCGGCGCGAGGTCGTGGGCATCGAGCTGCTGGAGCTGTTCGCCGGGCGGCGCGCGCTGCGCGTCGGGCCCGACAAGCGGCTCGCGATCAGCGAGTAGCTCGCGCGGGCGCCGCTAGGCCGCGAGCGGCAGCTCGCCGCCCGAGCCGGCCACCCGCTCATGGGTGGGCGGGTCGGCATGTACGCGGACGCGGTTGCGGCCATCCTGCTTGGAGCGGTACAGCGCGAGATCGGCCTCGGCGAAGATGTCGTCGTAGGCGAACTCGCCCGGATCCGAGGCGCTCACGCCAAAGGAGATCGTGACCATCAGCCCGGCGATCGGCTCGTCGGCGATGGCGCTGCGCAGCGCCTCGGCGACCTCTGCCGCCTGAACGCCGTCAGCGCCCGGCAAGATGATGAGGAACTCCTCGCCGCCGAGACGGTAGGCAAGGTCGTAGGCGCGCAGCGCCTTGCGCATCCGGTAGGCCACGTCCTTGAGCACGACGTCGCCGGCGGCGTGGCCGTGACCGTCGTTGATGGCCTTGAAGTTGTCGAGATCGCCGACGATCAGGGCGACCGGCTCGCGCAGGATCGCGGCCTGCGCGACGAGCTCGGCGATGCGCGTCTGCAGCGCGTTGCGGTTCAACATCCCCGTCAACGGGTCGATGACCGACGAGCTGCGGTGCTCGAGGTCGGACTTCATCAGCGCCGAGGAGAGCAGCGCGACGGCGATGATCAGGGCCGCCGGCGTGATGATCGACTGCGGGTGGTCGAGGATGTAGGGCGTATCGACCCCGAAGGTCGTCGCCAGCAGCAGGACCGAGACGATGCCGACGCCGATCGCGACGGCGCGGCCGTTGAAGCGCGCCGGCAGCGTGACGAGCGGGATGACGAGCCACGCCAGTGCCGGGCTGCGTGGGCCGCCGGTCAGCGCGATGCTGCCGGCGATGGCGATCTCGGAGAGCAGCCACGCCGCCGCGATCGTGAACTCTGGCCGTGGCGCGGTGGCCAGCGAGCGGTCGACGATCATAAAGCCAACGACGGCGACGGCGAGCGGGATGAGCTCCCACCAGCCGACCCAATGGCCAGAGGCCAGCAGCGCGACGGCCAAGACGATGAACGACGCACGGCGATAGGGCCGCAGCCGCTCCTCCATGTCGACGGCACGGACACGGTCCGCGGGCTCCGGACAAAGCCAGGACCGCGGGGCGACGCTGATGTCTCCGTGCTGCTGCTCCACATCACAGTGGTCGACCGTCGTGTCAAGCAACCTGAGGTCCGGCAATCCTTCTTGCACAGGTTTTCGATCGCTCTGAGCGCCGAACGTGCACCAATTGCGCAGCGACCGCGCTACTCGCAGACGGGCATGCAGTCGGTCAGCCGACCCTCGTCCTCGGCCGCCACCGCGCTACGGGCCTGGAAGCGGAAGGACCGGAAGATCGCGCCGGCGCCGAGTTGGTCGAACGCCTTCCGCGTGACCAGCACCGACAGGCGGCGACCGCTGATGCCGACGGTTCCCTTGATGTCGCGGAAGTTCTTGCCGGTGCCGCTCACGTCGAGCAGCACCTCGGGCGCCTGGCCGGCGAGGACGCTGGCCTCTAGTTGGACCACCGGCGTTTCGGTCGCCTGCGGCCGCATCGTCAGGACATACGCGACATAGGGCCGGATCGGCGCGTCGGCCGTGAACTCCGCGCAGAGCTCGTTCGCGCTCTTGGCCACGCGCAGGCGCAGCAGGTCCCCCTTGGGCTCAGCCGTCGCCTGGACACCCTTGCTCGCGCGCTGGTCGCCGGACGGATCGTCGATCACGACCGGTCGACCGACCTTCGCGCAGTCGGTGAAGGCGCCGAAGTTGAGCGTGTCGTCGCTCTGCCCACACGCCGCGAGGAGCACGACAGCCGCGATGGTCGCGGTGGTGCCCGCGAGGATCCCGATCAGCCGTCGCACGCCCGGCAGTCTCGCAAGATGGCGCGACGAAAGGCTCGTGATGCTGTCCC
>JBEVLC010000005.1:0-3138 GCA_040509415.1 Baekduia sp. | reverse complement strand
AACGCTCTGCATCAACGTCTTCGGGACCTTCGTCCTGGCCTGGACGGCCACGCGGTTGGCGGCGCACCCCAACCCGCGCGAACGGGCGTTCCTCATCTCAGGGTTCTGCGGTGGGCTGACGACGTTCGCCACGATGCAGGTGGAGCTGCTCACGCTCGCCGACGCGGGCCACGGGTGGATCGCGCTCGCCTACGCCACCGCGAGCATCGCCGCCGGCCTGCTGATCGCGCGCATCGCCGTGGTCGCGGCGGCGAAGACGGTGCAGCCGGCATGAGCACGGGGCTGCTCTGGGTCGGCGTGCTGGCGCTCGGCGGCTGCGGCGCGGTGCTGCGCACCTCGCTCGGGGCGGAGATCGACCGCCACAAGCGGTTCGCGTTCCCGCTCGGCACGTTCGTCATCAACATCGTGGGCGCCTTTGCCGCCGGCCTCCTCTTCGGCGCGGTGATCTCCGACGACGAGCACTTCCTGTTCGGCACGGCGCTGGTCGGCGCCTTCACCACGTTCTCGACCTGGATGGGCGACAGCGAGCGACTGCTGCGCGAGGGCCGCGTCGAGACCGCCCTGGCCAACGTCTTCGTCAGCATCGCGCTCGGCTTTGGCGCGGTGCTGCTCGGCAAGGCCATCGGTGAGAACCTGTTCTGAGTCCGAATCACCCGCACCGGACGAGGCGCCCTCACTCGACGGGAGGCGATGGTCGGTCTCGCGATGGCCCTGTCCCTCGATCGTGGCCCTCCGGGCGTGCGGTACCGGTCCGAGCAAGAGCTCGTCCTGGCGGCCAAGCGCGGCGATGCCGAGGCCCACGACGCGCTTCTGCTCACGTTCCGCCCGTTGATCGCCGCCGTCGCGCGCATCTATCGGCATCGCGGGCCCGCCGCGCGTGCAGTATCCTGCACGCGCGCTTCGGCCTCGACGGCCCCACGCGAACCCTGCGCGAGATCGCCGACGGCATGGGCGTTAGCCCAGAGCGCGTGCGCCAGATCGAACAGCAGGCGCTCGGTGAGATGCGCGACGCGTTTGCTCCCGCTGATCGGCATCGAAACGGCCGGCGCGCCAACCAGGCTGATGACCCACCTGCCCGGCAACATTGCGCTCGTGTGCAGGCGGTGAGAGGGTCTGCGGAACTCATGCTCGTCCCACCAACCGTCGCCCCGATCTTCATCGGCTACAGGCGCGACGACACGGGCCACGCGGCCGGCCGGCTGCGTGACTCCCTCGCCGCCCTCGGCCACGACGTGTGGTTTGATCTGGACAAGGTCAAGATCGCAACGCCCTATCGCTCGCGGATCGTTAGCGCCTTGCGTGAGTGCGAAGTCGCGCTGATCCTGATCGGGCCACAATGGGCGACGCTGCCCGACCGCGACGGTGGGCGCCGGATCGACGACCCCGAGGACGACGTGCGGATGGAGGTTCAGCTCGCCCTGGAGCGGCCCGACATCACCCTCGTGCCGGTGCTCGTCGACAGTGCTCGCATGCCCGAGCCCGACGAGCTGCCACCCGACCTGCGGGGACTCTGTGCGCTCAGCGGTGCGCCGCTGATGCGCGACACCTGGCGCCACTGCGTCACAGATCTACACGAGACGATCCAGCAGAGCGCGCGACGCGGCTGGCGCGCGTGGGCGGAAGCGCTCCCGGTCGCTGCGGCCGTCGCGGTACCCGCCGCGTTCATCGCTGCGGCCGAACGCGTGCAGACCGACCCGAGCAACCCGAGTGCCGGCTTCAACTTCTCGCGGCTCGCATTTCAGCGGGCGGAGCTGTGGGCTCTGGTCATGGGTGCCGTCCTCGCGTGGGTCGCGTTCCGCCGGCCGGGCCAGCGCTGGGGACCGGCACTGCGCGCCGGCCTGTTGTGGGGAGCGCTGTTCGGCTTGCTCGGCGCGGCGGTCCATGCGATCCCCACCTACTTCATCGACAACGGGACCTGGACGGGATGGGGCCTGACCGAGGAGCGGGTGAAGGACCTGCACGTCGCCGCCTTTGCCCTCGGCGTCGGCGTGACGGGCGCGGGGGTCGGGGCCCTGATCGGCGTTGCCTGGAACCCGCCAGGCATCAAGCGCGGCCTCCTCGCCGGCCTCGTGACGGGCGGGCTGCTCGGATGGCTGGCGCGCACCGAGCTCGAGGACCACAAGATCCGGGCGTCGATCCTCATCGCCGTCGGCGTGATCGGCGTGACGGTGGCAACAGAGTGGCTCAGTCGTGCGGCGACGACGGGGCGAGCATCCACATGAGCACCGAGCACCAGGGCGCGACGGCTCCTGAGAGTCCGGTCTGGGAGCGGCTGCTCGAGCAGTTGCGCTGGTATGAGGACAGGTGCACCCACCACAGGCGGTGGTTCCAGACGCTCAAGGTGATGCAACTCGTCATCGCCGCAGCGATCCCCGTCATCGCCGCCCTAGGCGCGTCGGCCGCAGTCGGCGGTGCACTGGGCGCGATCATCGTGGTGCTCGAAGGCATGCAGCAGCTGTTCCAGTTCCAACAGAACTGGATCTCCTATCGCACCACCGCCGAGGCCCTCAAGCACGAGCAGTTCCTCTACCTCGCCGAGGCCGGGCCCTACACCGCAGCACCCCGCCCGCTCGCATTGCTTGCTGAGCGCATTGAGGGGTTGATGGCCCAGGAACACGCGTCGTGGGCGCAAGCCCAACAGGTCGAGCCGGCCGGCGCGGGCTCCTGACTGGTCGCTACGGCCGACCGTGGTCGGCTCAAGGGTTTACCAGCGGATCCGGGTCCTTGCGGGAGCCGTGGGTCTGGGTTCGAGGTGTGGCTGGATGGTCGGCGCTCCGTGACGATCGCCACCACGCTCTCGTGGTCTGAGCGCTTGGTGCGTAGGCGGGCTGTGGTTCGGCGCCCATTTGTATGGGCATCGAACGAGCGCCGCGCGGATGGCGACATCACGGATCACCGCCCTCCCCACGCGCTCGCGCTGCCAACGAGGCGTTGTGCGCAACCGTCACGCAGCTGCGACGACGCGCTCGCGAATCGTTACGACTTCGCCACTTCGTGGCGGGGTCTGACCCCGTCACGACTCTCCGCGGGCGCTTGGGAGGGTGCGGGTCGGTTTCGACGTCCATGTGACGTTCAAACCGACCTCGATCCCGCGCCGAGGGTCGAGGGCGTCTGGTGTCCCGCATAGGGACACCAGAC
>JBEVLC010000004.1:0-3642 GCA_040509415.1 Baekduia sp. | reverse complement strand
GCGCCGCCACGGGCGCCTGCGCGGGGGGCCCAACCCCTATCGCCGCTTTCGCCCTTTTGACGCTGGTCGGGCGCGCCGGGGCCGAGGTCGCGGCGGCGCGCGCGGCGCTCGACGGCAACGTCGAGGTCGTGCAGCTCGCGGTCGACGACTCGTGGCTGCGCGACAGCGGGCCGCTCTTCCTCGTCGACGACGTGGCCGAGCCGAGCGTGCGCGTCGGGGTGCACTTCGGCTTCAACGCGTGGGGCGACAAGTTCGAGGGCTACGAGCACGACCAGGCGATCGGCGGGCTGCTGGCCCGGCGTGTCGGCGCTGACGTCGTCCGCGCGCCGCTGGTGCTCGAAGGTGGCTCGATCGCCGTCGACGGCACGGGCGTCCTGCTCACCACCGAGCAGTGTCTCCTGCACCCCAACCGCAACCCCGCGCTGAGCCGCGACGAGATCGAGCAGCACCTCAAGGACTACCTCGGGGTCACGCGCGTCGTCTGGCTCGGCCAGGGCTTGTTGGAGGACAAGGACACCGACGGCCATGTCGACCTGATCGCCGCGTTCGCCAAGCCCGGCACCGTCCTGCTCCAGCGCGCGGCGCCCGACAACCCCAACCACGACAACATGGCCCACAACCGCGAGGTCGCGGTCGCCGCCGGGCTCGACGTCATCGACTTCGACCCCTTGGCCTACGCCGAGGTCGACGGCGAGCGGACCGTCGCCTCCTACATGAACTTCTACGTCGGCGACCGCTTTGTGATCGTCCCGACCGCCGGCCAACCCGACCTCGACACCGAGGCGCTCACGCGCATCGACGAGGCCTTCGAGGGCGCCAAGGAGGTCATCGGCGTCCCCGGCGTCGTCCACGCCTTCGGTGGCGGCGGGCCCCACTGCATCACGCAGCAAGTGCCGGCGTTGGTCCGCTGAGCGAGCGCTACTTGTGCGCGCGCCGCAACCGCGCGCGCTCCTGGTGCTTCTCGACCACGCGGCCGATCAACTGCAGGTACTGCTGGACGCCGGTCGCCTTCATGCGGCCCTCGTGCAGGGCCTGTGCCCAGTCGTCGACCTTGGCGCCGTGCTCGACCATCAGGTTGAAGAAGTCGCGGCGCATCTCGATCCGCACGCGAGCGTCGGTGGCGATGTCCTTGGTGACCTTGAGCTCCGGCAGCTCCAGCCGGAACTGCTGGGTGTCGCCGCGGCCGTGGAACTCGATGCCGACGACGAGCTTCATCGGCTTGAGCGCCGTGACCTCGTCGAGGACGGTGCGGGCGGCCTGCTCGATCAACTGCGGTGCGTCGCTGCTCACGCTGCGGCACGCTAGCGGACCACGCGATAGCGGACATGGGTGGCCGCCGGCGAGGTGACCGCCTCGATGACGTCAAACGTGGGATCGCCCACGTCGACGAACAGCCGCTCGCCGGCACCGAGCATGATCGGCGCGATGTGCAGTTGCAGCTCGTCGAGCTGCCCGGCGGCCAGGACCTGGTTGACCGTGCTCGCGCCGCCCGCGATGCAGACGTTGCGCTCGCCCGCCACCTCGCGCGCCCGCTCCAGCGCAACCTCAAGGCCCTCGGTGATGAAGTGAAAGGTCGTGCCGCCCGCCATCTTCACCGACTCGCGCGGGTGGTGGGTCAACACGAAGACGGGCTTGTGGTACGGCGGGTCGTCGCCCCACCAGCCGCGCCAGTCGCCCTCCCACGCACCACGGATCGGGCCGAACATGTTGCGCCCCATGACGTAGGCGCCGTTGTTGTCCAACAGGTGCGCCGTGACCTCGGCGTCGACCGGATGCGGGTCGGACGCGAACATCCACTCGTGCAGCCGCTCCCCGCCGAGCCCCAGCGGCTCGTCACGGCTCTGGTCGGGCCCCGCGACATAGCCGTCGAGGGAAACCGCGATCTGACAGGTGACCTTGCTCATGGCCCCAAGACTGCCGAAGGGCGCCGGACTCATCGTCCGGCGCCCGCGTACATCAGACCTTGTGGCGCTGCAAGAGCTTCTTGCCGATGACCATCCGCTGGATCTCCGACGTGCCCTCGCCGATCAGCAGCAGCGGCGCGTCGCGGTAGATCCGCTCGATCTCGTACTCCTTGGAGTAGCCGTAGCCGCCGTGGATGCGCAGGCACTGCTCGGCGCAGAAGTGCGCGGTCTCCGAGGCGAACAGCTTGGCCATGCCGGCTTCCATGTCGGAGCGGATGCCCTGGTCCTTCATCATCGCGGCGCGGCGCGTGAGCAGGCGGGCGGCGTCGAGCTGGGTGGCCATGTCGGCGAGCTTGAACTGGATCGCCTGGTGCTGGGCGATCGGCTTGCCGAACGTCTTGCGCTCTTGGGAGTACTTCAGCGCGAGCTCCAGCGCGCGCTGGGCGAGGCCGACGCCGCGGGCAGCGACGTTGGCGCGGCCGACCTCGAGCGCGTCCATCATCTGGCCGAAGCCGGCGTTGAGGCCGGAGGTCTCACCGCCGAGGATGTTGTCGGCCGGGCACTTGTAGCCGTCGTAGACCAGCTCGGTCGACTCGACGCCCTTGTAGCCCATCTTCTTGATCTTGGGCGGGACGATCAGGCCGGCGTACTCACCCGTGTTCTCGCTGACGCCTGCCTCCTTCTCGGTGATGAAGCAGGTGAAGCCCTTGTGGATGGGATGCGCGTCCGGATTGGTCTTGACGAGCAGGAAGACCAAGGACGACATCAAGCCGTTGGTCACCCACATCTTCTGGCCGTTGATCTCGTAGGTGCCGTCTTCGAGCTTCTTGGCGTTGGTCTTGATCGCGGCCACGTCGGAGCCCAGCTCGGGCTCAGACAGCGAGAAGGCGGCGCGGATCTCGCCGGTCGCCATCCGCGGAAGGTACTTCTCCTTCTGCTCGGTGCTGCCGTACTTGAGCAGCAGGTAGGAGCCGATGAAGTGGGTGTTGATGACGCCGCTGATCGAGATCCAGCCGCGCGAGAGCTCCTCGACGACCATCACGTAGGTCGTGAGGTCGAGGCCGAGGCCGCCGTACTCCTCCGGGATCGTGATGCCGAACAGGCCCAGCTCCTTGAGCTGCTCCACGATCGGCTCGGGATACTCGTCCTTGCCGTCGTAGTGCTCGGCGTTGGGGATGATCTGCTCGTCGACGAACTGGCGGACCATCTCGATGATGGCCTTCTGCTCGTCCGTCGTGTCGTTGTAGACGCTGGTCTCGACGGCCATTGGTGCTCCAGGTTTCCTCGTTAAGTGGTCCGTCCAGAATACCTGTGGCGGCCCGAACGTTCGTCCGCGAGCGCGCTCGAAGATCCGATAGACCGGCTTCCAGGGTCGATGAGGTCGCGAGTCACGGATGACCGACGGATCCAACTTGAACCCGAACACGGGGGCCGTGCAGCGGCTCGGCCCCCTCGTCGACGCGCTGCTGGAGGCCACCCTCCCCGCCTGCGTCCGCGACGCAGCGGGCCGGTACGTCGCCGTCAACCCGTCCTTCGCCGACCTCGTCGGCCTCGAGGCCTCGCGCCTGGCCGGCAAGACCGACAACGCGCTGCAGCCCGCCGATGTGGCACACCGCGTCGCCGAGCTCGACGCGTTGGTGCTCGAGGCCCACGGCCACCTCGACGCGCGCGAGACGATCCTCGCCCGCGACGGCCGCCGCGCGATGCGCGCCTGCCGCTTTCCCGTCTACGACGACGG
>JBEVLC010000003.1:0-28364 GCA_040509415.1 Baekduia sp. | reverse complement strand
GTCGCCGAGCTGCCGGGCCTGCGGCTGCGCGTCACGACGGTCGACGGCGTCGCCGGCCGGACGCCGCGCGCCCTGCGCCGGCGGCTGGAGGACGTCAGCAACCGCTTCCGCGGTGCCAACGCGATCGCGCTGCGCACGCGCCCGGTGCCGCGCGCCTACCGCGTCTTCTTCCGCCAGGTCGGTCTCGATCCCGACGTCGACCGCACGCCGGTCGAGCAGGTGGCGGTCGAGCGCCTCGTGCATGGCGAGCTCTACACCGGCGACCGGGTCTCGGACGCGCTCATCCTCGCGGTGATGGAAACGGGCGTCCCGGTCATCGCCCTCGATGACGCGACGCTGGCCGGCGACGTCATGCTGCGTGCGGCCGGCGCGGGAGAGCAGATCCCCGCCGGCGCCTACGCCCACGACGTGCCGCGCGGCCGTCTGGTGCTCGCCGACGATCGCGGCCCCGTCGCCATCCTCTTCGGTCGCGTCTCCGACCACCATGCGGCCCAGCGCGGCTGCTCGCGCGTTCGCCTCGTCGCCGTCCAGGTTCCGGGTGTCCCGAGCGCCCATGTCGACGAGGCGCTGTGGCTGGCGGCCGGTGGCCTAGCGCCAGACGGCGCGTAGAGATTCGACCTGAGCGCGATCCAGAGCTATCCTCGCCTCTGTACGGAGAGGAACCGCCGTGGTCCTGATCGATCAGCTCAGCCCTGACGCGCCACTCGACGTCCGCCACGCGGGCGGTGTGGACGAGCGCGGAGCGCGCCGCACGCTGCGGGCCCAGATCGCCCGTCTGGAGCGCGAGCTGGGGGAGACGATCCTCGCGGCGTTCCCGCACGTGCACGATGCCGACACGGTGGCGTTCGAGGACGAGCTCGCCCCGTTTCGGATCGCGGGACCGCTGACCCCCGGCACCGGCCCGCGCCTGCTCGGCCTGGGTGAGCTGGAGCGCGTCCGCGACGAGCTCGCCGAGCGCATCCGCCGAGCGCGCATCGTCGTCGCCGAGCGGGCGGAGCTGGAAGCCGACTCGCGTGCCCTGCTGGAGGAGATGCTGCGCGAGCCGGCGCGCCACAAGTGGGTCCGGCTGCCCGCCGCCGACCTCGGCGAGCGCGGCTGCGGCGCCTACCAAGTGCGCCCGCGCCTGGGCATCATCGGGATGCTGATGGGCTGGTGGCACATCAAGCTCTCGTCGGGCTGCCCAACAGCCACGCCGGCGTGAGGCCGGCACTCGAGCACTAGGATCCACCCTCGATGGGTCGCCGCAGCCGCAAGCGCGTCAGCACAGAGGTCGCGCCGCCTGAGCCACGCGAGCGTCCGGTCGCGCCTGCGCAAGCGGGAGGGCGGGCGCAGGTTCCGCGCACCGCGACCTACAAGGCACGCCGCGAGGACGCGCCGCAGCCACCGTGGGCGCCGTTCCCGCTGACCGAGTTGTGCGTCCTGCTGTCGATCGTCCTGCTCGGCATCGGCTTCCTCTTCGCCGACGGCGAGCGGCGTGGCGTGTTGCTCGGCGGCGGCTTCATCCTCGTGACCCTCGCCGCCGGCGAGCTGTCGGTACGCGAGCACTTCGCCGGCTACCGCTCGCACACCTCGCTGCTAGCCGGGATCTGCGCGATCCTCGCCGCGCTGCCCTTCTGGCTGGCGCCGATCCCGCAGGAGGTCGTCCTGGTGGTCGGCATCGTCGCGTTCGTCGCGGGCGTCTACGGCTTCCGCCGCGCGTTCATGCGTCGTAGCGGCGGCGTAGGGTTCCGCGCGTGACCGACGACGTGTCCCCGCCCGAGCCCGAGCGCCGCATGCAACTGCGCGGGCTGCACCACGTGACGGCGATCGTCGCCGATCTCGACCGCACCACCGCCTTCTACCGCGACGTGCTCGGCCTCGCGCTGACCGAGGAGGCCGACAACGCCGACGATCCGGGCTCGCGCCACTTCTGGTTCGGCGATGCGCTCGGCACGCCCGGCACGCTCGTGTCGTTCATGGAGTACCCGCAGATGGAGGAGGCTCGCGAGGGCCGCGGCGGGGTCCATCACTTCGCGTTCGGCGTCGGCTCGGCCGAGGAGCAGGTCGCCTGGCGCGACTACCTGCGCGAGCGCGGCGTGCCGTGCTCGGAGGTCTTCGAGCGCGGGCGCTTCCGCTCGATCTACTTCCGCGACCCGGACGGCAACCTGCTCGAGGTCGCGACGGTCTAGGCCTGGTGCGGCCCGTGGGGGCCGCGACGCGGCGAGTGTCCCGCTCAGACACCCGCCGCGCGCTGCGCATCGTCCTTCTAGGCCGGAAGACCCTCCAACAGGCCGGCGAGCGCCGTACGTTGGCGCTCGGTCATCGATCCCACGGTCTTGTTCTCGGACATCGGGATTGACTGCAGGAGCTTGCGGCACCGGGTGCTTCCCCAGCGCCGCTGGCTGGTCAGGAGGTCGGAGACCGTCATCGAGGCGGCCTCCCACGGGCATTCGAGGATGACGTGCGCGGCAATGATCTCGCCCTCCGCCACCTGACGCTTGAGCTCTGCGCGCGCGAGGCGGACCTCGTTCGCTCGAGCCAATGCGCGCAGGTGCTGTGGCGCAGGGGCGATCGTCGCTGCTGCGTTCATCTGTCCTCCCTGCCGCTCGCCCTCAGCGCGAGACGGCAATTGTTGTGTTGGTGCGTGGAAATGCGTCGAGGCAGCCGTCGCCGTGGTTGACCACGTGCCTCGGGACGACGAGCGGGCGTCTCCTCAAACGGCTCCGCTCCTCGGTCCGGGACATCCTGCCCACGGTGCGTCCGCCTCGAACGCGTCTCGAACGTATGCCAGGGCGGCAGGTTCGATCAAGGTGTGAACGAGCGCAACATACGCTCAGAGCGCCTTTTTTCTTCTGGTCGGATCGGCACGATGTCCGCGCCCTTGCCAAGCCGTTGAGCAGCCGTCACCGGACGCCTCCCGCGTGCTACGGAGCGTTGCTTAAATAGACTGCAACGGTGAGCGATTGATTGACGGTCAGGCGGCGCGGCGGCGGCCGTGCTCGCCCGGGCCGGGCAGCGGGCCGTGCTCGGCCTCGAAGCCGGCCTTGACCGTCGTGAACGCGTCGAGCGCCCGGTCCAGCGTCGGCCGGTCATGGGTCGCCATGACGCTCGTGCGCAGCAGTGCCCCGCCCGGCGGCACGGCCGGGTGCAGTGCGGTGTTGACGAACACGCCGGCCTCGTAGAGACCCTTCCACATCAGGCCCGCCTGCCAGTCGTCGCCGATCAGCACGGGGATGATGGGGGTGACGATGTCGGCGCCGTAGGGGTGGCCGGCCGGCAGCTCTTGGGGCTCGACGACGGCAAAGCCACGCTCCTGGAGCCCGTCGCGGAAGTAGCGCGCGTTGTCCTGGACCTGGCCCAGCAGCGTCCGGCCTTCCTCGGTGCGCAGGACGCGCAGCGCGGCCAGCGCGGCGCCGGTGGCGGCGGGCACGGCCGAGGCGGTGAAGAGGAACGTCCGCGACTGGATGCGCAGGAACTCGATGACGTCGGCGCTGCCGGCGACGAAGCCGCCGCAGGAGGCCAGCGACTTCGAGAAGGTGCCCATCCGCAGGTCGACGCGGTCCTCGACGCCGAGCAGCTCGCTGGCGCCGGCGCCGCGAGCGCCGAGCACGCCGGCGCCGTGGGCCTCGTCGACCATCAGGCGGGCGCCGTAGGCCTCGCAGAGGTCGCAGATGGCCGGCAGCGGGGCGATGTCGCCCTCCATCGAGAAGACGCCGTCGACGACGACCAGGACGCCGCCACCATCCTCGGCCGCGCGCTGCAGCATCTTCTCGAGCTTGTCGAGCCGGTTGTGGCGGAAGGGGCGCAGCTTGGCCCGCGACAGGATGCAGCCGTCGAGGATCGAGGCGTGGTCGCCGGAGTCGACGATCACCGTGTCGCCCGGCGCCAGGATCGTGCCCAGCGTCCCGACGTTGGCCTGGTTGCCGGTGGTGAAGACGATGGCGTCGTCGGTGCCCATGAAGTCGGCGATCTCGGACTCCAGGTCGAGGTGCATCTGGGTGGTGCCGTTGAGCAGGCGCGATCCGGTCATGCCGGTGCCGTACTGGGTCAGCGCGTCGCGGGCACCTGCGATGACGCGCTCGTCCTCGGTCAGCCCGAGGTAGTTGTTGCCGCCGAGCATGATCCGGGCCTGGCCCTCCATCTCGACGACGGGCCGCGCTGGGCTCTCCATCACCCGGAAGTAGGGCACCATGTCGACCGCACGGGCCGCCTTGAGGATCTCGAGACGCTCGTGGTGGCGAGCCTTCTCGAAGACATCGACTTGCGCTTGTGCCGGCACGCCAAGAGCGTACTGGGCGCCCCCTCGCTAGGGTCGGGCGTCGATGTCTGTCGCCGTGCGTCCCGCCCGCTCCTTTCACGATGTCGGCGCGTTCATCGACCTGCCGTTTCGCCTGCACGCCGGCACGCCATGGGTCCCGCCGCTCAAGCTGGAGCGGCGCCTGTTCCTCAGCCGCCGCTTCGGGACCTACGCCAAGCGCGTCGACTTCGAGCTGCTCCTCGCCGAGCGCGACGGGCGTGTCGTCGGCCGCGTGAGCGCGCACGTCGACCACGCCTACAACCGCCATCACGAGGAGCGCCGCGGCTGGTTCGGCTTCTTTGAGTGCGAGGATGATCCCGAGGCGGCGCGCGCGCTGCTGGAGGCCGCGGCCGCCTGGCTGCGGGAGCGGGGGATGGAGCGGATGGACGGGCCCGCCGACTTCACGATGAACGACGAGTCGGGCATCGTCATCGAGGGCCACGAGCTCGCGCCGATGGTCCGCCAGCCCTGGCATCCGCCCTACTACCAGCCGCTGCTGGAGGGCGTGGGCATGGAGAAGGTCGTCGACCTGCTCATGTGGGAGCTGGAGATCTCCGACCGCGAGCAGATGCTCCCGATCCTGCCCGAGCTGGCCGCCGACGCCCGCGAGAAGCACGGCGTCACGATCCGCCGCATGTCGCGCCGGCGGCTGCGCAAGGACCTCGACGTCTTCGCCGAGATCTACAACCGGGCGTGGCGGCGCAACTTCGGCTTCGTGCCCTACGAGAAGGAGGACCTGGACCAGTACGGCCTGGAGCTCCAGCTCGCCTTCGACAAGGACTGGATGATGGTCGCCGAGGTCGGCGACGAGCCGGTCGCGATCGCGATGACGTTCCCCGATCTCAACCAGGTGCTGCGCTCCATGAACGGGCGGCTGCTGCCGCTGGGGTGGTGGCGCTACCTGCGCCGGGCGAAGGTCATCACCCGCGTGCGCGTCGGCTTTTTGGGGGTCAAGCCCAAGTTCCAGCACACGGGTGCGGCGGCCGCGCTGTATGTGGAGCACTTCGACACCTCGGCGCGCCACGCCCGGATCAAGGGCGGCGAGATGGGGTGGATCCTGGAGACCAACCGCGCGATGAACCGCGGCATGGAGGCCATGAACGGCCGCATCGTCAAGAAGTACCGCGTCTACGGACGCGAGCTGTAAACGAGCCAATCTTTAGGTTGCGCGTGCAATCACGTTGCGGGGCGCGGTAAGGTTGACCTAATGGCACGGTCCGACGAGCTCAAGGCCTCACCGCCGATGTTCGAGAGTCGGCTGCTGGACCGCTTCACGCGGGTCCATCCGTCGGTGCCGCCGGTGATCTTCGGCCCGATCATCGTGTTGCTGCTCGTCACCGGCTTCGGCCGGATGAACACGCTGCAGGCCGTGCTGCTGCTCGTCGCGGGCTACGTCTTTTGGACGCTGTTCGAGTACTGGCTGCACCGCGTGGTCTTCCACTTCGAGCCGTACTCCAGCCCGCTGGGTATGCGGCTGCACTGGATGATCCACGGCGTCCACCACGACCATCCCAACGACCCGCTGCGCCTGGTGATGCCGCCGTCGGTGAGCGTGCCGCTCGGCGCGCTGGTGCTCGGCGCGTTCTGGCTGGTGCTCGGCTACGACGCGGCGCTGGTCTTCGGCGGGGGCTTCCTCGTGGGCTACTTGGCCTACGACATGCTCCACTACCACGTCCACCACCACACGCCGCGCACGGCGCTGGGGCACAAGCTGCGCGAGCTGCACATGCGCCACCACTTCCAGGACGACGAGCGCGGCTTCGGGATCAGTGCGCCCTACTGGGACCGGGTCTTCGGAACTGCCACCCACGCGACCGGCAACCGGTCGCTCGGCGCGACCGCTCCGGCGTCTGCGCGCCAGCAGTCCGGCGGACAGCGCGACACCGCTTCGGGTGCCACTTGAACCCTGGCATCGCGCCCGTCGTGCCGATGCGGCATCCTAGGGCGCTGTGACGGATCCCCTCGAGCAGGAGCTCGGTGCCGACGCCGACGACGCGGAGGTCGTCGACGCGCTGCCCGTGCCGGAAGGGGCCCCGCCTCGCGAGGTCCCCGCACCCGCGCCCGTCGGCATGCGCGGCGGCCGCGGCCTGATCGTCGCCAGCCCCGTGGCCGTCCAGGCCGCCGCTGTCGCCGTCACCGGCTTCGCCGCCGGCGCCGCGACGGTCGCCGTCGTCCGCCGCCGCCAGGCCAAGAAGCAGGTCCGCTCCCGCCGCAAGGACCGCAAGGCCCTCGGCGAGGTCCGCGCATCACGGTCGTTCTTGGTGGACATCCACCTGCTCAACCGCAACTGACGGCTCGAAGCCTTTACCGTTCGCTGGTACGGTAAAGGGCATGAGTGCGGTCTCTCGCAAGAACCAGGTGACGATCCCCGCCGATGTTATGCGGGCGGCCGGCTTGGAGCCCGGCGATGACGTCCGGATCATGAGCGTCGGACCCGGCCGGGTCGAGTTGGTCAAGAGCGATGAGTTGATCGCTGAGTACGCCGGAAGCTTCGACAAGACGGTCTATCCCGATGGGTACCTGAACGAGGTCCGTGACGGGTGGGCGTAGTCGTCTTCGACAGTGACGTCTTGATCGGCTTCCTCAATGCCGATGACGCCCATCACGAACAGGCTGTTGAGCAGGTGCGAGCGTCGTTGGCGCCGGGTGCTCGCCGGCTCTTGTGCGCGGTCAACTACGCAGAGATCCTGATCGGACCTCTAAGGGCCGGGCGCCAGGATCGCGTGAAGCAGATGCTGGCGCACTTCACGATCGAGATCATCCAGGTCGACGACGAGTTGGCGGAGCAGGCTGCGACCGTGCGCGCCCGCACTCGGCTCAAGCTGCCGGATGCGTTTGCGCTCGCGACTGTCACTCGCGCCAAGCGCAGTGGCTCGACGGACGTCTCGCTGGCGAGCTTCGACACGAAGGTCCTCAAGGCACACGCCTCGCTGAACCCGCCGGGATGAGCGCGTGTCTGCCGTGGGGCGTAGCCTCCGGCGCCCGATGATCGAAGTGCGTCGTGAGATCCGGCCGGTGTGGCCGTTTCGCCTGCCGGGTGCCGGTGGGATGGATGGTGTCGCGCGGCGGCGGGGTGGGGTGCTGGAGCGGCTGCTGCACATCGATGATGAGCCGGTGGTGCTGCGCGCGGCGCAGCCGTCGGCCGATCGGGTTGTCATCGGCGCGCGGGGTGCGCGGGCCGACGTCTGCGAGGAGGCGATCGCGCGGCTGCGAGTCGCGTTCGGCGTCGATGAGTCGCTGGCGCCCTTCTATGACCGCTTCCGCGACGACCCGCTGATCGGACCGTCGGTCCGCCTGCGGCCGCACCTGCGCGGTGCACGCCGGCCGGAGCCGTTTGAGGCCTTGGCCTGGGCGATCTGCGAGCAGCTCATCGAGTACGAGCGGGCCGCGGCGATCGAGCGCGAGATCGTGGTGCGGCTCGGCCGCCACGCTCCCAGCTGGGATGGCAAGCGCACGCTGCGCGATCTGCCCAGCGCCGCGACGCTGGCTGCGGCGGCGCCCGCGCTCCTGCAGTCCTTCGGCCTCTCGGCGGCCCGGGCGTTGGCGCTGGTCAAGGCCGCGCGTGAGGTCGCCTCCGGCCGCGCGGACCTTCACGCCCCCGACCACGAGCGCGCGTGGGCGCGGCTGCGCAAGATCTCCGGGATCGGCTCGTGGACGATCGCGGTCCTCGCGCTGCACGGCCAGGGTCGCCACGACGTCCTGCCGGCCGGGGACTTGGCCTACATGAAGCTCGTCGGCCGCGCGCAGGCCGGCGGCCGGCCGAGCGCGCGGGCCACCGAGGAAGAGGTGCTGGCCTACTTCGCGCGCTACGAGGGCTGGACTGGCCTCGCCGGCCTGCACGCCCTCGGCGTCCGCGCCACCGGCGGCGCCGCCTCGCTGCGCTTCGCGGCGGCCGCCTAAATCCCGCGGCCTGGGAGGAACTCGTTGGTCAGCGACGTCGGCGTCGGGATGGCCTTCAACAAGTCGTTGTCCACCATCCACTGCCCGTAGGCCTTCCACTCGTCGGCGTTCTGGTAGCCCCACGGGAAGTCGGCGTTCTCGGGGAAGAAGACCGGCAGCGTCGCCTTGACCGTGGCGAGTGCGAACGCGCGATTGAGATTCGGGTCGGCCGCGACGAGCGCGTCGGCGCCGACGTTCGGATCGGCCTTGACCACCTTGGCGCCGCGCGAGACGGCCTGCAGGAAGCGGCGCATCACGTCGCCGACGCCCTTCTCCTGGAGCCGGTCGGTGTCGGCCACGAAGATGAGCTCCTGGTAGGTCGGCACGCCGGCCTGCTCCATGCGGATGATCGTCGGGTCCTTGTGCTCGCGCTGGAGCTGGACGCCCTCGATGTTCCAGAACGCGCCGAGCGTCGCGTCGACCTTCTTGGACAACATGCTGCCGACGAGGTTGAACCCCACGTTGATCTCGTGAATCGACGCCGGGTCCACGGAGGCTTCCTTGGCGATCGTCTTCAGGTAGGCCGACTGGTAGGGGATCCCCGCGGTTCCGACCTTCTTGCCCTTCAGGTCCTTCGGCGCCTTGACCTTGTCGTTGAGCGACATGATCGACGTCAGCGGCTTCTGGACGAGCGCGCCGATCGAGGCCACGTGCGCGCCCTTGTCGCGGGCGAGCAGCAACTCGGGCTCGTAGGAGATCGCGATGTCGGCGTGGCCGGCGGTGACGAGCTTCAGCGGCGCGGCGGGGTCGGAGGGGGTCTGGATCCGCACGTCGAGGCCGGCGGCCTTGAACGCGCCGCTGGCCTGTGCCGCGTAGATCGGCGCGTGGTCGGCGTTGGGCAGGTAGTCGAGCACGAGGTTGACGCGCTGCAACTCGCCGCTGGTCGTCGTGACGTCCTCCTTGGCGCCGCAGGCCGACAGCGCGAGGATGGCGGTCAGCGTGGCGAGGACGGTGGCGGCGCGGGAGGCGCGGCGGCGGTTCATGCGGCGGGATCCTTTCGGTGGGCCCACGGCGCCAGGCGGCGCTCGACGAGGGCGAGGAGGGAGAAGCAGGTGATGGCGAGCGCTGCGAGGACGACGACCGCGGCCCAGGCGCGCGCGGTCTCCAGCTGCGGGATCGACTGCAGCAGCAGATGGCCGAGGCCCTTCTCGGAGCCGGCGTACTCGGCGAAGACGGCGGCGATCCCGCCGACGGCGACGGCGATCTTGGCGCCGCTGAGCGCCGCCGGCAGCGCGGCGGGGGCCTCGACCCAGCGGAACACCTGCGCACGTGAGGCGCCGAGCGTGCGCAGCAGCTTGTGCTGCTCGGGGTCGACGGCGGCCAGCCCATCCAGCGTCGTGACGACGATCGGAAAGAAGCAGACCAGCGCGACGATCACGAGCTTGGGCAGGATGCCGTAGCCGAACCAGGCGGCCAGCAGGGGCGCGATCGTGACGATCGGGATCGCCTGTGTGCCGACCAGCAAGGGGTAGATGGCGCGGCGCAGTGGGCCGAAGCTGTGCAGCGCGAAGGCGAGCAGCGCGCCGGCGGCGAGCGCGAGCGCGAGGCCGAGCACCACCTCTTGGGCGGTCACCAGCAAGTTGTCCCACAACAGTCCGCGGTCGTGGAAGAGGGACGACGCGACCTGGTCGGGCGCGGGCAAGATGAAGTCGTCGATCGAGCCCAGGCGCGCATAGGCCTCCCAGCCGCCGAGCAGCAAGATGATGACCAACGCGGCGGCCATCAGGCCATCGCTCCCCGGAGCGCGTCGAGCGCTCGCGCACGTACGGCGACGACCTGCGGGTCGGTGGGCGTGCGGCCGGCGGAGCCGCGGGGAAGGTCGACGGTCAGGTCGGCGACGACGCGCCCCGGTCGCGGCGAGAGCACGACGACGCGGTCGGCGAGGACCGCCGCCTCCTCGACATCGTGGGTGACGAGCAGGACGGTCCGCGGCGTGCGATGCAGGATCGCCGCCAGCCACGCCTGCGCGTCGGCACGCGTGATCGCGTCCAGCGCGCCGAACGGCTCGTCGAGGCACAGGATCGGCGCGCCGGAGAGCAGCGTGCGGGCGACCGCGACGCGCTGGCGCATCCCGCCCGACAGCTCCCAGGTGCGGGCGCGCTCGAAGCCGTCGAGGCCGAGCTCGGCCAGCAGCGTGTGGGCCTGCGCTCGCGCCTCGTCCTTGTCGGCGCCCGCCAGCCGCAGCGGCAGCGCGGCGTTGTCGCGTGCGTCCAGCCAGGGCAGGAGCAGATCGCGTTGGGGCATCAGCACGGCTCGTCCGGCGGTCAGGGTGCCGGCATCGGCGCGCTGCAGTCCGCACACCAGATCCAGCAGCGTCGACTTCCCGCAGCCGCTCGGCCCGACCACGGCGATGACCTCCTGCGGGGCGACGCGCAGCGTGACGTCCTGCAGGGCAACGACCTCACCGAACCGGCGGGTCACACCCTCCAGATGCACATCACCTTCGACATCGCGAGGCGCTGCGACCACCGCCCCGACCCTCGTCGCCATCCGCTCCCTCCGCGGGCATTACCCCGACCAGGTTCGAAGGGTCAGCGCCGGGATCTCGAGGCGCTATCTCAGCCCGCTTCCGCGAGCCCCCCTGTGTTACCAACGGTCACACTAGCGCGCTCAGCGCCGGATCGGCTGCGTCAACGCCTTGACGAAGTCCTCGAGCTGCTGGGTCGTCCAGCACTCGTAGGCGTCGCAGTGCTGCTCGTAGGCGGAGATCACCGAGTCGCCGTAGTTCCAGTACAACCGTGGCTCGGGGTTCAGCCAGAAGGTGCGGCCGGCCTTGGAGGCGATCTTGGCGAAGATGTCGGCGCGCGGGTCGCGGCCGTTGGTGCGGGCGTCGCCGAGCACGATGACGGTCGCGCGCGGATGGAGGTCATCCTCGACGAGCTCGCGGAACTCGGTCCAGACGCGCCCGTAGTCGGTGTAGCCGCTGATGTCGGCCACGCCGGAATCGCGGCCGATGGCCTCGGAGACCGCCTTGAAGTCGCGCTCCTTGGCAAAGATCTCGGTCACCTCGGAGATCCGCTCGATGAAGACGAAGGACCTCATCTTGCGAAACGAGTCGTGCAGCGCGTGCAAGACCGACAAGAAGAAGACCGAGGCGCTGGTCACCGACGTCGACACGTCGCAGAGCACGTAGATCTCCGGCCGCCGCGGTCGCACCGGCTTCTCCTTGATGACCGCCGGCACGCCACCGAACTCCAGCGACGCGCGCATCGTCTTGCGCATGTCGACGGCCGCGTGGCGCTTCTGGCCGCGCTGCTCGTTGCCCTGCGTCTTCAGCCGCCGCTTGAGCTGGGCGACGACGCGGTGCACGGCGGCCAGATCCTGCAGCGGTCCGGACGGCAGCGCGCGGTCGAGCTCGTTCAGCGGTCGCGCGGGACTCAACTGCTCGGTGCGCTCGATCTGCCCCCGCTCCAGCTCCTGGCGCAGCAGCGCCTCGAAGCGGCGGATCTCGTCGCGCGGCAGGCCGTCGCGGCGAGGATCCTGCGGCGGGAGGTCGGGCTGCGGGTCGGCACGCAGCGCCAGCGAGCGGCGGATGCGCTGGACGTCGACGCCGATGACGCCCGAGCCCTCGCCCTGGCGGCCGAACGCCGCGATCGCCAGCCGCGCGAGGTCGCGCATCAGTGCCTGGTTGCCGTCACGCACCGCGGCCGCGACCTGGCGGCGCAGCTCCTCCATGTCCATCGCGCCGGCGTCGTCGGGTGAGATCCCGCCCTCCTCGCGCACGCCCTCCTCGATCGCCGCCAGCTCGGCAGCGCGAAAGAAGAAGCGGTCAAAGACGAGCTCGAAGACGCGGCGGTCGTCCTGGGACTTGGCCAGCGTCGCGGCCAGCGCCTCGCGGAAGTCGACCTGCTCGGTCCACGGCACGTGCTGCAGGGCGGCGAAGGCGTCGAGCAGCTCGCTGGTGCCGATCGCGACGCCCTCGCCACGGAGCTCCTCGCCGAACTCCAGCAGCCGTCCGGCCATGCCGGGGCGCTCGAGCTGGGCCGAGCCGTGGACGCCCGCGCGGCGAGCGTTTCTATGAGGGAGCGGGGGCACCGAGCTTCACGCCGACGCGCTCGGCGACGATGTCGAGGTCCGTGCGGTGCTTGACGATCACCGAGATCGTCTCGTTGAACGTCTTGGTGTCGATGTCCTGGGCGCCGAGCAACAGCAGGGCACGCGCCCAGTCGATCGACTCCGCGATCGACGGCGGCTTCTTGAGGTCGAGATCACGGACCATGGCGACGACCTCCACGAGCTTGCGGCCCACGGCCTCGGGCAGGTCAGGCGTGTGGAGCCGGACGATCTCCAGCTCGTGCTCGAGCTCGGGGTAGTCGAGCCAGAGGTAGAGGCAGCGGCGCTTGAGCGCCTCGGTCAGCTCGCGCGTGTTGTTGGAGGTCAACAGCACGACCGGGTGCGACTTGGACCGCACGGTGCCCAGCTCGGGGATCGAGATCTGGAAGTCCGAGAGGACCTCCAGCAGCATCGCCTCGAACTCCTGGTCGGTCTTGTCGATCTCGTCGATCAACAGCACCACGGGCTTCTCGGACGCGATCGCGGTCATCAGCGGGCGCTCGAGCAGGAACTCCTCGCCGAAGATGTCGTCCTGGACGTCATCCCAGCCCGTGCCCTGGCGCTCGGCCTGGATGCGCAGCAGCTGCTTGCGGTAGTTCCACTCGTACAGGGCCTTGGCCTCGTCGAGTCCCTCGTAGCACTGCAGCCGCACCAGCTCGCGGTCGAGGTACTTGCTCAGCGCCTTGGCGAGCTCGGTCTTGCCGACGCCCGCGGGACCCTCGACGAGGATCGGCTTGCCGAGCTTGGCGGCGAGGTAGCTGACCAGCGCGGTGGACTCGCCGGGCAGGTAGCCCGTCGCCCGCAGGCCATCGTGGACGTCTGTGACGGAGTTGGGCTCGACCGACATGGACGCGAAAGTCTACGAGGCCCTAGGGTCCCACCCCGTGCTGATGCTCGGAGCCCTCTCCGCCACACCGATCTACGCGGCGATGGCGTTCGGCTTCGTGCTGGCCGTGATGGGCCACATCTTCCGCGATTACCGCATCGTCGGGATCGGGCTCGCGATCCTCTTCCTCGCCACCGCGTTGCTGTTCCTGGGCGCCTATCAGTCCTACCAGGACAGCGGTCCGCTGGACTTCTAGGGCCGGCGGTGCGCCGTGGTCGGCGCGCCGGCGTTGGCGTCGGTGCCGACCGGGCGCTCGCCGACGGTCGTCGGCGCCTCGTCGCCGCGCCTGCTGAAGCGCTGCTCGTCGCCGACCGGGGCCGTCGTCGTCGGGGCGACCTCGCGCCGCCGCGTCGTGCGCGGCATCAGCGCGTTGACCAGCAGGACACCGCCAGCGACGGCGAAGCCCAGCTTGGTCCAGAAATTGGCGGCCGCGAGACCGAGGACGTCCTGACCGTCGATGACGGCGATCACGGCGCACGCCGCCAGGGCGAGCCCGACGAGCAACGACATCATCTTGGCCAGATGGTGCTGGGCGGCACCGAACAGCAGCAGCGCACCCGCGGTGATCGAGAAGAACGCCGTCCAGCCGTTGACCTCGAAGCCGAGGAAGTTCGTGCCCTGGACCTCCCCGTCGGGGAAGCTGGCCGAGAACGACGGGAAGTCGTTGTTCTTCAACAGGCTCGCGAGCCCGAAGGCGACCAGGATCGACCCGGCGATGAGCGCGGGCCCCTTGGCCAGCGACGGCCCGTGCTCGACGACGACCTCGCGATCGTCGGCGACGGGGTCTGCGGTACGGCGTCGGCGCAAGAGCATGACCAAGGCGTTCCCGCCCTGGCGACTCGTTACTCCTGCTCGTCGAAGCTCAGCTGCGTCCCGCCGTCGATCTCCGGGCGGTCCGGGCGCACCGGACGCCGGACCGTCGGCGCCGCGGCGGGCGCGACCGAGGTCGGGGCCTCGTCGACGCGCGGCGGTGGCGGTTCCTGGCGCGGCGGCCGCTCGCGCTCGGCTTGGCGCCGCGCCCGCCGGTCGGCGACCGTTGGCGCATCCGGCCCTTCGCCCGGCAGCGGTGGCTCGGCGACGCGCGCGAGCCGCAGCCGCTGGCCGGCGTAGGCGAGCGCGAGCCCGCAGAGCAGCGTGACGAAGATGCCCCACGAGACGCCGTAGTCGACCTTCTGGAACTCGGTCGTCGAGCCGGTCTTGTTGTCGATCAGCCGGTAGAAGCACAGCAGCGCGACCCAGGCGCCGGCGGCGAAGATGACCAAGCCGTCGCCACCCGGCAGGTGAAAGGCCTTGCGCTCGCCGCGTGCGAACAGCAGCACGAGCACGCCGACGGCGACCAGCAGGATCGCCGCCTCGACGAACGAGAAGGCCTTGAAGGCCATCAGCGTCGAGCCGACGGTCTGCAGCTTGCCGCCGACGACCGCGGTCGTGTCGCGGGTGTACCACGGCAAGAACATCGTCAAGAACAGCCCGATCGCGCAGGCGCCTGCCAGGCGCTGCTCCGGCGCCAGGACGCCAAAGGCGCGTCGCACACGCCCGATCATGCCGATGCCTCCTGCGCCATCAGAGGCCGATTGTAGGCGTGCGACAGGATCGGATCAGGTGATCGGGATGTCCTGCAGGCCGGAGCCGCCCGGACGTGCCGTGCCCGCCCCACCCGCCCGCTCGTCGGCGCCGAGGCGCTCGACGACCAGGTCCAGCAGCGCGCGCAGCAACAGCAGCAGCTGGCGGACGATCTCGCGCACCTGCTCCCAGAGGTCGTCGGGGACCGCGGCGCGCAGTGCCGAGAGGATGCTGACCAGCGCCTGGATCTCCTCGGCGGTCTCGGTGCGCTCCCGCCCCGAGGCCCAGCCCTGCGCCGGGATCTGACCAGCGAGCCGCTCGGCGGCGGCCTGGGTCTCGCGCAGCCGCGCGCGCAGCTCGTCGAGGCGGATCGGCTCGGGCTCAGCCATCGGTGGCGGCCGCGGTGGCGACGGGCTCGAAGGTGATGGTCAGCGCGCCGTCCTCGAAGGTGGCGCTTGCGGGCTCGAGATCATCCAGCGCGGGCGGCAGCAGCATCGTGCGCTTGTGCCCGTCGACGCGCACGATCAGCTCCGGTCCGAGGCGCTTGAGCGAGATGTCGCCCTTGTCGGCGAACGGCAGCTCCAGCCGCAGCGTCGCGCCGTCGGCGCGCAGTTCGAGGCGCTCGGAGACGGAGTGGTGGTGCAGTGCGTGGGCGGCCGGGACGGCACTGCCGGCGAACAGCGCCTCGCCGAGGCGGTCGAGCATCGTCGCCCCGATGACCTCCTCCTCGAAGTACGGTGCCTGCAAGACGGGCACGGGGGCGAACGCGTCGCGCACGGCGCTCAGCTGCTCCTGCTGGCGCTCACGCCACGCGCCGAAGTAGTCGCCGACCTCGGACCCGAAGACGCGGTTGACCACGACCGCGTCGGTCAAGTACCCGTACAAGTTGAGGTAGGTGAACGTGCGCCGCGCCTCGTCGACGACCATCCGATCCGGCGTCATCACCAGCCGCACCGAGACGTGCTCGTTGTCGCGCAGGATCTCGTTCATGGCAATCAGGTTGCCAACGAGACGCTGGACGTCGTCGAAGACCTCGGCGCCCGGCAGCGAGACGTCGAGCACGGCGCGCGCGAAGGGGCGGGCGGCGTCGAGGATCCGGCCCTGCTGGGGGAAGACCTTGTCCAGCCACCAGCGCGCGACATCGGGGAACGACAGCAGCCGCAGCGTCTCGCCGGTCGGCGCGCAGTCGACGATCACCGCGTCGTAGTCGCCGGACTCGTAGTGGCGCTTGATCGCCAGCAGGCTGAACAGCTCGTCCATCCCGGGCGGGACGGTCAGCTCCTCGGCGCTGATGCGGTCGACGCCGCGGGTGATCAGCAGGTCGCCGAGCCAGTCCTGCACGCCGGCCCAGTTGCGCTCCATCTCGTCCTGGGCGCTGACCTCCTGGCCCCAGAGCAGGTCGCCGATTGCGACCGGCTCGGCGCCGAGCGGCTGGCCCAGCACGTCCGACAGGCTGTGCGCCGGATCGGTGCTCAGCACCACGGTGCGCAGGCCCGCGGCCGCGCAGCGGCGCGCGGTGGCCGCGGCGACCGACGTCTTGCCGACGCCGCCCTTGCCCGTGTAGAGGATCGTGCGCGGGGCTCCCAAGAGCGCGAAGCCTAATCGCCCTTGTCCCTCTTCGCCGCGGGCTTGACGTGGACCGTCTCCTGCGCGGCGCCGGCGTTGCCGGCCAGGTCGACCGCGCGGACACCGACGAGCAGCGGGCCGGCCTTCGTCGGCCGCAGGTCCACGGTGTGGCGGCCACGGCCCAACCGCGTGGTGCGGTGCAGGATCACCGAACCGCGACGCGCCGCGGTGATCGTCACGGTCGAGACCTTCGACAGCGTGAAGCGCACCGTGCCCGAGCCCTTCGCGCGCAGCGTCTTGGGCGGCGCGATCTCCAGCACGGGCTTGGTCGTGAGGTCGGTGGTGAAGCGCTGTGCGGTGTCGCAGTACAGCGTCGGGTCGGTGGCGGGCGCGGCGGGGACGGTCCCGGCCTGAGTGCCGCCGGTCGAGGGTGGGGCGGTGGAGGAGGACGAGGACGAGGGCGGTGCGGCGCGGGCCTGGTCCTCGGTCAGCCGGTCGCAAAGCCCGCGCAGGAAGTCGCGCAAGACCTTGTGGTAGCCGAGGTCGGACTCAGCCCCTGGCCTCGAATACAGCGACCACGCGCCCGTGTCGAAGCTCGGCAACTCGACCCGCAGCTCGGCTTCGCCGGCGCTGAACAGCGCACGCCCCTCCTCGTCGTTGGCGAGCGTCGCGAAGTCATGGAGGCCGTTGAGCGCCTGCGTGAAGCCGTTGGCGATGTGCAGCTTGCGCGCGTAGGAGTACTGCAGGTAGTGGGCGCCGGCGGCCGTCTTGTCCAGCACGCCGGTCGGTGGCGCCGCCTTGAAGATCCCCAGGGCCGAGCGGGCGGCATCGAAGTACTTGGTGTCCTTCAGGCGCACCGCGCCGCGCGAGAGCGCCGACAGCCCGGTGCCCTGCGCCAGCCCGCTGACCCACGGCGGGCGGCCACCGTCGAAGTGGAACAAGTACTCGAAGGCGATGCCTCCGGCACGCTGGGTCGCCAGCCCGAGCGCCTCGTCGAGTAGCGCGCGCAAGTCACTGTCGCGCGTCTTGACCATCCACAAGGCATTGGCCTTGCCGAAGGTGCCCAGCCACTGGATCTGCCAGCCCTGGCCGGGATAGAACTGCCAGACGATCTGGCTCGGCGCGAAGGTCTCGCGCTGACCGGCGAAGGGCAGAGGGGAGGCAGACCACCACGCGCGGTTGCGCTGCAGCGTCAAGAAGACCGCGGGCAGGCGCGACGGGAGGAAGAGGCCACCGGCCGCCGTGGCGTCGACGTTGGCCAAGACGGCCTTGAGCTGGACACGCCGGAAGCCGCTGAGCTTCTTGAGCGTCGCCTTGGCCGAGCTGTAGGACTTGCGATAGCCGTCGGCGGTCAGACGGTCGATCTCACCCGCCGTCTGCAGCCGCTGCAGCTCGGCGCGCACGGTCGGCCGCTTTGCCGCCTGCGCGGGCGCGGCGACGACGGCGCACAACAGCGCCGCGAGGAGCACAGCAACCGGCGTCCGACGCACGACGTCGATGGTACGCTCGCCGCTCTCCGGCCCCGCAACCATCCTTGCCGCGGTGCCCGAATGCCATGTCCCGCTTGCTCTCCCGCCGCTTCGCTGTCCTCGCGCTCCTCGCCGCCCTGACCACCCTGGGCCTGGTCGCCTGCGGCGGCAGCGACGACAAGAGCAGCGGCGCAGATGCCGACGCCACGACCCTGCTCAAGGACACCTTCGGCGCCAACCACCCGATCCGCAGCGGGCGCCTCGACGCCAACCTCGACGTCGATCTCAAAGGCCTCGCCCGGTTCACCGAGCCGCTGAGCCTGCACCTCAACGGCCCCTTCCAGTCCAACGGCGGCAAGACGCTGCCGGACTTCGCGCTCGGCCTCGACCTCCAGGGCGGCGAGAAGCCGGTCACCGTCGGCGCCGTGTTCGCTGACGGCGGCGGCTACCTGACCATCGAGGGCCAGGCCTTCGACCTGGGCGCCGAGCTCTACGAGACCTTCAAGACGGGCTATGAGAAGGCCAAGGCCTCTTCCTCTTCCAAGCGCACGAGCGACGACCAGGCGTCGCTCTCGGCGCTGGGCATCTCGCCGCTGCGCTGGCTGAAGGACCCCAAGAACGCCGGCACCGAGGACATCGCCGGCACGCGGACGGTCCATCTCACCTCGGGCGTGAACGTCGCCAAGCTGCTGGAGGACGTCAACACGCTGCTGGGCAAGGCCAAGGACGTGACGTCGGCCGGCGGCGCCGCGACCGGCACCGCGGTCCCGACCTCGCTCAGCGCCGAGCAGCGCGATGTCATCACCAAGTCCATCACGTCGGCCAAGGTCGACGTCTGGACCGGTGCCAAGGACCACACGCTGCGCAAGGTCGCGGTCAATGTCCAGGTCAACGTCCCCAAAGAGCTGCGCGCCAAGGCCGGCAACCTGCAGACCGGCCACGTGATCTTCCAGGTGACGATCGCCCAGCTCAACCAGGCCCAGAAGATCGTCAAGCCCGCCAACGTGCGGCCGATCAGCGAGCTGCGCAGCGCGCTCTCCGACCTCGGCCTGGCGGGCGTCAGCGGCTCGGCGTCGACGACGACGCCCGACACCACCGCGACGCCTGGGACGGCCACGACGCCCGCCGCGCCGCCAGTTACCACCGGCCCGCAGGCCACCTACACGCAGTGCATCATCGACGCAAGTGAGGACCTCGCCAAGGTCCAGGACTGCGCCCAGTACCTCAACAAGTAGGGTGCCTGCCGTGCAGCTGCGCTCGTTCCTCCTCAGCGGCCAGGGCTGGCCATACCTCCTGGTCCCGCTGATCCCGCTGGCGATCGTCCTGGACCTCGTCCACGCGTCGCCGACCGCGATCTTCTTCGTCTCCGCCGGTGGCGTGATCCCGACGGCGGCGCTGATGGGCCGCGCGACCGAGGAGCTGGCCCACCGCTCGGGCCCTGGCATCGGCGGCCTGCTCAACGTGACCTTCGGCAACGCGCCGGAGATCATCATCGCGCTCTTTGCGCTCAACGCCGGCCTGCATGAGGTCGTCAAGGCCTCGCTGATCGGCTCGATCCTCGGCAACATCCTGCTCGTCCTCGGTGCCTCGATGTTCATCGGCGGCCTTGGACGTGACCGCCAGAAGTTCGACCGCACGGCCGCCTCGTCGCAGTCGGCGATGCTGCTGCTCGCGGCCGTCGCGCTGGTGATGCCGGCGATCTTCGAGCTGATCGCGGGCAACGGGTTGCCGCTGCCCGGCGACGAGATCGTCAACTACCCGTCTGACGTCGAGAACCTCTCGCTCGCGGTCGCGCTCGTGTTGATGGCGACCTACTGCGCGGGCCTGCTCTTCTCGCTGAAGACCCACCGCGACCTCTTCAACCCCGACCACGGCGACGGCGCTGAGCCCGGTACCAACGACGAGGGCGGCGAGCCGTGGACGATCAGGAAGTCCATCATCATGCTCGCGATCGCCGGCGTGGCGGTCGGCGTGATGTCGGAGATCCTCGTCGGCTCGATCTCCGAGGCGGCCGAGGGCGTGGGCCTCAGCGAGTTCTTCATCGGCGTGATCGTCGTCGCGATCGTCGGCAACGCGGCCGAGCACTGGGTCGCGGTGCTCGTCGCGCGCAAGGACAAGATGGACCTCGCGGTCAACATCTCGATCGGCTCCAGCGCGCAGATCGCGCTGTTCGCCGCGCCGTTGCTGGTCCTCTGCTCGTTCTTCATCGGCCCGCACCCGATGGCGCTGGTCTTCAACGGCTTCGAGGTCGGCGCCGTCATCCTGGCGGTGATGATCGCCAACCACGTCACCAACGAGGGTGAGTCGACGTGGTTCGAGGGGTTGCAGCTGCTCGCCGTGTACGTCGTGCTCGGCCTGACGTTCCTGTTCGCCGGCACGTAGCGCCGCTCAAGGGCGTGGGCCGCCCGTCCGACCACACGGTTAATGGACGCGATCCGCGCCACCGCCGCGGCGGCCACGCCGGCGACCGACACGTCGTCGACGGGTGCGTCGACGCCCGCTGCGACCGAGGCCAAGAAGAGCTTCGCGACGCTCTTCGCCGAGGCCAAGGCCGACCTGAAGTCCGGCGAGAAGCTGACCAAGGTCGACGGCCACCAGTTCGCCCGCATTAAGGGCGGCGCCCGCGACGACCAGTGCATCAACCTGTCGGGCAACGTCCGCAGCGGCCAGGCGTTCGATCTGGTCTGGCGCGACGGCCGCCAGTTCCACGTCTACGGCGGCAAGGGCGCCGACCACAAGGTGGTCGAGGTCGGCAAGAAGGCCGAGACGCCGGCGTCGAGCGACGCGACGCCGGCCAAGAAGTCCTAGAGCTCGTCCTCGTCGGGGTCTTGGACCTCGAACCCATCGAAGTCATCGGGATCGTCTTCGGGCTCGGCCAGGCTGTCGCCGGTCGCCGACGCGGAGTGGCGCGTCTGGAAGCGCTCGATGAGGTCGTCGCGGACGTGCTCGTCGACGGGCGCCTCGTCGGAGATCAGGACCCAGTCAGCGCCTTCGACCTCTTCCAGGTCGAAGATCTCGTTGTCGAGGTCGGGTGAGTCGTCGACGACGACGAGGACCTCGGTCTGGGGATTGAAGTACGTCCCGGGTCGGTTGACGAGATCGTCGAGCTCGAAGCGCCGCATGGCCATGGAACGGGTTCTATAGGAACCGGCGGATCGTCGGCAACCTGGCTCGCGCGCTCAGCTCAGCTCGCGGAGTTGCCGTTCCACTTCCGCCTCGACGTCCAGCGGCTCCTTGCCTGCCCGCGCACGCCGCGCGTTGCGGGCGATGACGAGCTCGCGGACCTCGCTCACGAGCTGCGGATCGGCCGTCGTGGCGCCGGGCTCGGCCAACAGCGCGGCCAGCTCGGCTTCGACGTCGGCGGGCGCCTGGCCCCGCGCTGTGCGGCGCGCGTTGCGCGCCTCGAGCATCTGGCGGATCTCGGCCTCACGCTCGCCGGCGGCGAGCGCTGGCGTCGGCGCAGAGGCCGGCCGGTCGGCTCCGTCGTTGAGCGACAGGCCGCCGCGGCCGATCTGCCGGTAGACCTCGGCGGTGCCGAAGGCCGCCCAGACCGCGCCGATCACGGCCCCGACGAGCACCACCACCAGCACGATCCCGAACCGCTCCTGCACGCGTCCCATTGTGACGACAGTTCAGGTTCGCTTGACGAAGTCGGGTCCTCCGCTACGCTTCCGGGGTAGTCATTGACTGACCAGTCAATCGCCCGATGATGCAGGGGGCGGGCCACGCCCGTTCTCTCCCTGCGCACCTCTTGGTTTCAAGGAGACGTTCAAGTGGTCGACTTCACGCTCAGCGACGAGCAGAAGAACCTTCGCGAGCTCGCCCATGACTTTGCGGAGAAGGAGATCCGCAGCGTCGCGTGGGAGCACGACAAGGACGGCAGCTGGCCTGCCGAGGTGTTCGCCAAGGCCCACGAGGTCGGGCTGATGAACACGCACGTGCCCGAGGAGTACGGTGGACCCGGCCTCTCCTACCTCGACGGCTGTCTGATCGAGGAGGAGCTCTCCTGGGGCTGCTCGGGCATCACGACGTCGCTGGGTGCCAACGGCCTGGCTGCGGCGCCGGTCATCCTCGCCGGCTCGGAGGAGATCAAGAAGAAGTACCTGGGCATGCTCTGCGAGGAGCTCAAGTACGCGTCCTTCTGTTTGACCGAGCCGGGCGCCGGCTCCGACGTGTCGTCGATGCGCACGCGCGCCACCAAGAAGGGCGACAAGTACGTCATCAACGGCCAGAAGTGCTTCATCACCAACGGCACCTACGCCGACTGGTACACGGTCTACGCCAAGACGGACCCGGACGCCGGGCACCGTGGCATCTCGGCCTTCGTCGTGCCCCGTGACGAGACGGTGGTCATCGACAAGAAGGAAGACAAGATGGGCCAGCGGGCGTCGAACACGGCGACCGTGACGTTCAACGACACCGAGATCCCCGCCGATCACATCCTCGGCGAGGAGAACAAGGGCTTCAAGGTCGCGATGATGACCCTGGACCGCACGCGTCCGGGCGTCGCCGCCATGGCCACGGGCATCGCCCGCGCCGCGATGGAGTTCGCCACCGAGTACTCCAAGGAGCGCGTGCAGTTCGGCGTGCCGATCGCGATGCACCAGGCGATCCAGTTCATGATCGCCGATATGGCGACCAAGGTGCACCTCTCGCGCCTGGCGACCTGGCAGTCGGCTGTCCTGCTCGACAACGGCATGCGCAACACGATCGAGTCCTCGCACGCCAAGCGCTTCGCCGCGGACTCCGCGATGGAGGTCGCCACGGACGCCGTGCAGGTCTACGGCGGCTACGGCTTCATCAAGGAGTACCCCGTTGAGAAGCTCATGCGTGACGCCAAGATCATGCAGCTCTACGAAGGCACGTCGCAGATCCAGCGCCTCGTCATCGCTCGCGAGACGCTGCTGCCGCGCCGTGTCGAGGAGGCCGCGGCCGCCACGGCCTAGCGTCCTTCAGCACGTTCGCAGGACCGGCGGGCCGCCCTTGGGCGGCCCGTCGTCGTTCTGCGTGGCAAGCTGAAGCCCATGTCCCGTCGTCGCACCCAGGAGGCCGTCGCTGAAGCGGCGACGCTGGGCGCCGCGCGCGACGAGACGGACCCGCCCGCGCCGACCGCCACCGGCGCCGGCTCGGCCGACCCGCTGGCCGGCGAGCTGCGCCGCGCCGGCGTGCTGCCGCTGCTGGTCCTGCACTTCCTCGGCGATGGCCCGTCGTACGGCAACGCGCTGATGGAGCGGGTCCAGACGCTCTCGCGTGGCCTGATCGCGGTCAACCCCAACACCATGTACCCGCTGCTGCGCCGGCTCGAGGCCGACGGCCTGATCGCGGGGGAGTGGGAGCATCCCGAGCGCCGCTCGCGGCGCTTCTACCGCCTCACGGACGCCGGCGAGGCCGAGCGCGACCGCCTCGCGCAGGCCGTCGGGCCGCGCCTCGATGCGGTCGCCGAGGCCCTGGCGGACATCAAGTCTGCGCTGGGCCTGTAGAACACCGCCATGGGACGCGTCAAGGCTGAGCTCACCGTCGCCGCGCTGGCCAGCGCGGCCGAGGAGCTTTGGTACGACACCAACCGCTGGCCGACCTTCGTCGACGGTCTGGCGCACGTGGCCAAGGTCGAGGGCGACTGGCCGCGCGCCGGGCGCGTGCTGTGGGACACCAAGATCGACGGCCGCGGCCGCGTCGACGAGCGTGTCACGACCCACGAGGCCCGCGTCGGCCAGACCGTCAGCGTCGAGGACGAGAAGATCACCGGCACCCAGCGCGTCGAGTTTCACCCGACCAGTGGCGGCTGCCGGATCGTCCTGTCGCTCGACTACCGCCTCAAGATGGATCCGCCGCGGCGCCAGCTGATCGACTTCTTCACGCGCCGCCCGATGCGCGATTCCCTCAAGCGCACGCTCGCGCGCTTCAAGCGCGAGCTCGAGGTTGGGGACGCGATCTAGACGTGCAGCCGCGGGCGCTCGCAGGCCGCGGCGAAGCAGGCGGCGGCGTTGCCTTGGGCGCCTTGGTGGAAGTGCGGGTGCTCAGTAGGGACATTGGATGGCCGGGCGCTGAGAGCACGGCCGAGCGCGGCGATGATGCTGCGGGTCATGGGGAAGCCTTTCGGGGAGAACGGGTCGCCGACATTGTGACGCGCTTGTGACACTTCGCCGCGTTGCGTGACCGCACTCACAGCGGCGGTCAGGAACGCGCTCGGGCTTGCGCCGTGCGGCGAGCGATCCACGCCGGCGCGTGGTCTCGGGCATACGCCGCGAGAAGCTGATCGGCGATCGCCCACTTGGAACCGTCCTCGGGCTGCCAGACGATTCCCACATCGCGCAGCCGGTTCAGGCCGTCGGTGATCGACTTGTCGGCTACTGGGGTGCTGTATGGCGCAAGCCCGAAGGCCATGGCTGAGACCAACGTCTGAGCGGACGGATGGACCCGGCGCAGCAGATCCCATTGGGCACTGACGGACGCGGCGTTGAGATCCCGCAGCCGCTGCCAACCACGGGCTGCCGCGGGGGTGTCGTCGCCTCCGTCGGCGTCGCTCAGGTCGACGATCGGCCAGACCAGCGCAGGCGCGCCCGCCGCCAACTCGGCCGCGGCGCCGAGCAGGCCACGTGGCAGCTTGATGCCCGCGCCGCCCGCTTCCTCGAGGAACTGCGCCGGGTGGGCCCGTGCGATGTTCAGCGTCTGGCCGGCGCGATACAGCGGATGATCTGGATCACCGAGAGCGTGGACGATCGGGCCTGCGGGGTAGTCGACCAACACCAGGTCGAGGGTGGTGTGGCGCTGGCGGATCGTCCGCAGCTGGTCCAGCAGCTCGCGGGACGCGTGCTCGCGCACGGTTGCGAGCATCGTGCCGAGATGGTCGATGACGAGCGTCGGCGGTCGGTCGGCGCGAACCTCGTTCGCGAGTGCCACGATCAACGCAAACGCCTCGTCCAAACGCTCCAGACGACGACCTTCGCCGAGGCGGACGCCATCAAGGTCGATGCTCTGCGCGCTGAGAGAACGGGCCAGGCGGAGGCTGGCCTGATCCTGCGGAGGTCCGGCGCTCTGCCACCAACGCACCTCTTCGGGGCAGTAGGACGCCACGGCCTGGTCGGCGATCGCCATTGCGAGGTCTAGCGCATCCGCGCAGCGCCGCGCGTCGACGAGCATGCCATCGCCGTACCCGGGGCCGAGTGCCGCTTGCAAAAGGCCCGTCGTGCCGCTGAGAGGGGCTGCTGCGATCACGGTTAGGCCAAGCCGCTGCCCCAGCGTGAGGTTGAGCTGCTCCCATTCACTGAGGCGACCACAGATCGTCCGGGCGAGGTGCTCCTGCGCACGGTGGTCAGGCACCGTCGTCCTCCAAGTGGCGGCGGGCGGCATCCAGTCCCATCTGGACGTCGAAGTCGGTGATGGCTGTGGACCCGAGCCGTCGTGCGGTCAAGGCAGTGTGCCGCGCCGCCGCGATCGTGTCGTATGGGCGACCGGCGCCGAACGCGATGATCGCCTCGCGTTGGCGCTCGTCGAGCCGCAAGCCGGCCGCGGCGAAGCGTTCGGTCAGCGGTTGCCGCCAGACGCGGTCCGGGATTGTCGTGGGAAGCGGGATCCGGTCGACGAGCTTGCCGAAGTGGATCGGGGGTCCGAGCAAGTCGGCGAATGTCCGTTCGTCGCTGCCGTCGACGAGCACGACGACTTTCTCGTGGCCGGCGTACAGATCCATGAGGTCGGTGAGCACTGCGCCGCCGTCTTCATAGCCGGCGACGCGCTGCAACTCGTCGAGGAAGAACAGCACCGGCCTATCGCAGCGTCGCGCGATGAACGAGGGCAACGAGAGGACGGTGCGCATCGACTCGGCACGCCGCTTGGGGGTGAGGGCGCGCAGGTCTAGCGGGATCCCCGCGTCGGCGAGGAGTCTCTCGACGACGGGTCGCAGCACCTCCACCGTGTCGTGGGCCCTGGGGACGTGCAGACTTGAGCAGGCGTCGACGAGCTGGTGGAGGAGGTCGGCACTGGTCGCTCGCTCAGGGACCTCGACCTTGACGATCATCGCTCCCTGCTCCGTCAGCCGTCGGCAGACTTCGTTGCAGACTGTGGTCTTCCCGATCCGTCTGGGCCCAGCGAGCAAGGTGCTGATGCCCTCGCGCAGCTGATGCAGCACGGCATCGATCTCGCCGTCTCGGCCGATGATCAGGTCGCTCGGAACCGGACCGCCTAGTGGGAACAGCAAGCCGATCGGTGGGAGATGAGCAGAGGCCACGACGCACAATAGTACTACTGATTCGTGTGTCTGTCACTACAGATTTGTATGTATCTATGGCGGTTGCCCGCGCCGACGCCTCAACGGTGCGCGCCACACCTCTCCCGATAGCCCGATCTGGCTAGTCTTCCGCGTCGCAGCACGCTGAAACGCCGCCAATCAGAAGGGTTTCCGACACTTATGTTCGTGTTCAAGGCCGCCGTCGTCGGCGCCGGAACGATGGGTGGGCAGATCGCGCAGACGATCGCCGCCGCAGGCTTCCCCGTCGTCCTCAAGGACGTCAAGCAGGAGTTCGTCGATGCCGGCCTCACCGAGGCCCGCAACGTCACCGCCGGCCAGATCGGCCGCTTGGTCAAGAAGGGCAAGCTCACCGAGGAGCAGGCCGCCGCCGAGGTCGATCGCATCGTCGGTCTCATCGACGGCGCGACCGACTACTCCGGCTTCGGCGACGTCGACTTCGTCATCGAGGCCGTCCCCGAGCGCATGGAGATCAAGCAGGCGGTGTTCGCCGAGCTCGACGCGGTGACGCCCGGCCACGCGATCCTCGCCTCCAACACCTCGTCGCTGTCGATCACCGAGATCGGCGACGCGACGCTGCGCCCCGACAAGGTCGTCGGGTTCCACTACTTCTACCCGGCCTCGATCATGCCGCTGATCGAGATCATCGAGGGCGACGACACCTCCTCGGAGACCACGCAGGCTGCCGTCACCTTCGCGCAGGCCATCAAGAAGCAGCCGATCACCTGCGCCGAGGTCCCGGGCTTCGTCGTCAACCGCATCCTCAACTCCGGCATCGCCGAGATCTGGCGCGACCAGGAGGAGCAGGGCCTGTCGATCAAGAAGATCGACGAGGGCGTCGGCGCGGCCAACGTCGTCCCGATGGGGCCGTACTTCCTCATCAACTTGCTCGGCCTCGACACCGTGCTGCACGTCGCCGAGCACCTGCGCGACTCCTACGGCGATCGCTTCTACGCGCCCGAGGGCATGCAGAAGCTCGTGGCCGACGGCAAGCTCGGCGCCAAGACCGGCGGCGACGGCTTCTACGACACCGAGGGCAACGCGAACCTCGAGGGCGAGGCCGATCCGAACATCGAGGAGCTCGTCGAGAAGCTGGTCCTCAAGACCTTCGTCGAGGCCGCGCTGGTCCTGGAGGAGAACGTCGCCACCCACCGCGACATCGACTTCGGGATGATGGCCGGCGCCGGCATCGACCCGCGCCGCGGCCTGCTGCCGCCGTTCATGAAGGCCGACATCGAGGGCCTGGACACCATCCTCGAGCGGCTGGAGTCCGCCGAGGAGAAGTGGGGCGAGCGCTTCGCGCCGCCGACGATCCTCAAGCGGCTGGTCGCCCAGGGCCGCCTCGGCCAGAAGAGCGGCCAGGGCTTCTACGCCTACCCGCAGCCCGACGCCGAGCAGCCCGCCGGCGAGGCCGCCGTCGTCAAGCTGGAGTCGCGCGGCGAGACCGCGATCGCCTGGCTGGCCAACGGCCAGATGAACTCGATCGCGCCGCAGGTGATCCAGGACCTCGGCAAGGTCTGGGAGAAGGTCCAGGCCGACGGCGTGCGCTCGCTGGTCATCGCCTCGTCCAACCCGTTCCTGTTCAGCGCCGGGGCCGACATCAAGGCCTTCACGCAGCTCGACGAGAGCAGCGGCGCCGAGCTGATCCACAGCGCTCACGCCCTCTTCCGCGAGCTGGAGACCAAGGGCGTCGCGACGATCGCCGCGGTCAACGGCCTCGCCTACGGTGGCGGCTGCGAGCTGGCGATGGCCTGCGACGTGCGGATCGCGGCCCAATCGGCGATCTTCGGCCAGCCGGAGATCAAGCTGGGGATCGTCCCCGGCTTCGGTGGCACGCAGCGCCTCCCGCGCCTGGTCGGCGAGAACAAGGCGCTGGAGATGAACCTGATCGGCGACCCGGTCGGCGCCGAGGAGGCCTACGAGTTCGGCCTGGTCAACCGCGCCGTGCCCGACCACGAGCTGCTGGACACCGCGCTGGCGTGGGCTCGCAAGCTGGCCGAGTCGGCGCCGCTGGCGCTGGCCGAGGTCAAGTCGGTCTCGGCGGCGGGTGACCTGGACCAGGGCATCGAGGACGAGAAGGCCGCGTTCGCACGTGTCTTCGCGTCCGCCGATGGCAAGGAGGGCATCAGCGCCTTCCTCGGCAAGCGCAAGCCGAATTGGACGGGGAGCTGAGCGTCGCACCCGTGAGCGCTTCGCCCGAGGTGCAGCGCCTCGCGGAGCTGATCCGCGCGGCCCGCTCGGTCGTGGCGCTGACCGGAGCCGGTATCTCCGTGCCGTGGGGTATCCCGGACTTCCGCACGCCCGGCACGGGGCTGTGGGAGGGCGTCGACCCGATGAAGGTCGCGCACATAGATGCCTGGCGGGCCGACC
>JBEVLC010000002.1:0-13048 GCA_040509415.1 Baekduia sp. | reverse complement strand
CCGACGGGCTCGCGCTCTCCAGCCGCAACGTCCGCCTCACCGCCGAGGACCGCCGCCGCGCGCTCGCGCTGAGCAGCGCCCTGCGCGCGGCGCAGGACGAGCTGGCCTCCGGCACGCGCGACGCCGGCGCGATCGCCACCGCCGCGCGCGCGGCCATGACCCCCTTCGACGTCGAGCCCGAGTACCTCGCGCTCGTCGACCCCGAAGACCTGCGCCCCGTGGGCTCGGTCGACCAGGAGACGCTCCTGGCGGTCGCGGCGCACGTGGGGCCGGTACGCCTCATCGACAACATCATCCTCAACCCGAACGGAAGGCACTGACCGCGTATGCAGCGCGTCATGCTCAAGTCCAAGATCCATCGTGCAACCGTCACCGACTGTGATCTGCACTACGTCGGGTCGATCACGATCGACCCCGACCTGCTCGAAGCCGCCGACATCATGGAGCACGAGCAGGTTCATGTCGTGGACGTCGACAACGGCGCCCGCTTCGAGACCTACACCATCGCCGGCGAGCGTGGCTCCGGTGCGATGAAGGTCAACGGCGCCGCCGCCCGCCTCGTGCATCGCGGCGACACCATCATCGTCATCTCCTACGCGCAGTACGACGAGGCCGACCTGGAGCGATACGAGCCCCGGGTCGTCCACGTTGAGAAGGACACCAACAACATCATCGACGTGGATGCGGCGGTGGCGACCCTCCTCAGCTAGAGGGCGTCAACCGATCCGGTTCACAGGAGGTTGGAAGACAGCATGTCCACCATGCGCAGCATCACCGTCCCGGCCGACGCCTCGCGCCTGCCGATGACGCTCCCGCGGCTGGCCGAGAAGAAGCGCCTCGGCGAGCCGCTGGTCATGGTCACCGCCTACGACTACCCGAGCGCGCTCGCGGTCGACAAGGCCAACGTCGACCTCGTGCTGGTCGGCGACAGCGGCGCGATGACCGTGCTCGGCTATCCCTCGACGGTCGCCGTCGAGCTCGACGAGCTGCTCGTCCTGGCCAAGGCCGTGCGCCGCGGCCTGACGACACCGTTCCTGGTCGGCGACCTGCCGTTCGGCTCCTACGAGGTCTCCGACGAGCAGGCCGTCGCCACGGCGTTCCGGTTCGTCAAGGAAGCGGGCTGCGACGCAGTCAAGCTCGAGGGCGGCGGCGAGGTCTCGGTCGCCCGCGCTCGCGCGATCGTGCAGGCCGGCATCCCGGTGATGGGCCACGTCGGGCTCACGCCGCAGACGTCGACCGCGCTGGGGGGTTACCGCGCCCAGGGCCGCACGGCCGACGCGGCGATCGAGGTCGCCCGTCAAGCGCGCGCCCTGCAGGCGGCGGGCTGTTTCTCGATCGTCTTCGAGGCGATCCCGAGCGCCGTGGCTGAGGCGGTCATGCCGCAGATGGACGCTCTGATCATCGGCATTGGCGCCGGCCCGGCGACCGACGGCCAGGTCCTGGTCTTCCACGACCTGCTGGGGATCCGCGAGGGCCGCGGCGCCCGCTTCGTGCAGCGCTACGCCGACATCCTGGACGAGATGGTGGCGGGCGTCGCCGCGTATGCGGAAGACGTTCGGACCCACCGCTACCCGCGCCCGGACCACGGCTACTCGATCCCGGACGAGGAGCTCGCAGCCTTCAAGGCGGCGCTGCACAGCTGATCTCCACCTGAGGCAGACGAGGGCGCGCGCGTTAACGTCGCTTTCACACGCTACATTGCCGCGCGTGGCCCGTCTGTCCCAGGTTTTCGCCCCGCGCGACCGCGAGTTCTTCGATCTCTTCGAGGAGGCGGGAAGCAACATCGCGCGCGCCGCCGACCTCCTCGACCAGATGCTCAGCAGCTGGCCGGATCGCAAGGAGCTGGCTCGCGACATCCTCGTCTGCGAGCAGGAGGGCGACCGGATCACGCACGACATCATCCACCGCCTCAACCAGACGTTCGTCACGCCGATCGACCGCGAGGACATCCTCCTGCTGGCCTCGGCGCTCGACGACATCATCGACTACACCGAGGAGGTCGCCGACTACATGGGCCTCTATCGGATCGAAGCGCCGATGGAGCAGGCGGTGCGCATGTCGCACATCCTGGTGCAGGCGACCCGGCAGGTGTCCGAGGCCCTTCCGCGCATGCGCGGCTTCAAGGACCTCAACCACTACACGGTGGAGATCAACCGGCTGGAGAACGATGGCGACCGCGTCGTCCGCGAGGCGATCGCCGCCCTGTTCGACCACGGCATCGACCCCATGGTCGTGATCCGCTGGAAGGACATCTACGAGCGCCTTGAGCAGGCGATCGACGCCTGCGAGCACGTGGCAAACGTGCTCGAAGGCATCGTCATCAAGAACTCGTAGCTCGCTTCCATGGGCAGCGACATCGTCCTCTACATCGTGGTCGCCACGGCGCTGGCGTTCGACTTCACCAACGGCTTCCACGACACCGCCAACGCGATCGCGACGAGCATCTCGACGAAGGCCATGTCGCCGCGCGCTGCCGTGCTGATGTCGGCCGTGTTGAACTTCGTCGGCGCGTTCGTCTCGCTGGAAGTCGCCGCGACGGTCGCCAAGGGCATCGTCTCGGCCGACGCGATCACCTCCACCATCGTCTTCGGCGGCCTCATCGGCGCGATCGCCTGGAACCTCGCCACCTGGTGGTTCGGCCTGCCGTCCTCGTCCTCGCACGCGCTGATCGGCGGGATGGTCGGCTCGGCCTTCGTCGCCGCCGGGCCTGACGCGATCCTCGGCGACGGCATCCTCGAGAAGGTCGTCATCCCGGCGCTGATCGCCCCCACGCTGGCCTTCGCCGTCGCCGGGATCTCGATCCTCGTCGCCTACCGCGTCGTCGGCCGCCAGCGCCCGGGCGTCGTCAACCGTGGCTACCGGCTCGGGCAACTCGTCACCGGCGGTCTCTTCTCGCTGGCCCACGGCACCAACGATGCGCAGAAGACGATGGGCATCATCACGCTCGCGCTGATCGCCAACGGCAACCTGTCATCCGAGAGCTTTCACGTCCCCACCTGGGTCGTCGTGAGCTCGGCGACCGCGATCGCGCTCGGCACCTACTCCGGCGGCTGGCGGATCATTAAGACGATGGGCAGCCGCATCATCAAGATGGATCCGGCTCAGGGCTTCTCGGCCCAGGGCGCGGGCTCGGCGGTCGTGCTCACCGCCTCGCACCTCGGCTTCCCGCTGTCGACGACGCACGTGATCTCGGGCGGCATCATGGGCGCCGGCGCCGCCAAGCGCCGCTCCGCGGTGCGCTGGGGCGTCGCCGGCAACATCGTGATCGCCTGGGTCCTGACGCTGCCGTGTTCTGCCGTCATCGGCGGCGTCGCCTACGGGATGACGTCGATCCTCGGCGACGACGCGCTCGGCGTGATCGTCGTGACGCTCATGGTCGTCGGCCTGATCGCCGCCGCGTTCAGCACCCGCGTGCGCCGCGGTCCCGCCATCACCGCGCCGGCGGAGGCCTGAGATGCTCGCGACGATCGAGTGGGACAAGATCGGTGAGCTGCTGTGGGTCGCGCCGCTGACCGCGCTGGCCGTGGCGATCAGCTTCTCGCTGATGATCATGGGCTCGGCGCGGGCGACCGATGCCCAGCGCGCCGGCGCCGGCACGACCGCGATGCTCTACAGCATCGTCGCGCTGGTATCCGGGCTTGCCTTCGCCGCCGTCGTCGTGCTCGGCGTCGGCGTGATCGTCAACAAGTAGGCCGCGGTCAGCCCGCGACCGGCGCGTCGGGCGGCAGGCCGCCGGACGGATGCTCGGCGTACTCGATGCTGCGCAGGACGCGCGCCGGTGAGCCGGCGGCGATCGAGAAGGCCGGCAGATCGGTCGTCACGACGCTGTTGGCGCCGATCACGCAGCGCTCGCCGATCGTCACGCCGCTGGTGATCACCGCGTTGGCGCCGCACCAGACGTTGTCGCCGATCCGGGTCGGGCCCTTGGTCGTGAAGCCCTGCCACGGCACCGGCGTGACCGGATCGTCGAAGCGGTGGTTGCCGTCGGTGACAAAGCAGCCGTTGGCGAACATGCAGTGCTCGCCGATCTCGACCAGCTCCACAGCGGCGACCATCACCCCCATGTTGAGGAACGTGCCGCCGCCAATGCGGATGCGCGCCGGCGCGGGACCGGTGATCCAGACGTTGGGCTCGAAGAGGACGTGCGGGCCGAGCTCGAGACGATCCTCCTGGAGCATCTCCAGGACGTTGCCCTGGATCGGCCAGCGAGCGAACGACTCGCGGCGGGCGAGCTCGCGGTGGATGCGGATGCGGTTGTGCGGCAGCGTGTTGCGCTCGTACCAGCGCCACTTCTGCAGCCAGCGGCGGCCGTAGCCGCTCGCGCTCACTGCTCCTCCCGCGTTCCACCCTCGCGCAGGATCCGGGACAGGTGCTCGGCGATCTCGGCGGCGCTGCCCTCGGTGCCGCCGGCGCGCAGTCGCGCCTGGACGCTGTGCAGCGACGTGCGGTCGTTGAGGTCCTTCTGGGCCGCCTGCAACTGCGTGGTGATCTGACTCCCGAGCTCGCGCAGGCGGTGCTGGGCGTCGCGGACGGCCTCGCTGAGCGCGCGGCTCTCCACGGAAGCGAGGTCGGCCTGGGCGCGCGCCTCGCGCAGCAGCGCATCAGCCTGCTCGCGGGCCTCGCGGGTGATGATGCGTGCCTCCGCACGACCATCAGCGAGCTCCTTCTCGGCGGCCTGCTTGATCCGGACGGCCTCCTCCTGGGCGGCCTGGATGATCCGGCGGGCCTCGTGCTCGGCGCCGCTGCGGCGGCCATCGGCGTCCTGGTCGAGCTCGCGCACGCGGGCGGCGACGGCCTGCTGGATGCGCGCTTCCTCGCCGGCGGCGGCCTCGGCGCGGGCCCGCTCCGCCTCGCCCTGAGCAGCGGCGATCGCCTCGTCAGCCTCCGCGCGAGCGGCCGCGACGGCGCGGGCCTTGTCCTCCTCGGCGGTGGCGGCGATGCGGGCGGCCTCCTCGCGGGCGTCGAGGCGCAGTTGCTCGGCGTCGCTCCGGCCCTGGTCAAGCGCCTGCTGGGCCTGCTCGCGGGCCTCGGCGAGGAGGCGCTCGGCCTCGGCCTGGGCGGCGGCCAAGTCGGGCGCGGCGGACGGTGGCGCGACGGGCTCGGGCGCCGGCGACGGCGGTTCCGGCGCGGCGGGCTCGGGCTCCGGCGCGACGGCCACGGGAGGCGCCGGCGCCTGCCGGGCGACGGGGACCGGCGCGGGCGGCGGCGCGAACCCGCCGAGCTCGGAGGTGAACGGCCGGTGGCGAACGGTCAGCTCGTGGCCGCGACCGCCTCCCGGGAGGACGATCTCGCGCTCGCTGACCAGCTCGATGTGGCCGAAGCGCAGCGTCAGATCCGTGAGCAGCGTGGCGCGATCCGGGCCGGTGACGGTGACGACGGACGGTTCCAGAGCCATTGAGGTCTGCACCGTACACGTCGCTGTGGCGGTAAAGGCCGTCCAGAGAGCGGACGTGTGTGTGATCTTCCTGAGTCGACCGTGTCATGGACCTGAACGCACACCCGATCAGGAGGGGACCATGACCAAGAACCGGATCATCGGCGCCATCGCGGCGCTCGCCCTACTCGCCGTCCCGGCCGTCGCCGCAGCGCATGGCAGCGGTGATGACCACGGCCGCCGTGGAGACGACCACGGCCGCCATCACGGCCATCACCACCACAAGCACCACGGCAAGAAGGCCAAGACCCGCGACGTCACGCGCTCGGCGACCGGCACGGTCACGTCGTTCACCAACGGCGAGCTGACGATCACGCTCACCAACGGCAAGGTCTTCACGGCTGACGTCAAGCGCCGCACGGTCATCCGCTGCAAGACCGCCCCGGTCGTCCCCGCGACGACCGCCCGCCACGGCGATGACGACGGCAATAACGGCTCCGGCCGCGGCGGCCGCGATGACGGCCCCAACCACGACGCCGGCGACGACCACGGCGACCATCCCGCGACGACCACGGCGCCGGCTTCGACCACCGCCCCGTCGACGACGGTGCCGCCCACGACCGACGACCACGGCAACGACGACCACAACAACGGCCACGGCGCCCGCTGCGGCACCGCTGCGCTGGTCGCCGGGACGAAGGTCCTCAAGGCCAAGCTGACGCTGAAGGACGGGACCGCGACCTGGAAGAAGGTCACGCTCCTGAAGTAGCGCCACGGTCTCGGTACGGGGTCGGACCCCGATCGGAAGGTTGCACCCGTTGCGGGGTCAGACCCCGCAACGGAACTGCAACGGCCAACCGCGACGACGTCCGGCAGCATCAGCCGCGCCGTCCGCACAGCCAAGCGGCACTAGCATCGACGCATCGCCGAAGGATCTGGTCAGTGAGACGATGAGCCCACCCTCGTTGCGCCATCCCGCCCGCCTGGCGGGTGCGTCGTTGCTGCGCCTGCAGAGCGACGAGCGCCTTGCCCAGCTCGCCGCCACTGGCCACGAGGCCGCCTTCAACGCGATCGTCGATCGCTACCGGACGCCGCTGACGCGCTACTGCGCCGGCATCGTCGGCCCCAGCCGGGCCGAGGACGTCGTGCAGCAAGCGCTGATCAACGCCCACAACGCCTTGCAGAGGACCGACGAGGTGCGACACCTTCGCTCCTGGCTCTACCGGATCGCCCACAACGCCTCGCTGAACGTGCTGCGCGCGGTGCGCGACGACGTGTCGCTCGACGCGGCGTCCGACGCCGCCGCGATCGCCGAGGACGGCCCCGCCGCGGCGTTCGAGCGCAACGAGCGCTTCCGGGCGACCGTCGACGCGCTCCGCGAGCTGCCCGAGCGCCAGCGCGCCGCGCTGGTGCTGCGCGAGCTGGAAGGCCGCTCGCACGAGGAGATCGCCGAGACGCTCGGCGTCACCAGCGGCGCGGCCCGCCAGCACCTCATGCGTGCGCGCGTCGCGTTGCGCGGCGCCGTAACCGCGATCACGCCCTACCCGCTGGTCGTCCGCCTGGCCGAGATGGTCGCGAGCCCCGGCGCGGCGGGCTGGACCGACGCCGCCGTCGGCGCTGGCGCGGGAGCGACGCTGGCCAAGCTGACCGCGGGCGTCGCGGCGACCGGCGCGCTGGTCGGCGGCGCGGTCGGGACCGAGCGCGTGGTCCACCACCGCCACACCGGGCAGGAGGCGGCGGAGCGCTCGTCTGACGCAGCTGCGACGAAGCGGCGCCTGGTCAAGACTCGTGCCGTGAGCCTCCCGGCGGCCGCGACCGCCGGAGGCACCGGTGCGCCCGCGAGCAGCTCCGGGCGTGGCTCCAGCGGCGGCTCCGGGAGCGACGATCGCAAGGGCAAGGATCGCGGCGACGACCACGGCCGCGACCACGATCGATCGAGCGGTCGCGGTTCTGGCGGCTCGAAGCGCCGCCGCGATGACGACGGCTCCCATCGCAGCAGCGGCTCCCACGGCGGCAGCGGCCGTTCCGGGGCAGCGGGCGGCAGCGGCCACGGATCGCGTGGCGAGGACGACCGCGGCGGCCGTCGCGGACGCGAAGGCAGCGGATCCAAGGACAGCGACGACGTCAAGCACGGCAGCGGCCGGAGTGGCAGCGATGAACGCCGATCGAAGGGCAGCGGCAGCGGATCCTCGGGCGGCGACGACAACAACGGCCCGTCGACATCGGGCTCCGGCCGCAAGGGCTCCGACGACAGCTCGGGCTCAGGCAGCGGCCGGGGCTCAGGCGACGACCGCTCCGGCTCGTCGGCCACGACGGCCACGCCTCCCCCCGGGCCCACGACGACGGTCCCCACGACGACACCGTCAACCGACTCCTCCGGTTCCGGCAGCGGCTCGGGCAGCGGCAGCTCAGGCGGCGACGACAGCTCCGGCTCGTCTGACCGCTCGGGCTCCTCCGACCGCTCCGGCTCCGACGACTGACCCGGCGCGTCCTCCACGACCACGCCGAACGACATCGAACCCGCGGATATCGCGGGTTCGGTGTCGTTGACCGCACCGCACGCAACGACGTCTGCATCCGGACATCGTGCACAGCACCTTGCAAGGGGACCTAATCCCGCGCGTGGCGTTCGATCGCCGCCGGCGCGAGGCAAGGTGATGGACATGATCTTCCGCCTGTCGGTCCCGGTCCTCGCTGCCGTCGTCTCGCTCTACGCCCTGCCCGCCGCGGCGCACGCGGGCGTGTCGCACCTCGTGGTGCCGGGTGAGACGCTGTCGGGGATCGCGGCGGCCAACGGGCTCTCCCCCGCGCAGCTCGCCGGTGCCAACGGGCTGGCAGCCGATGCCTTCGTCATCGCGGGGCGGTCGCTGACGATCCCGCCGCCGGGCACGACGACGGTCGCTTCGACGGCGGCGGCCGCCACGCCGGCGCCGTTCGGCGGCTACCGCGTCCGCCTCGGCGACTCGCTCAGCGCCATCGCCGCCGAGCACGGCGTCAGCCTCACCCAGCTCGCCGCCGTCAACGGGCTGAGCGTCGCGGGCACGCTCGTCGCCGGGACCTCGCTGCGGCTGCCGGGCGCCGCCACCGCGACGCAGAGCAGCGCACCCGTCGGCGCTGCGACGACCGCCCGTAGCGCCGGCGGCGGTCACGCCGTCGTCCCGGGCGAGACGCTGACCGGCATCGCCGCCGCCAACGGCATCACGCCCACGGCGCTCGCGGCCGCCAACGGCCTGGCGCCCACCGCCTTCGTCATCGCGGGCACAAGCCTGAAGATCCCCGCCGCCGGCGCCACCACGACGGCCTCCGCGACCGCGACCCCAGCGGCCAACGTCCCCTCGGCCGGCGCGGCCACCGGCTCCCCCGGCCGCCTCAACGCCGCCCAGATCGGGTCGATCGCCGCCGCCAACGGCGCGCCCGCCTCGCTGGCCTCCGCGATCGCCTGGCAGGAGAGCGGCTTCAACAACGCGATGGTCAGCGTCGCCAACGCCCGCGGGATCATGCAGGTGATGCCAAGCACCTGGAGCTACGTCCAGAACGAGCTCGGCGCCGGTCGCCTCGACCCGGCCTCGCCAGCCGACAACGTCCGCGCCGGTTCCGTCCTGCTCGCCCGCCTGCTGCGCGACACCGGCGGCGACCAGGCGACGGCCATCGCCGCCTACTACCAAGGCCTCGGCTCGGTCCGCCGCATCGGCATGCTGCCCGAGACCCGCCGCTACGTCGCCAACGTCCTCGCCCTGCGCTCCCGATTCGGCGGCTAGCCGACACCTCACGCTCCGCTCCGCAACATCGAGGGACGACCCGGCATATACGCGGTTCAGTCGTCCCTCGACGCTCGTCGGCGCTACGCCGTGGCCGCCACCTTCTTCGCCCGCGGCTTCCGCGGCCCCGCCGCCTTCTTGGCGCCCGCCGGCACCTTGGACGCTTTCGGCGTCACGAGCTCCGCGAGGAACTCGCCGGTGTGGGAGCCCGGAGTGCCGGCGACCTCTTCGGGCGTCCCGATCGCGACGACGACGCCGCCCTCCTCGCCGCCCTCGGGGCCCATGTCGATAAGCCGGTCCGCGGTCTTGATGACGTCGAGGTTGTGCTCGATGACGACGATCGAGTTGCCAGCGTCGACCAGGCGGTGCAGGACCTCCAGCAGCCGCTGGACGTCGGCGAAGTGCAGGCCCGTGGTCGGCTCGTCCAAGATGTACAACGTGCGCCCGGTCGCGATCTTCGAGAGCTCGGTCGCCAGCTTGACCCGCTGCGCCTCGCCACCGGAGAGCGTCGTCGCGGGCTGACCGAGGCGGATGTAGCCGAGACCGACGTCGCGCAGCGTCTCCAACCTGCGGTGGATCTTCGGGATGTGCTGGAAGAACTCGACGGCTTCGGCCACCGGCATGTCGAGCACGTCGGCGATCGTCTTGCCCTTGAAGCGGACCTCGAGCGTCTCGCGGTTGTAGCGCTTGCCATGGCACTGCTCGCACGGCACGTAGACGTCAGGCAGGAAGTGCATCTCGATCTTGATCTGCCCGTCGCCGCGGCAGACCTCGCAGCGCCCGCCCTTGACGTTGAACGAGAACCTGCCTGGCTTGTAGCCGCGCACCTTGGCCTCAGGCGTCTTGCTGAACAGGTCCCGGATGACGTCGAACAGCCCGGTGTACGTGGCGGGGTTCGAGCGTGGCGTGCGGCCGATCGGCGACTGGTCGATCTGGATGATCTTGTCGACCGCGTCCAGCCCCAGGACCGCCGTGTGCGCGCCCGGGCGCGTCCGCGCCCGGTGCAGCTTGTTGGCCACCGCCTTGAACAGCACCTCGTTGACGAGCGTCGACTTGCCCGAGCCCGACACGCCCGTCACCACCGTCATGACGCCGAGCGGCACCTTGACGTCGACCTTCTTGAGGTTGTGCTGCGACGCGCCCCGGATCTCGATGTAGCCGCTCGGGACGCGCCGCTTGGCCGGCACCTCAATCGTCCGCGTCCCCGCCAGGAACTGACCCGTAAGCGACGACTTGACCTTCATGACCTGCTTGGCCGTGCCCTGGGCGACGATCCTGCCGCCGTGCTCGCCGGCGCCCGGCCCGATGTCGATCAGATGGTCGGCCGCGTGCATCGTCTGCTCGTCGTGCTCGACGACCAGGACCGTGTTGCCGAGGTCCCGCAGCCGCTCCAGCGTCCCGATCAGCTTGGTGTTGTCGCGCTGGTGCAGCCCGATCGATGGCTCGTCCAACACGTACAACACGCCGACCAGCGCCGAGCCGATCTGCGTCGCCAGCCGGATCCGCTGCGCCTCGCCACCGCTCAGCGTCGCTGCCGCGCGCTCCATCGACAGGTAGCCGATCCCGACGTTCTCCAGGAACATCAACCGCTCTTGGATCTCGCGGAAGATCAGCCGCGCGATGTGGCGCTCGGTCTCGGTCAGCTCGACCTCGTCCAGCCAGACCAGCGCACGCCGCACCGACATGGCGCAGAACTCGTGGATCGCGATCCCGCCGACCTTCACCGCCCGCGACTCCGGCCGCAGGCGCGCGCCCTTGCAGACCGGGCACGGCACGAGCGACATGTACTCCTCGATCTTCTCGCGGACGCCCTCGGAGTCCGTCTCGCGATAGCGCCGCTCGAGGTTGGAGATGATCCCCTCGAAGCGCGTGGAGTACGACCGCCGCCGGCCGTAGCGGTTGCGGTAGGAGACCTCGACCCGATCGCCGTTGGTGCCGGTGAGGAAGAGATCCTGGTGCTCGGCCGAGAGCTGGCCCCACGGCGTCTCCATGTCGACGCCGTACTTGTCGGCGATCGCCTCGGTGATCTGCTCGTAGTAGTTGGAGGCGCTGTTGGCCCACGGCGCGATCGCGCCCTCCCCCAGCGACAGCGACGGATCCGGCACGACCATGATCGGGTCGATCTCCATCTGCGACCCCAGGCCGGTGCAGCGCTCGCACGCGCCATGGGGCGAGTTGAAGGAGAAGATCCGCGGCTCCAGCTCCGGGATCACCGGGCCGTGGTCGATGCACGCGAACTTCTCGCTGTAGAGCGTCACCTTGCCGGGACCTGCGCCTTCGCGCGGCACGAGCTCGATCTCGATCATGCCGTCAGCCAGCGCGACGGCCGTCTCGATCGAGTCCGCCAGCCGCTTGCGGATGCCCTCGCGCATCACCAGCCGGTCGACGACGACCGAGATGTCGTGCTTGAACTTCTTGTCGAGGACGATCTCCTCGTCGAGCCCGCGCAGCTCACCGTCGACCTTGGCGCGCTGGAATCCTTCGGCCAGCAGGTTCTTCAACGCCTTGCCGTACTCGCCCTTGCGCCCGCGCACGACCGGCGCGAGCACCATGAAGCGCTCGCCATCCGGCAGCTCGAGCACCTGGTCGATGATCTGCTCGGCCGACTGGCCCTGGACCGGCTTGCCGCAGATGTGGCAATGCGGATGGCCGATCCGCGCCCACAGCAGGCGGAGGTAGTCGTAGATCTCGGTGACCGTGCCGACGGTCGACCGCGGGTTGCGCGAGGTCGTCTTCTGGTCGATCGAGATCGCCGGCGACAGGCCTTCGATCGAGTCGACATCGGGCTTGTCCATCTGCCCTAGGAACTGGCGCGCGTAGGCCGAGAGCGACTCGACGTAGCGGCGCTGGCCCTCGGCATAGATCGTGTCGAAGGCGAGCGACGACTTGCCCGATCCCGACAGGCCCGTGATGACCGTCAGGGCATCGCGAGGCAGGGTGACATCGACGCCCTTGAGGTTGTGCTCACGGGCGCCGGAGACGACGATGGCGTTCTTCGGCGGCACTGTCGGACGAGTGTAGCCAGGCGAACAGACGTTCTCTTCGTGCCCGGACGGCGCCGCGAAAAAGCACTGCTCAGCGGCCCGCGGCGGCCCGCGCGACCGCCCGGAACGCGCCCAGCGCGGGCTTGGCGCGGAACGTCCCGTCAGGCCGGTACTGGAGCAGGCCGGAGTAGTCGAACGAGTTCGGCGAGCCGTTGTCGAGCGTCGCCCACGCGTACCAGAAGACCCGCGCGAGCTTCAGCGACCGCCGCTGCGCCAGCAGCAGCCTGTAGACGTCGCGCAGCCGCTGCGCCTGGCCGCCCTCCGTGGTCTCCCAGTTCTGCGTGAGCGGCCGCTTCTTGCCCTTGGCCGAGGACCACGTCAGCTCGGTGAGCCACAGCGGCACGTTGGCGTAGCCGCGGCGATCGAGCGCGTCGCGGTTGAGCCGCACGATCTTGACCGCGTTGGACGGCCGCCCGGAGAACGGATGCGCGCCGGCGGCGTCGAAGCGCAACCGCGGCCCGCCGGCCGACAGCAGCTTGGCGAGGTCGCGCCACGAGTAGTTGGCCATCGACGCCATCAGGACGGTCGCGCCGGGGTCGGCGCCGTGGACCGCCGAGTAGGCCGCGCGCAGCAGCGCCGCGTAGGGCTTGGCGAACGGCTGCGCGGTGAAGTAGTCCTTCAGGTTGGGCTCGTTCCAGATCTCCCACGCCCGCACAGGATGGCGCGGCACCTCCGGATGCTCGGCCCAGAGCGAGCCGCTCGGCCCGTAGCGCGCGACCAGCGCGCGCAGGTAGGCCGCGAAGTCGGCCGGCCGTCGCGGCGGGGTGAACGGGTTGCCGCCCGCGCCGTTGGCCCACCCCGGTGCGCGCAGCGCCAGGCCGAGGACGTCGATGCCCTGCCGCGCGGCGGCCAGCACCTTGCGATCGGCCGCC
>JBEVLC010000001.1:0-4136 GCA_040509415.1 Baekduia sp. | reverse complement strand
TGGGCCACCCGCAGCGAGGCCTGCGTCAGGGCCTGCTTGCAGCCGCCGTACTCCTCGCCGTCCTCGGCGGCGCGCAGGGCGCCGACGACGGCCGCCGACGGGTAGCTGCCGTCGATCGCGCCGTCGGCGCAGTCGTCCTTGAGCGCGGTGGCGATCGCCGCTTCGGAGCGGTGATCGGCCTTCCGCTGGCGATGCTCGTCGTTTTGGCCCCCATATGCGGGGTCTAGGCGACGAGCGTTCGTGGTGACCGTCGGCGCGGTGCGAGGGGTGGCGGCGGTGGCGGTGGCGGTGGCCGCCGGTGGGTGGGGGGGGGTGACCTCGGTCTTGCCCGAGACCATCGGCAGCGAGCCGGCGACGACGACGGCCGCGCAGGCGACCTTTGGCGTCGCGCTGGCGGCCAGCGGCTCCCAGATCGAGGACGCGCGCTCGACGACGCGGCCCAGCAGCGGCAGCGGCAGCCACGCGGCGGCGCGCCGGCCGTCACGTGCGCGCTTGAGGCCTTGGCGGGCACGCACGAGCAGCGACTTGACGGCGGGGACGGTGGTGTCGAGCTCGTCGGCGATGTCGGCGTAGCTGCGGCCCTCGAGCTCCCGCAGGACGAGCGCCGAGCGCTGCGTCACCGGCAGTTGGGAGACATCAGCGACGAGCCCGCGGACGCCGAGCGACCGCTCGACGGCCGTCTGGGCGTCCTCCGCCGGCGGATGAGCATGATCGGCGAGCTCCACGACCGGGTGCCGGCGCCGTGACGCCGTCAGGTCCAGCGCGCAGTTGCGTGTGATCCGGTGCAGCCACGCGCCGACCGCGTCGGGTCGGCTGCCGTTGCGCAGGGCCCGCACGGCCCGGACCATCGCGTCTTGGACGACGTCCTCGGCATCGGCCGTCCCACCGGGCACGAACCCGCGCGCGAAGCGCACCAGCCGCCGCCGGTAGCGCGCGTCCAGCGCGGCAAACGCATCGTCGCTGCCGGCGGCCACGAGACCGACCAGCGTCTCGTCGGCCATCGCGGCCAGCATGCTCGGCGGAAGGGCGGGCGGAGGGGCATCGATGGCGGCCATCGCCCCATAGACCGCAACTCGGGGTGAAAGGTTGCGGCGCAGGTCGCTAAACTTCGGCGCCGCCCGGCGGGATACCCGAGCGGTCAAAGGGGCCTGACTGTAAATCAGGTGGCTACGCCTTCGAAGGTTCGAATCCTTCTCCCGCCATTTTCGATGGATCGCGACCTGCTTCAACTGCTCGACGCCCTCCATCGCGAGGGTCGCGCGCACGACGCCGAGCACGAGGATCGCCAACAGCGGCTGCGCAACCTGGAGCCCGAGACGGGCGCGCTGCTGAACCTGCTGCTGCGGACCTACGGCGTCCGGTCGGTGCTCGAACTCGGGACCTCCAACGGCTACTCGACGATCTGGCTCGGTGAGGCGGTCGCTGCCAACGGCGGGCGGCTCTCCAGCGTCGAGATGGATCCCGAGCGCGCCGCGCAGGCCGCGCGCAACCTCGCGCGCGCCGGGCTCTCGGAGGTCGTCGACCTGCACGTCTCCGACGCCGCCCTGGTGCTGGCCCAGACGCCGGCAGACAGCATCGACGTCGTCTTCCTGGACGCAGAGCGCCCCGAGTACCCGGCCTACTGGGACGACCTCGTCCGGATCCTGCGCCGTCCCGGCCTGCTGGCGATCGACAACGCGATCTCCCACCCGCACGAGCTGACCGCCTTCCGCACGGTCGTCGACGCCGACGACCGCGCGCTCAGCGCGGTGGACGCCACCGGCGCCGGCGTGCTTTTCGTGAGTCTTCCGGCGCCCGGATAGCGACCCATCACCGCCGGCTGTCCGCTCGCGAGCCTCCCGGCGCCCAGATCGCGAGGACTGCCGCAACGTCCTGGTTCGGTTTGTGTCCTGGCGGGAACAGGGTGTCTCGCACGCCGGTCCAGACAGGGAGCTTTCCGTTGCATCACACGCGCACGCGCCGCGGCCTTACCACCGCGGCCACGTCCATCCTCTTCGCACTCGCAGGCGCCGCTGCCGCCCAGGCGGCAACGGTCACCGTCACCGGCGATACCGGCAGCCCGGTGCCACTCGCCCAGGGGGCGCCCGCGTCGATCCGCAACATGTCGCCTACGGTCGGCATCGGCTTTCCGACCACCGATGGCCGCTTCAGCGCGACCGTCACGGGGCCCGACGGCGTCGCGGTCTCCTCGGCGCTGACGTGCTTCCTCAACGACAACTGGACGCGCATCACCGACTTCCGCGGCAACGGCAACTACACGGTGACGATCACCAACTACGCCAAGGCCGACACCACCTGCAAGACGCCGACCTCGACCGAGAGCTACGTCTACACCATCGCCTCCAGCGTGGCGCTGACGCCGCCGCCCGGCCCGTTCCTCATCCGCGCCGCCAACAGCTTCTCCACCAACACGCTGTCGCTGCCGGTCGGGCTGAACCCGGGCGCCAGCACCTACGAGGTCCAGTACGCCCAGGGCGCGGTGCTCGCGGCCGACGGCTCGATCAACGGTCCGTCGACGGCGGGCTACGTCAACCAGTCGACGGGCATGATCGACCTGTCGTTGCGCTCGCCCGGCACGTGGACCGTGGTCGCCCGGGCCAAGAACGGGCAGTACGCGTCGCCCTGGAGCCCGCCGGTGACGATCACCGCGATCGTGCCGTTCGACCTCGAGCAGCTGACGTTCCCGGACTTCCGCGGCCCGAGCTACCTGTTGCGCGGCACCGTGCGCGATAAGACGATCCGCGGCACCGTCTCGCTCGCGCTCGCGCGCGGCACCAAGGGCGGCAGGTACAAGTCGATCGGTAAGACCAAGATCTCGTCGAAGTCGACGTTCAGCAAGCGGTTCACCCAGCGCCGCACCGGGACCTACCGGCTGCGGGTCCACTACGCCGGATCGGCGACCGCGCCTGCGACCTCGATCGTCTCCAAGATCCGGATCACGCGCCGCCTGACCTACCGCTAGTCGGGTGCGATGCGACTGGTGAGGCGCCGTTCGCGCCGCCTGACCTACCGCTAGGCCTACGTGTCAGCGACGATCGCCACAACGGCAAGGACGCCGAGGGCGATCGCCAGCCCGCCGATGAGCCACATCGCGCGATCGTCGAGCGTCAGCCAGCGGCCGGCGCGGATCGCGCGGTCGACCTCACGGCCGCGGTGCAGGCCGTAGGCGACGATCAGCACGCCGAGTAAGCCGTAGCCGGCGCCGAGGACGACGAACGGCCAGGTCGTCCCGCCGTCGCGCAGGTCGGGCACGACCTTGCCGACGGCGAGCGCCACGGCGGTCGCCGTCAACCCGGTCCGCAGCCACGCCAAGACGGTGCGCTCACCGGCCAGCCAGGTGCGTCGCGTCGCGTCGCCATCCTGGTCGAAATCGGCGGCTTTCGGGCTTGGCGGGGGCTGCTCGATCTCCCGCGGCTCGGACGGCACCTGCCAAAAGGTACTGGGCTCATATGTCGTTTCTGCACCTTCTCTTAAGAAAATGCGGTTAGCATGCCGCCCTTCTCATGACCAGAACCCGTTCAATCGCACTGTCCCTGAGCGTTCTGTCGCTTGCCGCCGGCCTCACGGTCGGATGCGGCGACAGCGACGACGGCTTCCGCAAGGATGGCTCCAAGATCGACGGCGATCCCGCCACGACGATGCCGGCCGAGCTCGCGTCGACCAAGTCGACCGTCAAGACCCGCAAGCCGGGCGAGCCGCTGCCCGAGCAGAAGAACGTCACCGGGGTCAGCACCGACCTCAAGAAGAAGCCCACGGCGCCCAAGGCCACCGGTGCCGCGCCGAAGGAGTTGCAGGCCTCTGACGTCGTCGTCGGCAAGGGCCCCGAGGCCAAGGAGGGCGACAAGGTCTCCGTCGACTACGTCGGCCAGCTCTTCGCCACCGGCAAGGAGTTCGACACCTCGTGGCAGAAGGGCCGCGAGCCCTTCGAGCTCACGCTCGGCGCCGGCGGGGTCATCCAGGGCTGGGACCAGGGCATTCCCGGCATGAAGGCCGGCGGCCGCCGCATCCTCGTCATCCCGCCCGACCTCGCCTACGGCGCCGCCGGCTCGCCTCCGACGATCCCGGCCAACGCGCCGCTGATCTTCGTGGTCGACCTCAAGAAGATCTCCAAGGCCAGCTAGCCGCTCGGCAGGTCC